>JBAXOU010000006.1:0-40634 GCA_037133115.1 Planctomycetota bacterium | reverse complement strand
CTTACGCCGCCTCGCGTGCCCGGCACGTAAGCGCCTCGTGAAAGCCGAAGGCCGTGAGGCCTCGGGCGCGTTCACGCTGGACGGTGTTCATCCTGACCGCGTCCCACGCCTGACGGCGTTGGGCTTGGACGGGATCGGTCGTGAACGCTGGTGTGCCACAGGTGAACAACATGTGCTACGAGGAGCCCGTGCTACGCCAGCCGGCGCGACTCCTGGTCGAGTGCGTCGAGCACGAACCGGATCACGTCACCTGCGACCTTGTCGTAATACTCGACGCTGTGTCCGCCGCCTCGCGGCTCGAGCAGCGCACGGTGCGGGATGCCGAGTGCCACCAGCTTGCTGTGCAGCCGCGCGGCGCCGTCGTGCCAGTGAAGATCTTCGGGGTCGCTGGCGAAGCACTGATGCCGCGGCCAGTTGAGCGGATGCACGTGGAGGATCGCGGTATCCTGCCGGGCCCGCTCCACGTCGCCGAAGAGCTGCCAGAGCGTGTCGTAGTATTCGCCGTCATCGCGGTCGCCCGCCTGCCGCATCGCCTGGTGGAAGTCGATCGCGGGCGCGATCGCGGCGGCCACCGGAAACACTGCCGGGTGCCGGTAGGCGATCCGCAGCGCCCCCTGGCCTCCCATGCTCGTGCCCACCAGCGCGATGCCCGGAGACTCCACGCCGAAACGCCGTGCCACCTCGCCGCGGATCGTCTCGGTTACGTACCGCTCGGGCGTGATGTCACGGTCGAACGAGGGCACGATCCGGTCGAGCCACCACGAGCGTCCGGCCCGCGGTGCGATCACCGGGAGCCTGTGCTGCTCCACGAGGGCCGTGAGCTCCGGCATGTCCTGGAGCCACCGCTCGCGGACGCCGTGGAGGTAGACGACCGCCCGGCCCGGGAGGGGATCGGGAGGCGTGTGGAGTTCGCAGGCATGCCCGCCGACCTCGATCACGGACCAGTGGGCGCGCGGAGGAAGCATTTGGGAAGCGGCCAAGCGGGGGAAAGCGGCCTCTATTCTAGCCGACCGTCGGGCCGTTATCCTGCTCGTTCCGCCACCAGGCTCCACGGGGCGGCACACGACTCGCAGGACCGCGACACGATGGAAATCCTTCTCTCGGCCGACGAACTCGCCGCCGGCATTGGCCGGCTCTCCGACGACGTGAAGCGCGAGGTCGGCCGCCGGCCGCTCGTCGTCGTCGGCGTGCTCACGGGCAGCATCGTGCTCGTCGCCGACCTGATCCGCCGCCTCGAGGGGCCGGTGACGGTGAGCATGGTGTGGGCGAGCAGTTATCGCGGCACCGCCACGCGACCCGGTGAACTGGAACTGCGGCTTGACCTCCTTCCCGATCTGTCTGGCCAGAACGTGCTGCTGGTGGACGACATCTTCGACACCGGCCACACGCTCAAGGCCTTGCTTCAGGAACTCCGCCGCCGCGGGGCGGCCAGCGTGCGGTCGCTCGTGCTCCTCAGGAAGACCGGCCGGTCGGAGGTGGACATCGATCCCGACTTCGTCGGCTTCGAGATCCCCGACAAGTTCGTCGTGGGCTACGGTCTCGACTTCGACGGTGACCTGCGGCACCTTCCGCACCTTGCGGCCCTCGACGATGACGACATCGCCGCCGCCCGCGCCTCACAGGCACGATGCACAGAGCCCGCCAGCCGCTCCTGATCGCCGTTCGTGGGCTCGACCCCGTCGGCATCGGCCGGCAGGTGGAGTTGCTCGCCCGCGGGCTCGCAGCCGATGGCAGGAATGTGCATGTCGCGATCACGTCGGCCGGCGGGAGCTTGGCGGCGCGGCTCCGTGACGCGGGGCTGCCGGTGCATGCCATCGGCCGGCGACCCGTGCCCGACGTGGCCGCGATGGCGCGGCTCGTCGGCTTGGTGCGCCGACGTGGTGCAGGCACGCTCGTCTCGTTCGGTAGGCGGCAGGCGTTCATGGCCGCCGTGGCCCGGCTCTCCGCGCCAGGCCTTCGCACGGTGGCCCACGTGGCGGTGCCGCCGCGCGGCGGCATGCTCGGCCGTGGGCTGCGCCGCAGCGATCGCGTCGTGGCCACATCTGACATCGTGGCCGAGGCATGCCGGCAACGCGGCGTCGCCGCCGGCCGGTTATCGACCGTGCCCCCCGGCATCGTGGCGGACGAAGGGACGGGGGCTGCCCGTGAGGCGATCGCCGCGCGGCTTGGCCTCGATCCCGACTGCACCTGGACGCTGTCCGTGATGCCGCTGGTGGCGCAATCCCGCCTCGAGCAGCTCGTCTGGGGCATCGACCAACTGGGCGTGGTTCGCAAGGGCATGCAGCACGTGCTGGTCGGCGGCGGCCCGCAGGTGCGTAGGCTCTGGCGGCGGGCTCGCGTGCAGCAACTGGCCGAGCGGCTGTTCGTGATGCCGCACTGCGATCTGCTGCCCGATCTGCTCGGCCAGGTGAGCTACGTCTGGCAGTCGGGCGCGACGGCCTGCGGCGGCGTGATCCTCGATGCGATGGCACGGGGCGTGCCGGCCGTGGCGGTGGCGAGCGATTCGGCCCGCCAGTTGGTGGTGAGCGGCGAGACGGGCTGGATCGTGCCGCCGCTGCCCGAGAGCGAGTTTCCGCGGCGGGCGTTCCACCTGCTCGAGAAGCCCGACGAGGCGGTGCGGTTTGGTGCTGCGGCGCGGGCGCGGGCGATTGAGTCGTTTCCGGTCGCGCGGATGATCGCCGGCTTCGCGGCGGCGATTGACGAACTCGCCTGATCAGGTGGCAGAGAGCGTGGTGCCCGGAGGCATGGCCCGGAGGTGGCCCTCTTCCGCCACGAGCACGCCGTTTTTGAACACCTTCGCCGGAATCGAAAACATCCGTGCGAGGTCGCGGTCGGGGCGATACAGCGTGAGGTCGGCGTCGCCACCCGGGCCGAGATGGCCCTTGTGTTTCAGGCCCGCGATCCGCGCCGGGGCGGCCCGCGTCACGATGCAGAGCTCCTGGAGCGAATACTCGCGGTCGAGATCCTTCAGCGGGCTCCGCTTCCGCACGGCCGGGTGGATGCGGTTGAAGGCGGCCCGGCGGAAGGCGGCGTCGCCCAACAGCGCCATCAGATGCGGGTAGGCGGTGAAGTGGGCGCCGTTGGGATGGTCGGTGGTGAGCGCGACCCGCCAGGGATCGCTCGCCGAGAGAAACCACTCCAGGCCGATCGCCCACTGCCAGGCATGGATCAGGCTCTTTTCCTTGTAGGCGATCGGCAGCACGCCGCAGCCCCCGGAGAGGTGGAGATCGTGCGCGACCCAGGGCACGCCCGTGGCGTGGGCGAGGTGTTCCGCGGCGGCTGAATCGCCCGTCATCGCCACCGTTTCGCCAAACAGGATCTGACCGACGTCGAGCGTGAGCGAGTCGTGGGCGTTGAAGAACTCGACGAGCGGGGCCACGCCCGAGCCGAACGAGCCCTCGTCGAGGTCGCCGCCCGAGTAGCTGTGGAACTGCACGTGGGCGAGATGGGCGCGCCGGCCGTCGAGCGACCGCATCGTCTCCAGGAGCGTCCGCCAGTTGCCCGGCAGACCGAGGTTCGCCGTGTGCACGTGGAGCGGATGCGGCAGGCCAATCGCCTGCACGGCGTTGGCGAGCCGCTCCAGCAGGAGCCGCGGCGTGAGGTCATGGCCTGGAATCGCCGCGTCGAGGTCGTGGTGGTCGCCGCGGCCCTGCCGCCAGAACGCCGCGCCGCCGGGATTCGCGACCTTCACGGCCCAGCCGCGGCCTGCGGTCACTGCAGCGGCCACGACCCGCTCGGTCTCGCGGGCGTCGCCACGGGCGAGCGCGGCGAGCACCGCGGTGTCGTCGGCCGCGAGCAGATAGATCCCCTTGTCGAGGATCGGCAGATCGGCGAGTTCGAGGTGGGCCATGGCAGCCGCAGAGGTGGCGATGGCGGCATCGAAGACGGTGGTGTAGCCGAGGGCGGCGTAGGCCGCGCCGGTGGCATGGATCGTGGGCACCGCCGCCGGCGCGCCTTCGCGGCGGGCGAGCTGCGGCGCGATCCGGCGGCCGAACCCGACTTTTGGCCCCGCGACGTGGCTGTGGAGATCGACGCCGCCAGGCATGACCACGAGGCCCGTACAGTCGATCCGATGAAAGCCGCGGGCATCGGCGGGCCGCGGTACGATCGTGCCTCGCTCGATCCAGATGTCGTCGATGACGCCATCTCGGCCCGTGGCGGGATCGTGGATCGTGCCCTGCGCGAGCACGAGGCGGTCGGCCGTGGCTGGTGTCATGCGGTCGCTCCCGACGCGGCGATGCGGGCTGCGAGCGACCGCAGCGCTGATGCATCGGCCGCCAGCCGCACGACGGACACGGCTCCGGCGGCGCGGTCGATCGCCGCCGCGACGTTGGCGGTGGCCTCGCCCACGACAACCACGCAGTCCACCTCGCGGCGGTCGAGCAGCCGCACGGCATCGGCCTCGGCAGGGAGAAAGCGGCCCCCGTGGCGGTCGGCCCGCTCGATCGCCCCGGCCGCGCCATACCGCCACGTGCAGGCGGCCACCGCGGCGTCGTCTCGATCGCCGAGCGGCACTTCGAAGGCGGGTTTTTCATGCGCCACCGCCCGCACGAGCGATGCGGTGCTCCAGGCGGCGAGTCCCACGTCGTCGGCCAACCAGTCGGTGACGATTGCCACCGTGTGGGCGGCGGCGATGGCAGCTGCGATCTCCCGTGCCGCGTCGAGCACCGCCGGATTGCACGCGGCCTCTTCGATGGCGACATCGCGCACCACGGCCTCAACGAGTCGGGCGAGATCGACGGCGGCAGTGGCGGCGATGCCACAGTGGCGGTGATGGGTCCCGTTCATGTGCCCGTCGGCTGGGCCGACGGCGATCGTGTGTCGCGGCCTGCCGTTGACCGGCCGCATGACGAATCGCTCGACGAATCCTGGTGCCGACCGCTCGGGATCGCAGAACCAGAGGATCGCGAGATCGGCGCGGTCCCGGAGTTCCTCCGGTGCCGCCATCACCCCGCCGATCCTGGCGAAGATGGGCCCCGAGACACGGGCTGTTTCTGGCGATCCTGGATCGATCGCCGCGCCCGCCGCCTCGGCGAGGTCGCAAGCTGCCACTGCGACCGCGGCATTCGCGGCAACCAGCCCGGTGAGGAGCGGGTGGCGGGCTGTCGCGATCGCCTCCACGGCGCGAGCGGGGGCGTCGGCGGCTGGCGGGGAGGCTGTCATGCCTCGGGCAGCATGATGGCTGCCCGCCGGTCAGGCAAGGCCCGTCAGTGGGCCCTCGCCGCAGTGGTCGGGGTTGCCGAACCGAATCAGGCTGGTGTGACCCATCGCGTGGGCGAGCGTGATCAGGAAGCGGTTGTGCGGCACGCTCGGAAACTCGAGGGCGCGGCCGGTGGTGAACCCGAGGCCACCGCCGACGAGCACCCAGGGAATGTCGTCGCGGGAATGGGAGTTGCCCTCGCCGAGTTCATTCGTCCAGACGATCGTCGTATGGTCGAGGAGCGAACCGTCGCCCCCAGGTTCGGGCGTCTCGGCGAGCCGCTGTGCGAGGTGGGCGATTTCGCCCGCGTACCAGGTGTTGATCTTCGTGAGTTTCTCCTGCGCCGCCTCGTTGGAGTTGGGCTCGTGGGAGAGTTCATGCTGGCCCTCGTCGACACCGAGCCAGGTCATGTGAGGCTGGCCGACGGAGTTGGTGTATTGCAGCGTGGCGACCCGGGTGAAGTCGGCGGAGAGCGCCGACACGAGGAGCTCGATCTGCATTCGGCTGATCCTCGGCATCTGATCATTCTGCTCGATCACACCCTGCTCGAGTGCGGGCACGGGGTGTGCGACGGTGGAGCGCTGGTCGGCGAGGTCGCGCTCCAGGCCGCGGACGAGCGCCGCGTGCTCCTCGAGAATCCGCCGATCCTCGGTGGGCAGCGCGGCGGTGACGCGGGCCAGATCCTCGCGGACCTCGTCGAGCACGCTCCGCAGGCTTTCGCGGTCTCTCGTTTCGCCATAGAGCTTCGCGAACATCTGGTAGGGATCGTCGATTGGCGCCACGGGCTTGTTGGGGCCGGCGTAGACCATCCGCGTCCAGGTATCGGCTTTGTTGGGCACGAGGACGCCGAACTCGAGCGAGCCAAAGCGCGTGGCCAATCCGGGGCTCGCCTGCAGGTGGTGCTTGATCTCCTGGTCGATCGAAATGCCGCTCGCCCAGCCGGCCGGCGTGTCGCTGCCCCCCTGCACGTTGCCAGGGAGGAGCTCGATGCCGGTGAGCAGGCATCCCATGCCCCGCATGTGGCCGTCGCCATCGCCCGTGACGTTGTTATTGACTCCCTTGAGCGTCAGGAGCCGGTCCTTGAAGGGAGTGAAGGGGGCGAGGATCGGCGGCAGGTCGCGGTTGCCGAAAGCGCTCGACTCGGCCGGCCAGAAGTTCTTCTTCACCACGCCATCCGGGCTGAACACGACCACCAGCCGCTGCTTCGGCAACGCCGTCGCCACGGCCAGGCTCGGCAGGTTGCCGAGGAAGGGCAGCACCGCCGACCCGACGCCGAGACGTCGCAGCAGATCGCGGCGCGAAAGAGTGCCGGGCAGGGTCATGGGGTGGGCTCCGGGTCGGGCGTGGAGGCGACGTCGAGCCGCGGCGGCACCGCCGCCACCTCCATGATATCGACCAGCAGGCGACGGATGTCGAACCCCGACGCTGCGAACGACCTCGTGAGCCCTTCGAGCGTATCGGTGCCCCAGGCCCGCACCGGCTGCTTCACCAAGGCGTGGAACAACGCCTGGACGAAGGCCTCCTGCGCGTCGTGGCTGTCGGCCACGTAGGCTCCGAGTTCGCGTCCGCCGCGGAACGTGGCGGGCGGACCTGTGCGGGGCTGGTAGGAACCCGAAGCATCGATCGCCCTCTCGTCCTTCGCCGATCGTTCGGCGGTACGGTACCGACCGATCTCGTCGAACTCCTCCAGTGCGAAGCCGAGCGGATTGATCAGCGTATGACAGGTCTGGCAGGCCACGCCGCTCGTCTGCAGTGCGACCCGCTCTCGAGTGGTGAGGTCGGGGTGTTGCTCCGGTGGCAGCGGCGCGATCGCCTCCTGTGGAGGCCGCAAGGTGTTGCCCAGCACGCTGCGGGCCAGGAACACGCCACGGTGGATCGGCGACGTGGAGGCGGGGTACGACAGCACGCTCATCAGATACGGATGCGAGAGCACGCCGCCCCGCCGGCCGTCGTCGAGACGGACGCGGGTGAAGCCCGCGTCTGCGGGCAGCGTCGCGCCGTAGAGCGGCGCCAGCCTGCCGTTGACGGGCAGTTCGTCGTCGGTGAACAGGCGGCGAAAGTCCCCGCCACCCCAGACCGTGTCGTCGAGAAACAGTTCGAGGCTCGTCCGCAGGTCGGCCGCCACCTCCGGCGTGAACTCGGGATGACGGGAGTGATCCTTGGCGAGTTCGGGCCCAAGATCGACCCGCAGCCACGAAAAGAGGAAGTCACGGACTTTGGCCCGAGTCCGCCGGTCCTGCACCATCCGCTCCGCCTGGCCGCGGATCTGGTCGGTGGTCGTCAGTTCACCTCGGGCTGTGGCCTCCCGCAGCGGCGCGTCGGGGATCGAGTCCCAGAGTCCGAACGACAGCCGCGCAGCCGCGGTGAAGGCGTCATCGGCTCCGCCGGCTTCCCGAAAGAGAAACCGCGGCGAGCCGAGCGTCGCCAAGAGCGACCGGCGGAGGCCCGTGTCGAGGTCAGGAGCGTCGGCGAATGATCTGTCGACGACCAGGGCGCGCAGGTCGTCGGTGAGCGGCCGTCGGAACGCCCGTTCGGCGAACCTCGCGGCGAACTCCCGCAGGCGTGCCTCGCGATCTGGCGCGTCGCGCTTTACGTGAGCGAGTCGCTCGACGTGGCCAAGCACATAGTCGGCGGTCTCGATCGCAGCCGCAGTCGTGGCCGCGAGCCACTCCTCCGACACGCTCGTGCCGCGCTCGTAGCCGATCGACCGATCGTCGGGCGGAAACGGCGTTGTGAGTGTGAAGACCTGTGGGGTATCGCTCGGAATCAGCGCTCGTTCCGGCACGGTCTCGAGCGTGCCGTGGGGGGGCTTCCAGAGCAGCCGGATCGATGCCGGCGGTGCCGGTTCGATTTCCTCTTTTTTGACACCCTGGTTCGCCCGCCAGAACTTGAGCGTGAGCGGGTACGTCCGGCCGCCGAGGAGGAAGACGGTAGCCCGGTACTCGGTGTCGCTTCCCGACTTGACGGCGGCGTCGATCAGGGCCGTGTCGTCGGGGTCGCCGTTCAGCGTGAGTTTCGCGGCCTGCTCGGTGCGGATCGCAAACTCGTGCACGCCGGTTTCCGTTGGCACGATCGCTCCGGTCCAGAGGACTGCGAACCGTGTCGGCTCGATCGCGCCTGGTGCCGGTCCGGCCGTGCCGAAGTCGAAGGCGATCGCCGGATCAGTCCGTTCAAAGACGAGTCCCTCGCGACGCTTGAACTCGCCGGTCTTGAAGTATTCCCCCTTCAGGCCTCGCGCCGCGTCGATGGCGGGCCCATCTCTGCGGAAGCTGCCCACGATGTCAGCGAGGGCGGTTCGATGCTGCCGCACGGTGAGCCGGGAGAGTTCGACGCGCGCCGGCCGATGGCGGTCGCGGGCGACGGGGGAATAGAAGGCGGTGTGGATGAACTCAGCGACCTGTCGGGCGGCCTCGTCCGCGACCCGCGACGGATCGTCCTCGGGCATGGTCTCGTCGATGTAGGCGGCGAGTTGGTTGATGGAGCGTTCGCCGATGAGCGGGTCCGGCACGCCGGCCGTGCCGACACCATTCTCGCCATGGCATCGCACGCAGTGTTCTCGGTAGATCGCGAGGCCCGGATGATCCTCGGCCAAGGCGGATGCGACGCCCGTCCAGCTGACCGCCAGGATGAGGCTGCTCGAGCAAAAACTGTGGCGAGGGGAGGGCATGGTCGACGGGTGACAGGGAGCCGCGGTCCGGCACGGCGACGGACTACGCCGGCCGTGCGAAGACGAGCCGGCCTGCCGAGGTCTGCAGGGTGCTGGTGACACTGGCGCGGACCGTGTGGCCGATCTGGTCGCGGCCGTTCTCCACCACCACCATCGTGCCGTCCTCGAGATACCCAACTGCCTGATCCGGCTCCTCGCCCTGCTTGACGAGCCGCACGCTCACCGCGTCACCCGGCACGAATGACGGCTTGAGCGCCGCGGCCACGTCGTTGACGTTGATCGCCGGCACGGTGCGGACGCCCGCGAGCTTGGCGGCGCTGAGATCGACCGTGATGATGCGGCCGCCGAGTTCGCGGGCAAGATCGATCACGCGGGTCTCCGTCGAGAGCTCGTCGTGCGACTCCTGCCGTGGGCTGATGACGTCGATGTCAATCGCGTCGTTTTCCCGGAGTCGGGCCAGCACGTCGAGGCCGCGGCGGCCCCTCGTCCGCTTCTGGCGGTCGCTTGATTCGGCGGCCACCTGAAGCTCGTCGAGCACGAACGACGGCACTACGAACCGGCTCTCGAACACGCCCGCCTCGGCGAGGTCGGCGATCCGGCCGTCCACGATCGCCGAGGCGTCGAGCACGTTGGGCCTGAGGCCGCGGACGTCGCGGGCGAACTCGACATACGGGATCAGGAACCGGAAGTCATCACGGGTCTGCATGAGCAGGCTCGTGCAGATGTAGCAGAGCACGGAGCCGACGATCAGCGGGAGCCAGGAGTGGAGCGGATCGTTCTGGCTCAGGGGCATGACCGGCTGCAGCGCGAGCATCGTCACGTAGGTGAGGAACACGCCGATCAGGAGGCCGAAGTAAATCGCCGTGATCGTGGTCAACTCTTTGCGGCGGATCAATCCGTCGAAGCCGATCACGGTGAGCGGCAGGGCGACCATGCCCGCAAGGATCGCCCACGGCACCCAGGTCGGCGATGCCTGCACCGCCGGGGAGTTGAAGATGAGCACGGCGATCCCCACCGACACCATCACGAAGATCGCGCGGAGGACGAGCAGTGCCATGGTCGGAAACCGTGCGGGGCGAGAAGCGATCAGCCGCGAGACTGACGAGTTTGAGAAAGTCTACCAACGACCCCCGGGGGGCGCCGCCGCCTGAGCCAAACCCGGCTCCGGGGCGGTGCGAGTTGGCTCGCCCACGGCAGGATAGCCGACGCTCGCCAGCCTCGCCCCGACCCCTTCGCCTGCCACGCGGTCCGTGCTATCGAGAAGAGCCCGCCAGCCGTCGCTGGTGGTCGAACTCCAGGAACCGGTCGGTCATGCCGGCGATGTAATCGGCCACGCTGCGGCGGAGGCCAAGCGTTTCAGTCCGGTGGCGGTATCCCGCCGGCAGGTCGTCGGGATGGGCCGCGTACCACTCGAAGAGTTCGGTCAGTTTCCGCTGGGCCGGCACCCGCACCTCCAGCACCCTGCCGCTGCGGTAGACCCGCTCGAACAGGAACCGCTCGAGTTGCCGCTTGCCAGCCGCGAGATCGGGAGCATGGGCGACGATCCGGCGGCCGGGAACGCCGTCGCTGCCGCGATACACCTGCCGCACCTTGGCCACGGAGTCGATCCCCAAGGTGTCGATCGTGGATCTCGTCTCGCGGATCAACTCGGCAACCTGGTCATCGACCAGTTCGTGCAGGATTGCCCGGCGGGCGTCGGTCCCCGAGAGTTTCCCGTGGCGGGCTGCGACGCGGGCGGCGGCGTCGGCCACCAGCGGTAATGCGGAGAGCTCCTCGAGCGTCACCAGGCCGAGTTCGACGGCGTCGTCGGCGTCGTGGGTGTCGTAGGCGATCGAGTCAGCGGCATCGACCACCTGGGCCTCGAGAAGCGGCGCGGGAGCGGTGCCGTCTTTCTTTCGTGTCGCCTGGGCGTCGAGCACCTCGCGGGAGAGGTTGAGGCCCGGGAACTCGGGATAGCGGGTCTCCAGAAACTCCATGATCCGCAGCGCCTGGGCGTTGTGGTTGAAGCCCCCCTCGTCGCGGAGCAACTCGGCGAGCGTGTCCTCGCCGGCGTGGCCGAGCGGCGGATGGCCGATGTCGTGCGCGAGCGCCAGCGTCTCGACAAGGTCTTCATTCAGGGCGAGCGCGCGGGCGAGGGTGCGGGCGATGCTCGTCACCTCGAGCGTGTGCGTGAGCCGGCTGCGGTGGTAGTCGCCGTGGTAGCCGGTGAAGACCTGCGTCTTGTGGGCGAGCCTCCGAAACGCCGCTGAGTGAACGATCCGGTCGCGGTCGCGCTGGTAGGGGCTGCGAAACTGGTGAGGGGGCTCGGGATGGACGCGGCCCGCCGAATCGACGGCGTGCATCGCCCACGGGGCGAGCAGGAGGCTCTCGCGAGTCCGCCAGTCGGGCTGGCTCCAGCCGGAGGCGTTCGCGGTCAAGCGGGATCCTCCGCAGCGGCCTTGGTGAGCTGTTCCCAGAGGGCGTCGAGCGACTGGGGCAGCACCCGCACGCCCGCTACCACCGGCATAAAGTTCACGTCGCCTGGCCACCGCGGCACGATGTGCCAGTGCAGGTGCCCCGGCACGCCGGCGCCCGACACGGGACCGAGGTTCAAGCCAACGTTAAAGCCCTGAGCCTGCATCGATCGTGTCATCGTTCGGCACCACGCGACGATCCGCTGCTGGAGGTCGAGCAGCACGTCGTCGGGCAGGTCGACGAGCGAGGCTCGGTGGTCGAGCGGGGCCACGAGCAGGTGGCCATTGGCATAGGGATAGCGGTTCGTCACCACGATCGACAGCGGTGTCCGCTCGACGATGCCGAGAACGCGATCGTGTGCGGTGGCGACGGCTGCGGCCCTGCAAAGAAAGCAGGCGTGATCAGCCCCGGGCCGCCAGGCGGGCGTCCCGACGTCGGGTTCAGCGGCGGCGGCAGCACCCTGCACATAACCCAGTCGCCAGGGGGCCCAGAGGCGGTCGGTGTCCATACGGCGAGTCTACCGTCGAATCCGGCGTTCAGCGGAGGGAAGGGGTTCCCTATGATTGCCCGCAGGCGTTCGGCACGAGTCACGCGGTGCGGCGGCGAGGTGGTTGTGGAGTTCAAAGTCGACCTCGATGTCTTTTCCGGGCCGATGGACCTGCTCCTCTATCTCGTCAAGAAGCACGAGGTGGACGTGACGGAGGTGCCGATCGCCGCCATCGCGGCGGAGTTTGTGGCCTACCTCGACGTGCTCGAGGGCCTCGCCATCGAGCAGGTGGGCGAGTTCGTCGATCTCGCCAGCGTGCTGCTCGAGATCAAGGCCCGGGCCCTCGTGCCACGTCCCGAGGAGACGGAGGAGCCGGTCGAGCTCGTCCGCGAGGACCTCGTGCAGCGGCTGCTCGAATACAAGCAGTACCGCGACGCCGCCACGATGCTCGAGGATCGGGCGCGGCACTGGGAACTGCGGTTCGCGAGGCAGGCTGCGGACGACACGGCCGGCAGGGCGGCACCGGCGGAGGTTGCGATCGCCGACGTCCACGTCTGGGACCTCGTCGGGGCGATGTCACGGGTGATGGCCAAGCGGGAGAAGCGGCGGCCTAGGCAGATCGTCCACGATGACACGCCGATCGAGACGCATGCCGCCCGCATCGAGGCGCTCGTGGCGGAGCAGGGGAGGGTGGCATTCACGAGCCTCTTCGATGACGATATGCCCCGATCGCGGATCGTCGGCATCTTTCTTGCGGCGCTCGAGCTTGTGCGCCGTGGAAAGCTTGCGACCAGGCAGGAACAACTCTTCGACGAGATCTGGCTCGAACCCCCATCGCCGCGACACCCCGCCATCACCACCCCACCGACCGACGCCGCATGATCGACAACTCGCCCTACCGTACCCTCGTCCACAAGGGGCTCACGATCGAGGGCTATTCGCGGGCCGCGGTGCAGAGCTGCTGGCGGATCCCGGAGCTCAAGCTTGGCTTCGACCTCGGCTCGCAGCCCTGGGGCTTCATGGCCACGGCCACGTGGTTCATTACGCACACCCACCTCGACCACATCGCGGCGCTCCCCGTCTATGTGGCCCGGCGGCGGATGATGAAGATGGAGCCGCCCACGATCTACCTTCCAGAATCGGCGATCGAACCGATCGAGCGGCTGCTCAAGGCGGTGAGCCGGCTCGACCGCGGCCGGCTGCCCTGCACGCTCCTGCCTGCACGGCCCGGCGATGAGATCGAGCTCTCCCGCGAGCACGTGGTCACGGTGTCGGGCACCTGCCATACGATTCCGAGCGTCGGCTTCGTGGTCTGGGACCGGCGGCGGAAGCTCAAGCACGAGTATCAGGGGTTGCCCGGCGACAAGATCCGGGATCTCCGGCTCTCGGGTGTGGACGTCACGCAGGAGCTGCGGACGCCACTGGTGGCCTACCTGGGCGACAGTTCTCCTGAGGGCCTCGACCGCTGCCCGGCGATGTTCGAGGCGCAGGTGCTGATCACGGAGCTCACCTTCGTGGCCCACTCCCACCGCAAGGAAAAGATTCACAAGTTCGGCCACATGCACCTCGACGACCTGCTCGCCCGCCGCGAGCGGTTCCGCAACGAACTGGTGATCGCCACGCATTTCTCGACTCGGTACACCGACGAACGCATCCGGCGGATCCTCGCCAAGAAGATCCCCGACATGCTCGACGGCCGGCTGAACATCTGGCTGTGAGGCTGCGATTATCGCCGCCGGTTGGAACTGCCCACGTAGCCGCAGGTTGTCAACCTGCGGTGGATCAAGGCTGGTCCTGCTTCATGCGCCGGTTGCCAACCGGTACCCACGTGTAAATTCACTTCCCGCGGGTCGGCATACCCTCCCGGTCCTTCGCAGTTCCACGGCAGCATGTCGTCTCTATCGCCACCGCCCCGATTCGCCTACGTCCACGTGCCGTTCTGCCGGCACCGCTGCGGCTACTGCGACTTCACGCTCGTAGCCGGCCGCGACGACCTGATCGACCGATACGTGAAGGCGGTCGGCAGGGAACTGGAGCGATGCCCGGTTCCTCTCGATCTCGACACGCTCTACCTCGGCGGCGGTACGCCCTCGCACCTCGGACCCGCGGGCCTCGAGCGGCTGTTCGCCGTGCTGCATGAGCGGCTGCGGCCCGTCGCCGGCGCGGAAGTATCGGTCGAGGCCAATCCGCTCGACGTGACGCCCGACCTCGTGGCCGCACTGCGCACGTGCGGTGTGACCCGCATGAGCCTCGGCGGCCAATCGCTCGACGCGGCCACGCTGCGAGCGCTCGATCGGGATCACGGCCCCGATGATGTTCGCCGCGCGGTCGATCTCCTCGTGCCGGCGGGGTTCACGGTGAGCCTCGACCTGATGACGGCCGCACCGGGCCAGTCGCTCGCCGCCGTGGAGGCCGACCTCGCCGCCGCGGTGGCCCTTGGCGTGCAGCATGTGTCGGTCTACTGCCTCACCTGGGAGAAGGGCACGGCGTTCGAGTCGCAGCGGGCGAAGGGGCTGCTGCGACCGGTCGACGACCCGGTCGAGCGGGCGATGTTCGAGGTTGCGATCGACCGGCTCGAGGCCGCGGGCTTCGAGCACTACGAGGTCTCCAACTTCGCGAAGCCGAAGGGACGCTGCCGCCACAATGAGGCCTACTGGGACTGCCGGCCGTGGGAGGCGTTTGGGCCGGGAGCAGCGCGGTTCGACGGCCGCACGCGCATCACGAACCATCGCTCCACCACCACCTGGATGAACAAGGTGCTCGCCGGGGCCGACTTCACGGGTGATGTTGATGCGATGACGGCCGAGGACGCGGCCCGCGAGCGGATCGTGGTGGGCCTCCGCCGCCGTGCCGGGATCGCCCGCACCGCCTTTCGCGCGGCGAGCGGCTTCGATCTCGACGCCTTGATTGCCGGGCCGCTCCACCACTGGATCGATGCCGGCCTCGCCACCGATGACGGCGACTGCATCCGCCTCACCCGCGAGGGCCTGCTCGTCTCCGACTCGCTCTGGGCCGAGGTGCTGCGGTCATGTGCAGGTTGACAACCTGCACGTACGACGGGCAGGTGTTGCAGCCACCCACGGAGCCGCAGGATGGCATCCTGCGGTGGAATGGCGGCCGCTCAGCCCTTCTGGAGAGCCGCCGTGAGATCGAGAATCGCCTTCTTGCCGTCGGCGAAGTACATCAGCGTGTTGTCGGCGGCGAACAGCGGGTTGGGGATGCCGGCGAAGCCTGGTGAGAGCGACCGCTTCACCACCACCACCGTCCTCGCCTTGTCGACGTCGAGGATCGGCATTCCTGCGATCGGGCTCTTCGGATCGGTCCGAGCCGCCGGGTTTACCACGTCGTTGGCTCCGATCACGATCACCACGTCGGTCTCCGGGAACGTCGGGTTGATGTCATCCATCTCCCGGAGCTTTTCATACGGAATGTCGGCTTCTGCCAGGAGCACGTTCATGTGGCCCGGCATCCGCCCCGCCACAGGGTGAATCGCGTACTCGACCGTCGTGCCCCGCTTCTCGAGTGCATTGGCGAGTTCGCGGACGGCATGCTGGGCCTGGGCGACCGCGAGGCCGTAGCCCGGCACGATCACCACGCGACTGGCCCCTTCGAGCACCATCGCGATCTCCTCGGCACTGGCACTTTTCACCTTGCCGGCATAGACGTCATCGGCGTTGGCCGCGGTCGTGGTGCCGAGGCCGCCGAAGAGCACGCCGACGAGCGAGCGATTCATGGCCTTGCACATGATCGCCGTGAGGATGAGCCCCGAGGCGCCGACGAGCGACCCGGCGATCACGAGCACCGAGTTGTCGATCACGAATCCGGCCGCGGCGGCAGCCAGGCCCGAATAGCTGTTGAGCAGGCAGATCACGACGGGCATGTCGGCACCACCGATCGGCATCGTGAGCGTGCAGCCGAGGACACTGCCCACGATCACCAGCAGCCAGTAGAGGAGGACGGATCGGGGGTAGACGCACAGCCCCCAGATGAGCAGGAGCGTGACCACGGCGAGCCCGAGGTTGATCCAGTGACGGTTGGGATTGGTCCACGCCTGCTTGAACCGCGGCAACTCCTCGAGCTTTGCGAACGCGACAAAACTTCCCCAGAACGTGACGGCGCCGATCAGGCCGGTGAGGGCGGTGGCGATCGCGAACTGCGTCCACGGGGCGAGATTGGTGGCTGCGAGCTGGGCAACGGCCGGGGCATCGCTCTTCGCGGCTGCCGTCATGTTCCAGAGTTCGGCGCCGGCGACGAGCGTTGAGGCGGCCCCGCCGAAGCCATTGAGCAGGGCCACCATCTGCGGCATGCCTGTCATCGGATACTTGACCGCCATCGCGGCTCCGATGGCCGAGCCGATGGCCGCGGCGATTCCGACCGTGACGAGGCCGCCCCAACCGACCGCCCGCAGCCGTTCGACGACGGGCCCCTCGCAGCAGGCGGCGATCAGGGCGATCGCCATGCCGGCGGCGCCGAGGTAGTTGCCCTTCACGGCCGTGCGGGGGCCGGTCATGAGCTTGAAGGCCACGATGAAGAGCATCGAGGCTGCGAGGTACGCGAGGTTGATCCAGGCCTGGCTCGACATGCGGCTACTTCTTCTTCGGGTTGAACATCTCGAGCATCCGATGCGTGACGACGAAGCCGCCCACGACGTTGATCATGGCGAGGACCACCGCGAGCAGGCCGAGCAGTGAGCCGAACCGGGTGGCCATCGCACCGGCCACGACGATCGCCCCCACCGCCGTGATGCCCGAGATCGCATTGGAGCCGCTCGTGAGCGGCGTGTGGAGCCGCTGTGGCACCTTCGTGATCACCTCGAAGCCCACCCACATCGCCAGCAGAAAGACGGTCAGCAGCCGGATGAACCGGGTGGCCGGATCTTCGGCGACCGCCACGTCGGCGAGGAGCGGGATCAGCAGCGAGGGCGACATGGCTGGCGTTCCGTGCGAGGTGACGCGGGGTTCAGGGCTGTGGCGGGGTCACGGGGGCAAGGGGCGGCAGCCCCGCCCGCTCCCGGACCTTTGGGTGGACGAGTTCGCCGCCGTGGGCCACCAGCGTGTCGCGGCAGATTTCGTCGTCGGGCGAGATGGTGGGCAGGCCCGCTTTCACGAGGTGCGTGAGGAACGTGACGATGTTCTTTGAGTAGAGCTGGCTGGTGTGAAACGGCACTTCGGCCGGCAGGTTGGTGGGGCCGAGGATGGTGACGCCAGTCACGACGACGGTCTCGTCGGGCTTCGATCCCTCGCAGTTGCCCCCGCGCTCCGCGGCCAGATCGACGACCACGCTGCCCGGCCGCATCCGCCGCACCATGTCGGCCGTGACGAGCACCGGCGCCTGCTGGCCGGGGATGAGTGCGGTGCACACGACGATGTCCGAGTCGGCCACCACCTTGCCGAGCAGGTCACGCTGCTTGGCGTAGAACTCCTCGCCCATCGCCCTGGCATAGCCACCGGCCGCCTCGCTGCTGCCCGTCTCGAGGGGCAGTTCCACGAACTTCGCTCCCAGGCTCTGCACTTGCTCCTTCACCGCCGGCCGCACGTCGTAGCCACTGACCTGTGCACCCAGTCGCTTCGCGGTAGCGATCGCCTGAAGGCCGGCCACCCCCGCGCCAAGCACGAGCACCTTGGCGGGCGTGAGCGTGCCGGCGGCGGTCGTCATCATCGGCAGGATTCGCGGCAACGCCGCGGCAGCCACAATCACGGCCCGGTAGCCGGCGATGTTGGCCTGACTGGAGAGCACATCCATGCTCTGGGCCCGGGTGATCCGGGGGACGAGTTCGAGGGCGAAGAGGGTTGCCCCGCGGTCAGCCGCTTCCCGGCAGGCGTCCGTGGATGAAAGCGGGTCGCAGAGTCCCACGAGCACGGTGCCCGGCCGCAGCTGTTCGCAGTCGGCGTGCCAACCGTCGCCGGCGGCGCCGCAGGTACGAACGGTCAGGACGACGTCGGCCGCGAGGGCTTCGTCGCGGGTGGCGATCGTCGCTCCCGCAGAACGGTAGTCGTCGTCGGAAAATCCTGCCGCCACTCCGGCCCCCGCCTCGACGGCCACGGTGAGGCCCGCCTTTTCGAGGGCCGGCACCCCGGCCGGCACAACGGCCACCCGGCGTTCTCCCGAGGCGGTTTCCTTGAGGACTGCAACTTTCATGCGGCAGCGTTTGACAGGGGTGATGAAACGGCAGGGCCGACGTCGATTCTTGCCTCGGCGGGGGCCCGAGTCCACGAGTCCCTGCCCGGGGCGGTGACCGGTCCCCACGCTGGCAGGCCCGTTTTCGCCGTTCTGCGGCCGCTCCGCTTGCTGGTGAAGGAAGCCATTGTTAATCTCCGCAGTTCTTCCCGGCCTGCGGCCGAAGGTAGTCCCATTCACAGAATTCCGAGAGACGGACGGTTGAGCGACAGATGAAGACGTACATGGCCAAGCCCGGCGAGGTGGAGCAGCGGTGGTGGGTCGTCGACGCCAGCGAGCGTCGCGTGGGCCGCTTGGCGACCGCCATCGCGATGGTGCTGATGGGCAAGCACCGGCCGACATACACCCCGCACATCGACACCGGCGACCACGTGGTGGTGATCAATGCCGACAAGGTCGAGTTCAGCGGGAAGAAGTGGCAGCAGAAGATGTATCGCTGGTACACGGGCTACCAGGGACTCAAGTCGGAGACCGCGGAACATCGCCGTGACCGTCGCCCCGAACTGATCATCGAAGAGGCTGTGCGGCGAATGCTGCCGAAGTCCCGACTCGGCCGGAAGATGCTGGACAAACTCAAGGTGTATGCCGGCAGCGAGCATCCTCACCAGCCTCAGCAGCCGGAGCCGATCGATCTTGGTGCCTGAACGGGGCTGGGAGCGACGGGCAGACGGGCCGCGAATGGCCTGGGTGACGATCAGCCGGATTTGAACGACATATCAGACATTTCGAACTCTAGGGCGAGCGAGGCACGTGATGGCGGTTGAGCAGGGCGTGAAGTCGGCGAGGCGTGGCGATGAGATCATTGCGACCGGTCGTCGGAAGACGGCGGTGGCCCGCGTTCGGCTCAAGGCCGGCGGTGGCGAGATCACCGTCAACGGTCGTGAACTCGATGCCTACTTCCCCACCGTCAAGGATCGGGCGCTCGTCGCAGGGGCTCTTGAGCAACTCGGTAAGCGTGGCGAAGTGAAGGTCACGATCACCGTTGACGGTGGCGGTCCGACCGGCCAGGCGGGCGCGTGCCGCCTCGGCATTGCCCGGGCATTGAAGGTGTTTGACGCCGAACTGGCTGAACCGCTCCGCCAGAGTGGGATGCTGACCCGTGACGGCCGTATGAAGGAACGCAAGAAGTACGGACTCCGCGGTGCCCGCCGTGGCACGCAGTTCTCCAAGCGTTGATCCTGGTTTCCCGGGTCGCCTTCGACTCCCGGTATACCCGGCATATCCGGCACCACCGATTTCTACGGTCAAAATCGGCTTTTTTCCTGCGCCGGGATCCGATTGCATACTAGTGCGTGGCGTCTGCGCCGGCCGATCGCGGCCTGCCCGAGACTGCCTTCCAGCGAGGGTTCGCCCTCGCCACTGTGAGGCTCCATCATGGTCACGATGCGTTTTCTCCTCGCGCTGCCTCTGACGGCGGCGCTCGTCGCCCCCGTCTTCGCCCGTGAGTCGAGGCGGATGGCATCGGCAACGCCCGCTGAAATCCAGGACGTGCTCGCTGCCGAGGCGGCAGGGCTCGTCGATGTGAAGTTCATCCCGAATGATTCGCGATCTGCCCAGGTGATCGTGACCAATCGCAGCGACCGCCCGCTATCCCTGCGGCTTCCTGCCGGGTTTGCCGGTGTCCCGGTGCTCGCCCAGATGGGCATGCAGGGTGGTGGCGCCGGAGGGTTCGGTGCCGGCGGCATCGGTGGCCAGCCTCAAAACGTGGGCGGCGGTGGCATGGGTGGCATGGGTGGCGGGATGGGCGGTGGCATGGGCGGCGGTATGGGCGGCGGTATGGGAGGCGGCGGTCCATTCTCGCTCCCCCCCGAGCGGACGCGAACGCTCCGAGTTGCGACCGTGTGCCTCGATCACGGCAAGCGGGAGCCGTCGCCGCGCGTGCCGTACCGCATGACCGCGATCGACACCTGCTCGAGTGACCCGCGGCTGCAGGACGTGATGACGGCGCTCGCGAGCGGGGCCATCTCGCAGAAGGTCGCCCAGGCGGCTACCTGGCACATCTCCAGCGGCCGCACGTGGGAGCAGCTCGCGGCCGAAGTGATCTCGATGGCCGGCGGCGATCCCGACGTGCCGTTCTTCACACCCGCGGAACTCACCGCTGCCCGACGGCTCGTCGATGAGTCGGCGAAGCGGCATCAGCCCTCCAGTGAGTCGTCGCCCGGGTAGGACGCGCCTGCCGTTCCACGTCCGCAGGTGGGGCGAAGGCGGCGAGGAATGGTATCCTAGAGATTCCGCCCGGGCAGCTTTGCCAGATGCCCGGTATGCGTGTTTGTCGGGAATCCCCACCGGCCACTCCACGGGCCACGGCGATTCGCTACAAAACACTCTCAGCCGGTCACCGGGGCCGGCTGGCGGCGTAGGTCAGCGAGCAGCGAGGAACCATCAGCGTGAGCCAGCAGGGCGAGGCGACCAGCCGATCCGCACCCCGGCGAGATGCGTCCGACGTCGTCGTCGAGACCCGCAACCTCTCGAAGGTCTATCGCGATTTCTGGGGTCGCAGCAAGAAGACGGCGCTCAAGCCGCTCGATCTCGACGTGCGACGGGGCGAGATTTTCGGACTGCTCGGCCCCAACGGCGCCGGCAAGACCACGACACTCAAACTGCTTCTCGGCCTGATCTTTCCGACGTCGGGCGAGGCGCTCGTCTTCGGGCGGGCGGCCACCGACGTCTCGAAGAATGAGCGGATCGGCTACCTGCCGGAGGAGTCGTATCTCTACAAGTTTCTCGACGCCGAGGAGACGCTCGATTTCTACGGCAGACTCTTCGGCCTCGATCCGGAAGAGCGCCGGCGGCGTGCCGCCACCTTGATCGAGATGGTCGGCCTGACGCGGGATCGCAAGCGTCAACTCCGCGAGTACTCCAAGGGCATGACACGCCGGATTGGCGTCGCTCAGGCACTGATCAATGACCCCGAACTCGTGATCCTCGACGAGCCCACGAGCGGCCTCGACCCCATCGGGACTCGCGAGATGAAGGACCTGATCATCGACCTCAAGGCTCGGGGCAAGACGGTGATCATGTGTTCGCACCTGCTGGCAGACGTCGAGGACGTCTGCGACCGCATCGCCGTGCTCCATCAGGGCGAGTTGAAGGAACTCGGTCGCGTGGAGGATCTTCTCCGCGTCACCGGGGTCACGCAGATCCGGGCCACCGGGCTGTCGCCCGCGGCGGCGGCCGAGGTCAAAGCCGTCCTCCAGCGTCACGGCGCCGGCGACATCGATATTGGCAACCCGAGGACCACGCTCGAGGACCTGTTCCTCGAGGTGGTTCGGGACACGGAGGCCCGGCCTGGCCGCCGTGCCCGCCGCACCGAGACGGCCGCCCCGCGGGCGGAGTGAGCGTCGCCCATGGTCCTGGAACAGGAAATCCCGAGGTTCGCGTCCTGGATCGGCCCGGCGATCCTCCAATACATGGCCGCTGCCGCCGTCGCCGCGGTCATGGCGGCCATCCTCACGTGGCTCGCTCAGGCGATTGGCAACGGGCCGCTGGCGGGCGGTGACCGGGTCTACCGGGGCGTGCTCGCGGGGCTGGCCGACATCCTGGCAACGTCCCCGCGGCGGGTCTGGGCCCTGGCCCGGCTGGCGATTCAGGAATCGCTGCGTCGCAACGTGCTCGTCGTGTTGGCGATGTTCGCCCTCATTCTGCTGTTTGCCGGCTGGTTTCTCGACCCCGCCAGCGTTGACCCCCGCCGACTCTACGTGGGCTTCATCCTCGCGGCCACAAACCTCCTCGTCTGCCTCGTGACGCTCGTGCTCGCGGTCTTCAGCCTGCCGGCCGACATCAAGTCGCGGGCGATCCAGACCGTGACCACGAAGCCGGTGCACACGGCGGAGATCGTCCTCGGCAGGATCCTGGGGTTTGCCACGGTGGGCACCTTTCTGCTGGCGATCATGGGGCTGGCAGGCTGGATGTTCGTGGTTCGCAGCGTGAGCCACGGCCATGTGCTGGACGCGGCCGACGTCTTTGACGTGACCGACGGCGATGGAGCGGTGTCGGGCGCCGAGGGCCGCACATCGTTCGATCGCGGGCATCGGCATCGCGTGGAACTCGACGGCCGCGGTGGTGGCGTCGCCGAGACTGCCCACGGCCACCGGCACCGCGTCACGGTGACCGGCACCACGGCGACGGGTGAGCGGACCTACGCGGTGGGTGCGCCGCTCGGCTTGCTGGAGGCCCGGCGGCCGCTCCGCGGCAGGCTTCGATTCCTCGACCGTGAAGGGCGTCCCTCGATCAAGGGCATCAGCGTGGGGGCCGAGTGGTCGTATCGGCAGTACATCGAGGGAGGCTCCGCCGCCGCGGCCATCTGGACGTTCGAGGGCGTGTCGCCGGAGCGGTTTCCCGACGGGCTCCCGCTCGAGATGATCGTCCGCGTGTTCCGCACGTACCAAGGAAACATCGAGGACGGTATTCACGGGACGATCCAGGTTCGCAATCCGACAAGCAGCTTGCGGAGCGAGTCGCTGCCGATCGTCGCCCGCGAGCACACGATCGACTCGCTGCTCATCCCGCGGCGGATCAACACGGTCATGGCCGATGGCTCCTTGCGGGAGGTGGACCTGTTCGCCGACCTGGTGTCGGACGGGCGAATCGAGGTCTGGCTGCAGTGCCTCGAGCCCGCCCAGTACTACGGCGTGGCACAGGCCGACTTCTACCTCCGCGCCGGCGACGGGTCGTTCGCGGTGAACTACGCCAAGAGCTGCCTCGGCATCTGGTACTCGATGCTGATCTGCACGGCGCTCGGGGTGATGTTCAGCACGTTCCTGTCCGGGCCGGTGGCGCTCGTGGCAGCGATCGCCACGCTCCTCGTCGGCCAGTTCCGCGACTTCATCGCCCGCCTGTTCACCAGCCAGGTGACGGGCGACTCCTCGATCGTGCCGGGGGGTGGGCCGATCGAATCGCTCTACCGCATCGTCACGCAGACGAGCATCACGCTGGAACTCGACCCCACGCCGGCCGTGCAGGTGATGAAGGTGCTCGATACGGTGCTGCTCGCCCCGATGCGGCTGGCCGCGAGCATCTTTCCATCGCTGGCGTCGCTCGGCACCAGCGATTTCGTCGCCGGTGGGTTCGACATCCCGGGAGACCTGCTGGCTGCCCACGGGGCCGAGGCTGCCGGCTATGCGCTGGCCTGCTTCATCGCAGGCGTGTTCTGCCTCAAGGCGAGGGAGGTGGCGTCATGACCCAACCGCAGCGGAGTTCCCGTGGTGAGCAGACCTGGCTGGGGCTGAGGCCGGGCACGCTCCTGGCCCTGGTCGCGATCGCAGTGCTCCTGGTGCCGCTCTCGGCACTCAGCCAGCCTGCCGATTCCACGAGTTCCGGCGGGCTGTTGTCGCGGCTGCGGTCGACCTATGGGCTCTCGCAGGCCAATCTCGGCGAGGTCGACCCGGCGAGTGAGACGATGCGGTTCGCGACGCTGGGACTCAAGAACATCGCCGTGACGCTGCTCTGGGACCGTGCCACCTACTACAAGAAGGTCGAGGACTGGACCAACCTCTCGGCCACGCTCGAGCAGATCACGAAGCTCCAGCCCAACTTCTACACGGTCTGGGACTTCCAGGCCCACAATCTTTCTTACAACACCTCGGTCGAGTTCGACGACTACCACGACCGGTATGCGTGGGTGATCAAGGGGATCGAGTTCCTCCGCCAGGGCATTGCGTACAACGCGCGGGAGCCGCGACTGCTTGGCCGCATGGGCTGGTTCATCGGCCAGAAGATCGGCAAGGCCGACGAGAAACTGCAGTATCGGCGGCTGTTCAAGGCCGACGACGACTTCCACGACCGTGACGATCCCGACCGCACGCTGCCCGAACGTGACAACTGGCTGGTGGGCCGGCAGAAATACCGCGCCGGCCAGGCGTTGGTCGATCGAGGGGCGCCGCTCAAGACCACGCCGCTCATCTTCCACAGCGAGCCGATGATGACGGCGATCAACTACGCTCGGGCCCTCGAGGCGGACGGCGAGTTCGGCGCGACTGCGAAGGATGGCTGGAAGCTTGCCAACGAGGAGCTAGCCCGGTTTGCCGAGCGGGATATTTCCACGAGCTGGGGTGTGCCGATCCAGCTGCGGCTCCGCGAGTCGGAGGAGAAGCGGGCGGCCGTGATCGCCGATGAACTCGAGACGCTGCTCCCCGGGCAGTTCAAGGCGCTCGAGGAGAGCCGCCGCGCGGCCCTCACCGACGAGCAGCGGAAGGCGCTCGAAGTGCCGCAGATGGATCGCAACGAGTCCCAGCAGCAGGCCGCGTCGACGGCTGAAGGCGAGCTTGCGGTGACCTGGAAGATGGTCGCCAGGCAGGCTCCGGCGGATGTGCGGGCCAAGGCCGAGGAACTTGCCCGCGAGTACACCGAGGCCCAGGAAAGGGCCACCATGATCGAACGGTATCGCGACATCGTGAACTTCGACTTCTGGAAGGCCTCCTGCGAGGCCGAGGTGACGGAGCCAGCGCTCGAGGCGCGGGAGAGCACGTGGCGGGCCGACAAGGAGTTTGAAGCTGCCCGTCTGCAGTCGGCGAAGAAGGCCTACGAGGAGTCGTTCGCTGCTTGGCGGAAGGTGCTCGACGCCTCGAAGGTGCTCCGCGAGGATTCGCTGACGGGCGACGACATCGCCGAGGTGGTGGGCCGCTACCGTAAGCTCCTCGAGCAACTCGATGAGCCGTTCCCGACGCCCTTCGTGCTCCAGGACATCCTCGACCGCTCCGCCCCCCAGCCCTGAGGAAGTCTGATCGACACGGATGGACGCGCCCTACGTGCGGGCGACGAGGAGTTTGTCGATCCGCCGCCCGTCCATGTCCACCACCTCGATCCGCAGGCCCCGCCAGGTGACCACGTCACCCGCAGCGGGAATTCGTTCCAACTCGGCAAGCACGAGGCCCGAGATCGTGGTGTAGTCACGGGGCAGCGGTTCGCCCTTGAGACCGAAGCGGTCGACGAGGTCGTCGATCGCGACGCTGCCGTCGACCAGCCAGGAACCGTCCTCCCGCTGCACGAACGCGTGGGCATCGGCCTGCCGGTGCTCATCGTGGATCTCGCCCACGAGCTCCTCGAGGACGTCTTCGAGGGTCACCAGGCCCTCGGTGCCACCGTATTCGTCGAGCACGATGGCGAGCTGGTTTCGCTCTTTTTGGAAGAGTTCGAGGAGCCGGTCGAGCGGCATCGTCTCGGGCACGAAGATCGGTCGATGGAGCATCTTCCGCAACTCAATCGGCCAGCCCATCCAGGCATGGCGGAGCGCGTCCTTGATCGAGACGTAGCCGATGATGTGGTCGAGCGACCCCTCGTAGACCGGGAGCCGCGAGTAGCCTGCCATGGCGATGGCGCCGATGATCTCAGCCTGCGGGGTCTCGATGTCGAGGGCGTCAACGTCGATCCGCGGCCGCATGATGTCGCGAACGCTCCGCTCGCCGAGCCGCAGGGCCTCGCTGGCCACCGACAGTTCGACCGCCTCGAGAATGCCCTCTGCCCGGCCCGTTTCCAGGAGGTGCTCGATGTCGTCAACCGACACGCTGGGCTCGGTCTGCTTGCGGCCACCGAGCAGGAAGATCACAGCCGAGGTGGCCGTGCTCATGCCCCAGACGAGCGGCCGGGCGATCCAGGCGAACATCTGCATCGCCGGGGCTGCGAGCCGCGCGAATGCCTCGGCCTGCCGCAGGGCCAGTCGCTTGGGTACGAGCTCTCCGAGGAGGAGCGTGACAAACGAGAGGAGCATCACGAAGACGGTGAGGGCGATCGGCCGGGCCATGGCGGCGATGCCCGGAGGCGCCTGGTTGGCGATCCACACCGTCAACTCGCTCACCAGACGGTCGCCACCGTAGGCCGCGGCGAGCGTTCCCACGAGGGTGATGCCGATCTGGACGGTGGGCAGAAAGCGATCGGGGCTCGCGGCGAGGTCGAGCGCTGCCTGGGCGCGGCGATCGCCCTTCTCCGCGAGCGCCCGCAAGCGGCCCCGCCGGCTGGCGACGATCGCCATCTCCGCGCCGGAGAAGAAACCGTTGGCGAGGATCAGGAGAAGAACGATGAGGAGTTCTTGGAGCATGGTCGGTGGCTACCGCGGGTCGGCCCCGCTCCGATCGATGATGGCGAGGTTGTCACGGTGGACGACCTCGGCATAGGGAGTCGAGCCGAGCACCTCCGCGATCCGCTCCGTCCGGAGGCCGGCGATCCGCCGGAGGTCGGCGGCGGCGTAGTTGACGAGCCCCCGGGCGAAGACCTGGCCGCGGTCGTCGGAGAGGGCCACCACGTCACCCGAGGCAAAGTCGCCGTCGAGGGTGCGGATGCCGGCGGCGAGCAGGCTGCGGCCTCCCGCGACGACGGCTTCCCGCGCACCGGCATCGACGACGACGGTTCCGCGGGCGTCGGCGGACCAGCCGAGCCAGCGCTTCCAGGCTGGCATCGTCTCGGACCGGCCCGTGAACAGCGTCCCGATCGGCTCGCCGCGGCAGATTGCCTCGATCACGCCATCATCGCGGCCGGATGCCACGATGCAGTTTCCGCCAGCTTCCGTGACGATCCGGGCGGCCCCGATCTTGCTCGCCATCCCACCCTTCGAGAGGCCACCGAGGGTGTCCTTCGCCAGGCCGGCCACCGCGGCATCGATGCGCGGCACGTGAGGCACGATCGTGGCACCGGGCTCCGAGGGATGGCGGTCGAAGAGGCCCTCCACGTCGGAGAGCAGCACCAGCAGGGGCGCCCCAAGAACGGTGGCAACCAGCGCCGCGAGGCGGTCGTTGTCACCGAACGAGGTCCGCAGTTCCTCCACGCTCACCGTGTCGTTCTCGTTGATGACCGGCACGGCACCGAGGTCAAGGAGGGTGAGCAACGTCGTCCGGATGTTGAGGTAGCGGGAGCGGTCCTGGAGGTCGTCAGCAATCAGCAGCACCTGGGCCACGTGGCGGCCCCGGTCGCGGAGGGCTCGCTCGTAGGCCTCGATCAGGCAACTCTGGCCGATCGCCGCCACCGCCTGCAACTTCGCCAGTTCGGTCGGTCGCTTCGTGAGTCCGAGTCGGCCCATACCGGCCCCAACCGCTCCCGAACTCACGAGCACAACCCGACGTCCCGCCGCAGCGACCGCGTCGATCTGCCGCCCCAGTGACTCGATCCGGGCGGCATCAAGCAGACCGTCAGGCCCTGTGAGCACACGGGTGCCCACTTTCACGACGATCGGGTCAGCGGCGGTGGCGATCTCGTGGCGGAGCGGGTCGGTCATGGCGACGGGGCGCGGGGGCGAGCCATGAGGGGCCGCGATGGCGCGTATCGTACCTGCGCCCCACCCTGTCGGGCCACCCGCGGTGGTTTGGCGGCGATTCGTGGCGGCACGGCAGCGTCTCGAATCCGGCGGCACGGTGCCAGACGGTTGAGCCGCCGCCGCCGCGACCTCTATGATTGCCGGGCATCCTCGGCATTGATCGTCGCCGGGTGCCCGCCAGCCCCGCCGAGGCCTCCTGCCGATGAGCGACCTGCGTCATGAGTGCGGCCTGGCCGCCATCTACCACCTCCCGGGCGGCGAGCCGAGCCCGCTTTGCCCGGCTCAGGGGCCCGAGGAGGTTTCACGGCTGATGCCGCGGATGCTCCTCGACATCCAAAACCGAGGCCAACTCTCGGCGGGCATGACCGCCTGGAATCCGTCCCGCAGCCAGCTGCTCGCGACCTATAAGGAGGTTGGCAGCGTGAGCGAGGTGTTTCGGATGAATCACCGGGGCAAGTACGAAAGCCTGATGGAGCAGCACGCGGGGCGGGCCGCGATCGGGCACGTCCGCTACGCGACCTGCGGGGCCGAAGACCGGGGCTACGCTCAGCCGCTCGAGCGGCCGCACATCCAGAAGCGGAAGTGGTTTGCGTTCGGGTTCAACGGCCAACTCGCCAACTACCAGGAACTCCGGGCGGAGATCCTCGCCGCGGACGACAACCACCTGGCGCGGGACAACGACACCGAGGTGCTCATGCACGTGATCGGCAAGGAGCTCTCGGGCGACGCCGATCCCAACCCCGTCGAACTGCTCGCGGCGATCTCCGCCCGGTTTGACGGTGCCTGGAACATCGCCATGCTCGACGCCTGTGGCCGGCTGATCGTGGCCCGAGATCCGCTGGGCATCCGGCCGATGGAATATGCCTGCCTTGGATCGCTCGTGGCAGCGGCGAGCGAGAGCGTGGCCCTCCTCAACCTCGGCTTTTCAGCCGAGTCGATCCGCACGCTGGAGCCGGGGACGGCCCTGATCGTGGACGCGGGTGGCATGCGCATCGAGCGTTTCGCCGAGTCGCCGCGGAAGGCGCACTGCTTCTTCGAGTGGGTCTACTTCGCCAATGTTGCCAGTACCATGGACGACCGCAGCGTCTACCTCTCGCGGAAGCGACTCGGGGAGGAACTCGCGCGATTGGAGACCATGCCAATTGATAGCGACACGGTGGTCGTGCCCGTTCCCGACACGAGCAAGGCGGCGGCCGACGCGATGGCCTTCCGGCTCTCGATTCCGTGCGTCGAGGGGCTGATCCGCAACCGCTACACCGGCCGCACGTTCATCGATGGGGCATCGAGTCGGCGACAGAAGGCCGAGACGAAATACACGCCGCTCCGCGAGGTGCTCGAGGGCAGGCGGGTGATCCTCGTCGAGGACTCGATCGTCCGCAGCACGACGATGAAGGTCCTCCTAGGACGGATGCGGTCGCTCGGGCTGGCCCGAGAAATTCACGTGCGGGTCGCCTGCCCGCCGATCGTGGCCCCCTGCTTCTACGGCATCGACATGTCGACGATCGACGAGCTCTTCGCTCCGGAGTTCCTGCCGGACGGCATCCTCACGGAAGCCGCCCAGGCGGCGATGGCGGCCCGGCTCGGGGCTGACTCGCTCCGCTACCTGCCGATCGAGTCGGTGGCGCGATCGATCGGCTTCGACGCGACGGACCTCTGCCAGGCCTGCCTCACGGGTCGTTATCCGACGCCCGCCGGCGAGCGGCTCTACGAGATCGCCGTGGCCCAGACGTCCCGGGGTACGGCCGGACGAACCTACGAGGCGGCCCGGTAGCGGTTCATCCGGGTCACACGGGAACCAGACGTCGTCGCCGCAGCCGGCCGGAGGCATGCTCGGCGCCGGCGGCACTTGTGAGTTCTCTGCTCGGTCGGAATGTCGGCGTCTGACGTTCACAAGTGTCACCGGCTTCTGCGCGTGCCTCCGATCCGGCTGCTTCTCGTTCCGGGATCACATGCAAACGATGATGGTGCGAGGGGCTGCCCGTGCCCGGGAGCCGGCGTTGCTGGCCGAGCGAAGCCAGGATGGCGAAGCGAGGGCAGCATCGAGCGAGCGAAGCCCAGGATGGGCGCAGCGAGCGTCCGGCGACGGGCATGGGCAGCCCCGAGCCTCAGGTGAACCGGGAATACACAGGTTGACAACCTGTGCTACGAGAGGCCGCGAGCCTCGCGAACGCCTCAGGAGGTCTCACACGCGGTCATCGGTCGGCTGGCTTGGCGGAGCCGGCGGGATCTCTCGCTCGCAGCCTGCTGGAGCATCGTTGCGGTCGAGGGCTGCCCGCCAGACGGGCTGGCCCGCGAGTCGCGTCCGTCGTTCGAAGTGCGTGCGGTAGTCGAGGTCGTGCGTGGCGTCGAGCGACGACTCTTCCCGCGGCGGCGCGAAGAGGCCGGTCGCCGCCGCGAAGGCCATCGACTCGGTGAAGTATTCCTCCACGTCGGTCCAGACATGGAGCGTGGCGCCGACTGGCAGCACGCGGCCGGCGTGCCGCAGGAAGGTCTCCGAGAGCACGCGTCGCTTGCGATGGCGAGCCTTCCACCAGGGGTCGGGAAAGTAGACGTGCATGCCGGAAAGGCAGGCGTCGGGGAGCAGGCTGCGGACGAGGAACGTGCCGTCACCCTGAATGATGCGGGCGTTCGCCGTCGCCGCGGCCGCCAGCTTGCTCGCGCACAGCCGGGCGTATCCAGCGGCGAGTTCAACGCCGAGAAAGTTTCGCTCAGGGGCTCCGGCTGAAGCGGTGGAAAGGAACAAGCCCTTGCCGCTCCCCACCTCGAGTTCGAGAGGTGCGTCGCGGGAGAAGAGTGTGCGTGGATCGCACGGCACCGGCAGCGAGGCCAGCGGGATCAGATGCCTCGAGAGGTCGACCGATGGATCGGGCTTGCGCGGCGGGCGGCGGGGCATGGCAGGGCGGTCGGGGAGAGAGACACCGGATCGTCGCGGCGGATCCGGGCGGAGCCGCGGTCAGGTGGTGGCCTTGTCGACCTGGGCAAGGAGCTCGATGGGCAGCGGCACGCCCTTGATGACGCCGTCGACCACGATGCTCTCGCGGACGAGCCCCTGGAAGCGACAGACGATCATCGCCTTGGGCCTCACGCGGACACGCTCGACCGCGATTACGAGCCGGTCACCGGGCCGGACGGGCTCGCGGAACCGCACCTCCTCGAGGCCGCCGAAGCCGACCACTTCGGCGTCGAGCAGGTTACGCCGCTGCGTGTAGTAGCTGGAGAGCTGGGCAGCCGCCTCGCACATCAGCACGCCCGGCATCAGTGGCACGCCGGGGAAGTGCCCGCGGACCCAGAACTCGTCCGGCGTGACGTCCTTGTAGCCCACGCAGAGACCGCGGGACTGATCCTCGTGCACGATCGCCGTCAACTGCTCCATCTCGAACCGCTGCCGGTTCCAGCGGCGGATCTCATGGATGTCAGCGATGACCGTGTCGAGGTCGTATTCGCTCGGATGGATGATGTAATCGCGCGGGGCCACGGGATGTCCTCGGGCGGTGCGGTGCTGACCGCTGGATCAGGTGCGGATGTGCTTGCGCTTGGCCTTGCGAGCCTTGCTGTTGGCCGGCCGGGCGCCGTGATTCGCCTTCTTGAGGCGGCGATGGGGTTTGGCCATGGGAAATCTCCAGGAAAACGGTGTCCGAGCGAGTGTGAATCGATCGGAGGTTGTACCACGGGCCGCCCGGCGGTTCCACCGCAGGCCGACGTCAGCGGTCGACGGTGACGGACGAGCGTTCCGCCGCGATGGCGTCGCGGAGGCTCGTGCGAATGATCTCGACGAAACTCGCTGCAAGAAACCCGAAGAGCCCGCCGATCACCGCGGATGACACACCCCCCAGGGCCGCCCCGGCGATGCTGGCCGAGGTGAGCGTGGCGAGGGCCGCCGCACCCGTGGCACCGCCGACCATGGCGCCGATGCCGGCCGACACCGGAATGAGTCGGCCGAGGCTCTGCCGCCGTTCGAGCCGCGTCGGCTTCGGCCGCGGCACCTCAGCCGGCGCGGCGGTGCGGTGACGGAGTCGCGAGAGGTCGCGGTCGGCGGCCTCGCGCAGCGTCGTGCCCAGGGCGTTGCCGGCCACGTGCATTCCCACGCTGGCGATCACGACGGCCACGGCGATCCAGCCGGCGATTCCCAGCCAGCCGATCGCGGCGCAGGCGATGGCCACCACCACCACGAGCCAGGAGTAGGTGACCGGTTGCATGCCCGCGATCCACGTCGTCTGAAGGTCCACCGACTACTAGTATAGGCCCGTCCCGGCCCCGGCCTACCAACCGCTGGCGATCGCGTCGGGCCCGTAGATCGGAAGCAGCCGGTAGTAGACCTCCAGCGTGAGCACCGCGAGCGCCGTGTGGGCGATTCGGCCGCCGGGCGCCGTGTCGTGGTCGGCGAGGAACCAGCTGCCAGCCTCGTGGCCCCGGGCGGCCTGCCGGGCCACGAGCTGGTCGCGGTTGCGGGCGTTCCAGCGTTGCCAGAGGGGATGGTCGCGTTGGAGGAGCGCCTGCGAGAGGTAGAAGTTGAGATAGATCGCATCCGGGTCGGGGCCGCCCTTGGCGAGTGCCGTCAGGCCACGGTCGATCACCGCCTCGTTCGGCCACGCGGTGTAGAGACGGCAGAGGAGGCCGATCGCCGACGTGCCGGGGCGGGCCTGCGGAGCCTGATAGCCGTAGGCCTCGCCACGACGCACCTGCACGCGGTCGAGGAAGCGGACGACACCGTCCATCGTTGGCGACGGGATCGCCAGACCGGCAAGGCCGGCGCTCTTGAGGGCCGCGAGCTGCCAGGCGGTGACGGTGGTGTCGCCAGGCTGGCCGGGCAGGTAGCGCCAGCCGCCGCCGTGGAGATCCTGAGCGGTTTCGATAAAGCGGACGGCGTCGCGAACGTATTTCACGAGTGCCTGGTCGTGTGTCATCCCAAGCGCCTCCGCGAGCGCGAGCGTGGCCACACCGTGGCCGTACATCGTTCCCTCGCCGAGATCACCGCCGCGGGGCGTGGGCTGCATGCGGCTCATCAGGTAGTAGATCCCGCGGGTCACGGTCTCGCGGTAGGCGCCATCGACGTGCGTGTGGCCCGCCCCGAGGAACGGCAAGAGCGCGATGCCGGTGGAGGCCGTCGTGCTCGACACGGTTCCGGGATCCCGGCAGCCGCCATCGCAGCGGCAGCCTGAGAGATCGAATCGCCACGAGCCATCGGTCGCCTGATGCCGCGCGAGCCAGGCAAGGCCGCGCTCCACGGCATCCTCGCTCGCTGCCGACCCGCCCCGCTCAAGCGCGCCGTGGCCGCGAGCTGGGCCGCGCCGGCCCTCGAAGGGCGACTGGCCCGGCACGGTCGATCCGCGGCGCGGTTGCGGCGCGAGGGAGGTGGCGATCGCCCGGATCGACTCGGCGGGAACGGGATCGGGTGCGGACGGTGCGATCGCCGGGGCCTCGGGCGCGATCGCCACCGGCTCGATGACCGGCACGATCGGTGGATCGACCGGTACGGCTTCGTCGATCGGCAGGGCCGGTTCGGCGGCCAGCGGTACCACGACTTCGTCACTGCCCACCTCGCCGCCGCCGGCAGCATCGCCGGGAACGACGTCGAAGGATTCCGCGTCGGCCATGGCGATCACGATCGGCCGCGGCCGCATGTCCTTCCGGGCCGGGATCAAGAGCAGTGCCAGGCCGATCAGGATGACGACGTGGGCGACGAGGCTGGCGTACGTCGACCGGACGGCGGGGCTGTGGACCAACCGCTCGATTCGGCTCGGTGTCTCGTGGCCCTCGTTCATCGGCGTTCCGGGTGCGGTCTGGTGGAGTGTGCCGCCTGGGTGGCCGGGGCTGATTGGGCGCACCGGGCAGGTGCGCACCGCGATCCCACGATGTTCATCGGCATCGGCGGCCGGGCAACCGCAGGGCGGGGTGCGCGGGGCTACACAGGTTGAAAACCTGTGCTACGGCGCGGTCGCCGCCACGACGGCGGCGTTGCCCGTCCGGGGCAACCTTGGCTTGCCCCGCGACGGGCTGAGCGTGCTGCACGAACAGGCCCGCCCGGACGGCGGGCCGGCAGTCAAGGCACACCTTGGCTGTGCCTTCGACTGCCTCAAGCGAAAAAGGCCCGGAGGGCTTTTTCGCGCTATTCCTTGAACTCTTCGTCCACCACTTGCGTGCGGTAGATCGGAAGATGGCGGTAGTAGACCTCCAGGATCATCGTCGCCAGCGACGTGGAGTAAAGCCTGCCGGCGGCCTCGGCAGCATGGCCCTTCTCAAAGCCGCCGTGCCAGCTGCCGGCCTCGTGATCCTTGGTGGACTGCGCCTTGAGGAGCATCTCCTTCATTCGCTTGTTCCACGAGATCCAGACCTCGCCTTCCATGTGGTGCATGATTTGGGTCGCGTAGTAGTCGTAGTAGAGATCGGCCGTTGGCCCCGTCTTCATCAGGTAGGCCACGCCATCCAGAAGCGCGGGGTTGTCTTTCTTCCAGCCGAGATACATGCGGCAGAGCAGGCCCACTGCGGTTCGCCCTGGCGTGGGGTTCGAGTTGTCAACGTAGCCGTACCGGGCGCCGCTCTGTGACTCGACGGAGTTGAGGAAGTCGATCGCCTTCTTCACCGTCAGCGGATTCACCTGCAGGTAGGCCATGTTGCCGCTCTTGAGCGCCATGATCTGCCAGCCCACCGCCGACGTGTCGCCGGGTTGCCGCGGCGCGTATCGCCAACCGCCCCCCACGGGATCCTGAGCGGCCATGATGAAGTTGAGAGCGAGTTGCGTGGGGGCCGCCAGCCGATTGTCTTGCGACATCGCATAGCATTCCGAGAGCGCGATGCCGGCGAGGCCTTGCGAATAGAGGCAGCCGTTGCCGTCGTAGACCTTGCCCTTGCCTGCCACCGCCCGCTGGGCAAGGAAGGCGATGCCCTTGTCGATCGTCGGCTTGTACGGCCCCTCGCGATGCGTGTACCCGCGACCGAGGAAGGGCAGCAGCGCCATCGCGGTGGCGCCGGTGCGGTCCTTGGCTCGGCTGTGGCCCGATCCGGAGCACTTTCCACCGCAACTCGGGCAGTCCGTCATGTCGAACGACCAGCCACCGTCGGGAAGTTGGTGGATGGCGATCCACTTGAGCGAGCGATCGACAGCCTGCTCGGTGTCGCCGCCACCGCCACTGGCAACGGCGAGCTTGGCCGCCTGGGCACGGCCGCCGAGCCCGCCCACCATGCCGCCGACGGCGCCCACCGACGCCATCATGTCCGACGCGGGAGCCGTCTCGGTGCCGAAGTCGGTGAACTCGACCGCCAGTGGTGCCGCATCGAGCTCGTCGGCATTCGCCATGACCTCCACCGGGGCCACGGCGACCTCCGTGGCGACGGCGACATCGGCAGCCGGGGCCACCACGTCGAGCGGCGGCTGCTCGGGAATCTCGTCTTCGAACTCGGTGAACTCGTCTTCGACCTGAGGGCCGCTCGACGTGATGATCCTCGTCACCTCCTTCTTGGGCGGCTCGTTCACCACGAGCGCCAGGCTCAGTAAGGCAACGACGTGCACGAGCACGCTGATCGCCCACGCTGGAGCCTGCTTCACCGCCGCGGCGGCCAGGGCGGGCGGGTAGTCGTCATCGCGACTGTCGGCAGGCTGCGCGGCGCTCTGCTCAGCAGCCGCTGGTCGGGGGGGAAGTTGCCTTGAGGGGGCTTGGTTGGCCTGAGCCGGCGTTGGCCGTGGCGGGAGGGCCGGAGGAGGCGGCGTCACGGGTTCGGGATCAATGTGGCTCGACATGACAATGTCCCCCCAGGCGTCCCCTGGCGGTAGGTCCGCCCGTGGAACCGAAGGCTTTTCGATTATAGAGCGGCCGCTGCTGCAGGGAGACTCGAACGACGTGTCGCGGCGGGGCCACAGCGACCGCTGGCCTTTCGCCCTCCGGGCGGGTAAGGTTTTCGCTTCCTGGGTGCCTGCCACCAATCGCAGTGGCACCCGACGGCGACACGCAAGAAGGACTGCGAGCCCCGCAGGCGACACAGAGACAGAGATATGGCGAAGGGCAAGAGAAAACTCGAAGTGATTCACCTCGTCTGCGAGGAGACTGGTGACATGAACTACACGCTCCGCCGCAAGACGGGGGGCGAGAAGCTCAAGGTCAAGAAGTACTCGCCGCGGCTCCGCAAGCACACGCTCCATAATGAGAAGCGGAAGTAGCGAGAAGCGGAAGCTCATACGGGCCACACGTGATCCTCGCGCGTTGGCGGGCCACCGCAGCCGGCCGGCGACATGCTCGGCGCCGGCGGGACGTGTGAGACGCGTTCTTCGTGAGCCTTGCGCGGTCGCTGGTATAAGCCCAACGCCGTGAGGCGTGGGGTGAACCAACACCAGACGCCGCGTCCAGCGTGGTTTACCCGCGGCCTTACGGCCGGTCGGCTTTCACGCCGCGAGCCCAATGCGAACCGGGAAGACACACAGGTTGACAACCTGTGCTACGAGAAGAGGCAGCGCGGGACTGCCCGTGCCCGGGAGCAGCGTTGGCGGCTAGCGCAGGCAGGATGCCGAAGCGCAGCCGGCATCGAGTGAGCGAAGGGCAGGATGATGGGAGCCGGGCCGCGCCCGGCGACCGTAAGCCGGAGCCGACGCCGGGACGGCGGCGACGGCGCGACAGTCGCATGCCCGCAGCGAACGTCCGGCGACGGGCATGGGCAGCCCCGCGCCTGGTTCACGCGCGAGGATCACGTGTGAGCCGTACAAGGCGGGCCTATCGGGGCTGAGCCCGGTGCAAGGCCTTCAGCCGACGGCGGCCAATGCAGCGTCGATCGCCACGTCTCCATCGACCGGAATGATCGTGTCGGCTTCGCGGGCGAGATCGCGCTCCGCAGGCTGATGTGGGGCCACGAGCGCCAGTCGGCATTCGGATTGGCGTGTGAACCGGCTCGTTCCCGGCCGGACGACGAGTTCGATCTCACAGGGCTCGCCCTCGGCGGCGACGGTCGCGCCGGCGAGGTGCCTGGCGATCGAGCGGCCCAGCGGCGTCGTCATCAGGTCTGCGGGCAGGCCCCAGGTGATCGCCGCCGCCGGTCGCGCGACCAGTCCGAGGCGGCACGCCGTCAGCCGGCCGCGGCGTTCGAAGTACCGCACGTTCACTCCGTCGCGCCAGCGGGATGTCGCGGTCGCATCGGTCTCGTGCCAGACGTGGAGCGACCGCGTCTGCCCGAGGATGGTCTCGAGCCGCACGCCGGCGGCCCGCAGTCGCAGCCCGAGGTCGTCATCCTCCTGCCCCCAGCCGACGAATCGCTCGTCGAATCCGTTGACGCGCACGAAGTCGTCGCGCCAGACGCCGAAGTCGCCGCCGGCGAGCCTTGGCTTGGTGGGATGCCGCAAGACCGCATGCCACCAGGTCTTGCGCCGCCGGCGGGCGAGGGCTCGGCGCTCGGACGCCGGCACGAGCGCCGCCAGGTTCGTGATCGCCAGATTTCCCGGCACGAGCAGTTTGCTGGCCTCGGCCGGGAGTCGGGCACAGTAGCCGAGCAGGGCGGTGCCATGGCGGCGGCGTTCGGCATGGGCGGCGATGTGATGGCGGGGCACGATGCAGTCGCCGTCGAGGAACAGCAGGTACCGGCCGGTCGCGAGCCGGGCGGCCTCGTTGCGAACCCGCGCGAGGCGGAAGCCGTCGTGCGGCTGCGTCGTCAACCGCACGGGAAACGGGGCGGTGGCGGCGAACGAGTGGACGACCCGCGGCGTCTCGTCACCCGAACCGTCGTCGGAGACGACCACCTCCATCGTCGTTCCGGCGCACCGCTGCAGCGCCAGCGACTCGAGTGCGAGGGCCAAGTGTCGGGGCCGACGGTACGTGGTCACGAGCACCGACACATCGACGGGCCCGCCGCTCATGGCCGTCGTCCTGCAGTCGAGCCGCCGGCGCGACTGGCCACGGCGTCGATCAGGGCGGCGACGTGTTCGCCTCCCGAGAGTGGCTCGATCGCGATCTCAACGGCTCCCACCGGCAGGTCGTGCGAACGGCCGGCGGGAACCTTGACGAGATCCTTGAGCGTGGTGACGAGCATCGCCGCGCCGTGGCGGGCAGCCTGCGCGGCGAGTCGTTCGAAGTCGGCAGCCGTGTAGGCGTGATGATCGGGAAACGGCACGAACTCGATCACCTCCGCAGCCAGACGGGCGAGTGTTGTGCGAAACGCGGCGGGGTTGCCGATGCCGGCGAAGGCCACGACGGGCAGGCCGCGAAGCGAGTCGAGCGGCCGCGTGCCGCCGTCGGCGAGGCGCACGGTGACGGGGCGGTGCTCCGCCTCCATCCAGGCTTCCTGGAGCCGCTGGCCACCGCCGGCAGTCAGCGCCGCGCGGATGGCCTTTCGCCGCTCGCCATCGATCGCTGATGCCCTCGTCAGCACCACCGCGTCGGCTCGGGCCAATCCCGTGAGCGATTCCCTCAGCAGACCGCGCGGAAACAGCCGGCCGCAGCCGAACGGGTCGGTCGCATCGATCGCCACGATGTCGAGGTCGCGGTGGAGACACCGGTGTTGAAAGCCGTCGTCGAGCACCGCCGCGTCGCATCCGGCCGCGATGGCCGTTCGGCATCCGGCCGCGCGGTCACGGTTGGCGACGTGCATCGCCTCCGGCACCACGAGGCCGAGTTCCGCCGCCTCGTCGCTCCGTTCGCCCGGTCGCGCCCCGTAGCCGCGGCTGACGATCGCCGGCCGCCGGCCGGCGGCTGCCAGTCGCCGCGCCACCCACGCCACCAGTGGCGTCTTGCCGGTGCCGCCGAGGGTCAGGTTGCCGACCGAGATCACGGGTGTGGGCACGCGAGACACGTGGAGGAGGCCGCGGTCGTAGGCGGCGTTGCGCGCGGCCACCGCCAGGCCGTAGGGCAGGGCGACCGCCGCCAGCGCCAGCCGCGCCGCCTCAGCCCCGACTCCCGGCGTGGAGCCGTCGACGAGCCGCTTGAAGGTTTCCGCGTCGGGCAGCATCCCCATCGGGGTTTTCCTGTCTGGCACCGACGGCGAGGTTGCCCCGCGTCTGGCAGGGACCATCGTCGCGAAGGCTGGAGCGGCGTGCCAAGTCCGCCACGTTTTTCCGACGGGAACAGCCGCCGGGACCGATATAATCAACGAGGAGCGGTCCGTGTGGTCCGCCCAGTCCAGCGTGGCGTCCGCCGCGTGGTGGAGTATCCCATGGCGACGGCGTCCCGCACCGCGAGTGATCCGCTGGCCGTCCCAGCCTGGGTGGCCGATGGAGACGTCGAGTCGAAATCGGAGCGGTATCTCGCGAAGCGACTGGCGGCAGCCAGTGCCGACTTCAAGGGCGTGGCGCTGACCACGTTTCTGCTCGCGGCGGGAGTCGGAGTGATGCTCTGGCTCGCCTGCGGCGTGATCGTGGAACACTGGCTGATACCCGGCGGCCTGCCGACGTGGGTTCGCTGGGTCTGGCTCGCAGCGGGGCTTGTCGTACTCGCAGCGGCCGTCGTCCGTTGGGTGGTTCCCTTGGTGCGATACAGGGTGAACCTTGTCTATGCGGCGCGGATGCTCGAGCGGGAGCATCCCGAACTGCACAACGACGTCGTCAACGCCGTGCTTGCTCAGGCCCATGCCGACGAGACAACGCCGCTGGTGGTCAAGTCGCTCCGCCGCCGCGCCGCCAGGCAGCTCGCAGGCGTGTCGGGCGACGGTGCGGTCGATCGTGGCCCAGCCCTGAAACTCGCGTATGCCCTTGCCGCGTTGATCGCGGCGGCCTGCATCTACGAACTCCTCGCCCCCAAGAGCCTTGTGGTGTCGGCGACCCGGCTGGTGGCGCCGTGGCTCGGCGTCGCCGCACCGTCGCGGGTGCGGATCGCCCCGCCGATGCTGTCCTGGAGCGTGCCGGGTGGTCCGGAAGTCGCGGATCGCGGGCGGACGCTCACGGTGGTCGACGGGGTCGCCACGCTGGTTCGCGGGCGGCAGGTGGTGGTGTCGAGCGACATCACCGGCCTCGCGGGAGATGAGAAGCCGGAACTCGTCGTCACGCCCGTTGCCGATGACGCCTCGACGGCGCCGTCAGGCGGCTGGCGGGCGGCGATGCTGCCCGCGGCGGGAGGAAGGTTCACCGCGGTGCTGCCCGACGCGACGCGGGGGCTCGACCAGTCGGTCGACATCGTGATCGCCGCCGGCGATGCGCGGAGCGAGCGATTCCGCGTTGCCGTGGTCGACGAACCGGCGATGCTCGTTCGCGAACTGCACTACCGGTATCCACCGCACACGGGCCAGGCAGACGAGACGATTCCCTGGCAGGGTGATGTCCGCGGTGTCGAGGGCACGCACGTGACGGTGGTGGCCGAATGCAACCATCCGCTGGAAGCGGCGTGGATCGACCTCGGCCCCGACGGCAAACGAGATGCACCGATGTCGATCGACCCGAAGGATCTGGCGCGGGGACGAGGCACGTTCACGCTCAGACTCTCGCCCGACCGATCCGCTGCCGAACACTCGAGCTACCGGCTGTTATTCCAGCCAAAGGCGGCGTCGCTCTCGCAGCGGGAGCCGGCGATGGTCGACAAGATGCAATACCGGATCGAGGTGCTGCCGGACCTGGCGCCCGAGATTGCGATCGAGGAGCCCGCCGAGAAGGTGGTTCGGGTGCCGCCCGACGCGCCGGTGACCGTGCGGCTGCGGGCGGTCGATCCGGACTTTGGCCTCGCGAGTGTCACGGTGGAGACGCGGCTCGCTGCGGGCGCGGAGCGACCCGGTCAGGAACTGCTCGTTGGTGCTCGGAAGACGTTCCGCGGCGCGGCCACGCTGATTCCTGCCGCGCTTGGAGCGGGGCCCGGCCAGGTGCTCGAGTATCGCGGGGTCGCGAAGGACACGCGGCCTGATGCCCCCAACGTCGGGATCACCGAATGGTATGCGCTCACGATCGATCCGAGCGCTCCGGCTCGTCAGCCACCACCGGCACCGCCGGACGACACCGAGTCGAACGAAAACAACGGCAGCGATGGCGAACCGCAGGCCGGCGACGCGCCCCCGGATCAACAGGGCGAGAACGGCGGCGGCGCGTCGGACAGCGAAGGCGATCAGGGAAGCGATTCCGGCAAGGGGAAGAACTCCGCCACGGGCAAGCAGCGAGAGGCCGGCGGAGATGCATCGGCCAAGAAGGATGATGGCGGAGGCGCCTCGGAATCGCAGGATGGAAAGAAGGGTGGCCCAAAGGGCGACGGCGGCAACAAGAATGGCGAGCAGTCGCCTTCTCAGCGGCAGTCTGATCCGAAGCAGGGTGAGAAGCAGGGTGAACCGCAGGAGGGTGAGCAGCAGGGGAGTGCTGAAGGCGGTAAGCAAAACGATGCCAACGAGGGCAAAGCGGGAAAGCAGCCGGGCCAGCAGCAGCAAAAGGGCAGCCAGGATGGCGCCGGCAGTGAAGCCGAAGGGCAGGGGGGCTCACAGCAGCAGGGCGGCCAGGCTGGCAGCAGGCCTGATGGCGGCCCCGGGG
>JBAXOU010000005.1:0-41033 GCA_037133115.1 Planctomycetota bacterium | reverse complement strand
ATAGAACGGGTTCCCCGTAGCACAGGCCTCCCGTAGCACAGGTTTTCAACCTGTGGAAACTTCGAGTGCCGCAGGTTGAAAACCTGCGCTACGGAGAAGCGGATACCATTCAGGAGCACAGCTTTGCACCCTGTGAACTGCCCGTGCCGCCCCCGCCGCCCGATTTCCTCGGTTGACGCGGGATTTCGCGGGCGGCGACACTCAGAGGTCCGAATCACCTTCCCCGGAGCCCCGACACCGATGGCCGCCGGACTGCATCGACTGCCGCTCGAGAAGCCGATCTACGAGATCGAGGACCGGATTGCCGCCCTGGAGGCAGCGCCCCTCGGGGGCCAGGAGCCGGAGGAGCTCCGACGGCTCAAGCGGGAGCTCGTCGAAGTTCAGAAGAAGGTCTTCGGCAGCCTCGACCCCTGGCAGACGGTCGAGGTCTCTCGGCACCCCAATCGCCCGAAAACGAGCGACTATCTGAACCTCGTGTTCGACGAGTTCGTCGAACTCCACGGCGACAAGTCGTTTGGCGACGACCGGGCGATGCTCACCGGGTTCGCCAAACTCGACCAACACAAGGTTCTGGTCATCGGGCATCAGAAAGGAAAGACGCTGGCCGAGCGGCAGGCCTGCCACTTCGGCTGCGCTCATCCGGAGGGCTATCGCAAGGCGATGGGCAAGATGCGGATGGCGGCGAAGTATGGGCTGCCGGTGATCTGCCTGATCGACACGCCGGGCGCCTATCCTGGCGTGGGGGCCGAGGAACGCGGCCAGGCGCAGGTGATCGCCGAGAGCATGTTCCTGATGGCCACGCTTCCGGTGCCGATCGTCTGCGTGGTGATCGGCGAGGGGGGCTCCGGCGGGGCTCTTGGGATTGGTGTTGGCGATCGGGTGGCCGTCCTGGAGCATGCCTACTACAGCGTGATCAGCCCGGAGGGCTGCGCCGGCATCCTCTGGAAGAGCGTCGAGTTCAAGGCCCAGGCGGCGCGGTCGCTGCGGTTTCGGTCGGCCGACCTCAAGGAGTTTGGCGTGATCGATGCCGTGATCGAGGAGCCGGCGGGTGGCGCCCACCGGCACCCGCGGCGGATGGCGGCTCGGCTGAAAATGTTCCTGACGCGGTCGCTCCGCGAACTCCTGGCTAAGCCCCGCGACCAGCTGGTGTCGGAGCGGTACGAAAAGTTTCGCCGCATGGGCGTGTTTACGGAGTAGAGCGTCCTGCCGCCGCACCGCTCAGCGAGACTCGGGCATCACTCGCCGCAGAATTCCGCGGACGGCCTGCGAGTTCTAGCGGCGAGCACCCGGCCCCGAGGGCGTAAGCCGATCACGCACTCGTGGCCCAAGGATCTGGCCGAGCAGGCGAGGGCCGTCCGCGGCACGTTGAACGCGGTCGGCCGGGCGATGACGGCGGCCGAGGTGGCGAAGTTCTTCAAAAACGCCAAGACGCCGCGGGTCGAAGAGATTCTCGACACCCTCGTGGCCCTCGGCCACGCCCGCCGCACTGACTCCGGCTACGCGCCGGCTTGATCAATCGCTCTCAAACTCGGACCTGTCGATACCCGACTGTCGGATGATCGATCGGAGCGTTCCGCGTTTGAGTTCGGCATGGTTCGGAACCGGCACCGTGACCGTGGCGTCGGGATCAGTCTTCTGCATGATGACGTGGCTGCCGCGCTGCCGAACCTCGGCGAACCCATGGCCTGCGAGTATCCGGCAGACCTCGGCGCCAGAAAGAACGCGGAGCTTACCCAACCGCGACCTCCAGCTGGGTCACGTAGACCTCGGTGGATAGCCGCCGGGTGACTTCATCTGCCGGAGCCGTCTCGAAGAAAAGCTCGAGTGCCTCCTGCAGGTTGGCGCGTGCCTCCTCGACTGTGTCGCCTTGGCTGCAGACGTCGAGTTGCGGGCAGAGTGCCACGAAGCCACCGTCTTCAGCGTGAATGATGGCTGTCAGATTTCGGGTCATAATTTCAGCCCTCGCGCTGAAGGGGTATCGATCGGACGGCAGAGGATTATCCCGTGTCTCGAACCACGGTGCCAACGGATGCTGGGTCAGCGGGCATTGTACAGGGAGAGCACTGCAGCCCAGCCACTCGGCAGCAGTCGCGGCGCACGGTCGAGAGCCTTCGCGTAGCGGACCGTCAGAGACAGGAACGTTTTGGCATGGAAGAACGCCTCGAGGATGGGGCGCGTCTCGTTGAGCCAGTCGCGGTTCATTTCCGGGCTGAAGGTCTTTCCGGTTCCTGCCGCGACGATCTCCAGGAACCAATCGTTGAGGCCTCGGCCTTGGTCGTGCTTGCGGAGCGCTTCGACAATTCGCAGGGTTAGGTCCTGCAGGCCCAGGACTTTCCAACTCTGGTGGTAGAGGCGGTAAAAGGGGTCTTCAAAGCCCCAGTGGGAATCCGACTCGTCCAGCAGTGTTTCCAGCGCGGGCAGATCGGCCTTGAGCGACCGCAGAAGCGGTTCGTTGTCGTGATCGACGTCGTTGGGTTCGATGGGCATCACCAGCAGGGGATCGATCCTGAAACGCCAATCAGGATAGTTGCGGCCCCGATTCCGCCCCTCTCCGCAACGTCCGATAATGTCTCTTATGTCCGGTTGGGGCTTGCGTTTGGCCCCTGTTTTCCAGGCTTTTTGCTCGCCTGCCCTGCTCCGTCACGTGGTTCGCAAACTCGGTTACCGGATGGTCTGATTCGCGCCTCGCAACGTCGGGTCTGGTGCCCAAGAGATCCGGTGCGCGGCGACGGCGTTCAGCGTTCGGTCGAAGCAACAGCAGCGTCAGCGGATCGGGAGCGGCGATTGGGCGCCGGTCGGGAACTGGCCCGGCGGAGCCGGTTGCGGCGGCTGCATCATCGGCCGGTTCGGGAAGCCGCTGGTCGTGGGTCGTGCCGGTTGTGCCGGAGCAGCCTGAGCCGCCGTCGGTCCGCCCCATGCGGCTGGCGAGATGAACCCGGCTGGCGCGGCCTGGCCCCCCTGCCCCTGCCCCTGGAACCCGGCCGGCACGGCCGGCACGGCTCCGGAGTTCGTCCAGGCCGTTGCCGAGGTCACGCTCTCCCAGATGGCCTTCAGGGCCGACGGCTGCGCGAGGCTGGCAGGGGGCTGCGGTGCGCCTCCGGCCGCCGGCTGCCGAAACTGATCCTCGAACTGCTTCACGAACGGCTGCACCGGCTCAACGATATTCGGCGGCAGGATCTCGTCGGCCCGCATGATGATTTCGGCGACGAGGCGGCCACTGCGGCTGGCCACGATCTGGCTGCGGTAGGCCGGGGCGAGCGTGACCGCGAAGAAGGTCACCACCACGCACACCAGCGCGCCCTTGGCGATGCCCAGCAGCAGGCCGAGTTGGTGGTCGAACGCCGACAGGTGGATCGCATTGATGGCACCTGAGATGACGCGAAACACGAGCCACACGGCCAGGGAGGTGCCCACGTAGATCGCCAGCATCGCGATCAGCCGGTTCCACGGAGCCTGTTGGCCAAACATGGGGGCCAGCTGGCCACTGAATCGCAGCGCCAGGAAACCGCTCGCGGCAATCCCCGCGATCCAGGCGATCTGCCAGACCATGCCCTTGAAATAGCCAAGGACCGCGGCTGCCGCGAGGATGCCCAGCATCACCAGGTCATAGCCTTCGATCGCCATCGCCGGTCGGTCTCCGGGGGATGAATGCACTCAGGGCGGAGGAGTGTAGAGGCGATCGCGCCTGCTCATGAAGGGCAGAAATGCGGGTGCTCGAGGGCCGGTTTTCCCCGGCAGCCATGCCTGATCCAAAAAGCCTTCGCAGGCGATGCAGGCTACCGAGAGCCCCCAGTATCTCTGAATTGCGTGCGTTTTGCGGGTTGCTTTTTACTGCGCATACCACCTGCCTTGCCAGGATTGTCTGTTTTGTTGGTTTTTCGTGCGCTCGCGGCTGGAAATGGCGAATAAGGCCGGTCGTATGTTTTTGGCGGTGCAGGGGATGCGCCGCGTCGTTGGCTGACGGTTTTCAGAGCGACGGCCGATACCGATCGAGAGTCTGCGCGGTCCGGAATGGATTCCGGGCCGAGGGGGGCCTTAGCAGGGAAGCGCGCCGTGCCCGGATTCCGAGCGCACATCATCGGCTCGTCCATCATGGGCGCTGGCTACGGCGCGGCCGCATGGCATCTCGGCGGCATGCCCCCGATGACGGCTGCCCTCGGCGCGGGCCTCTGTGCTGCCTCCGGCATGCTCCCCGACCTCGACAGCGGCGAGGGAGTCCCGCTGAAGGAGACGGTGGGTGTTGCGGCCGCGATCATTCCCATGCTGATGATCCAGCGGTTTCAGCAGTGGGGCCTACCGCTTGAGGGCATGATCCTCGCGGCCGCCGCCATCTACGCGACCGTACGGTTCGGGCTCGCCTGGCTGCTCGAAAACTACTCCAAGCAGCGGGGCATGCTCCACAGCGTGCCGGCGGCGGCGATCGCCGGACAGATCACATTCCTGGCGTTTGTTTCGACGGAACCGCTCCACCGCTACTTCATCGCTGGCGCCGTGGTGCTCGGGTTTCTGTCGCATCTCGTGCTCGACGAGATCTGGGCGGTGCGGCAGGGGCTGTTTGGCCCGAAGGTGAAGAAATCGTTCGGCACGGCGCTGAAGTTCGCCGGGCCCGACGTCTGGCCGAATCTCGTCGCCTATGGGATCGTCGTCGCCCTCGGCGCGATCGCCGCGGGCGATGCCCATAGCACAGAACGGATGGCGAGCTACCGGCAGCAGATGGAATACTCGGCCCGGGTCTATCCGCAGGCATACCAGCCGCAGTACCAACCGCCGCAGCAGCAGTACCAGCAGCAGCCATACCAGTTCCGGCGGTAGTCGGCCGCCACTTGCCCCCCGCGCCGGGCCGCGGGATCATGGCCCGCCCTACCCGGACGCCCGCCATGAGTCTTTCCCTTTTCGCCGCCATCCTGCCGAACGCGACTTCGGCCGTGACGCTCGCGGTGGCGCTCGCGGTGATTGCGGCGGCGGCGTTTGCTGGCGGCTCGTCCGTGGCCCTCGCTTCGCTCGGCCATCGGCCGATGCAGGTGCTGCTCTCGTTCACCGGAGGCGTGCTGCTCGGCGTCGGCATGCTCCACCTGCTTCCGCATGCCTGGATGCAGTTGGGCCGCGATCTCGACACCACCATGGCGTGGGCGCTTGGCGGCTTCTTTCTGATGTTTCTTCTGGAGCGGGCATTTCATGCCCACGCCCACCACACCCCCGACGATGGCTGCTGCGACCACGACCACGATCACGACCCTGTGCACGGCCGCGACCACCATCGGCCCGTTCACCACCAGGGTGGCAACCGGTGGGCCTGGTGCGGCGCCTTTGCCGGCCTGACGCTCCACAGCCTGGCCGACGGTGCCGCCCTCGCGGCGAGCGTGAGGTCTGATGCGGCGCATGGGGTGGGGCTGTTCGCCGGCCTGGCGACGTTCCTGGCGATCCTGCTCCACAAACCGCTCGACGCGGGCATCATCGCCACGCTGATGATCGAGTCGCGTGCCTCGCCCCGACTGCGGACGATGGTCAACGCGGCCTACGCAGCGGTCGTGCCGCTCGGCGCGGCGGCGTTTCTCGCCAGCCTGCCGTTTGCGGGCGGCCGCCAGGATGTGGTGCTCGGCATCGCCATGGCCGTGGCGGCCGGAGCCTTCATCTGCATCGCGGCGGCCGACCTGCTTCCGGAGGTGCAGTTCCACAGCCACGACCGCGTGCTGCTCACCACGGCGCTCGCTCTCGGCCTCGCCCTCGCCTGGGGCATCACCGTGGTGGAGAAGTCATCGCACGCCCACGCGATGCATGCACCGGTTGTTTCAGGCACGTCGGGCAGTAACTGACCCCAGCGGCCAATGCCGAACGAGCAATCCAGCTCGGGGCTGCCCGTGCCCGGGAGCCGGGCTCGGCGGCAAGCGAAGCCAGGATGGCGAAGCGTAGCCGGCGTGCAGCGAGCGGAGGGCCGGAGCCCGCAGCGAGCGTCCGGCGACGGGCATGGGCAGCCCCGAGCGGCGCACCACCAGCAGCCCGTGGTTAGTCTGCTTTTTCCTTCGACATGGCGTCAGCCGTTGACGTCGAGTCCTCGAGCGAGCCGCACGCTGCGGACTTCGTCCATGACGTCATCGATGAGGGCGTGCTGCCCGCGGATCGCCGGGAGTTGCGCCTGGAAGCAGGCGGCGATTGCCCCCGCAAGCCCGAGGCCGCCGACGAGATGCCACGTCACCCAGTCGCGGCTCCCCTTCCGACCGGCCGCGGGGTCGGCGGCGCCGCCAAGCGCCACGATGGCCACGATGGCGAGCATGCCGGCCATCGCGAACGGAAAGGCCGACCGCTTGAGCTTCGCGCTTCGCGTTACGAAAGCCTGGTCGAGCCCGTACACCTCGACCACCTCGCGGCACCAGCGGCCGGTGCCGATGAAGTAGGTGACCGTCAGGCTGTTCACGAGCACGACCACCAGCGCGGCGAGCACGCCGGTGAGGCGGTGCACGGTGCCCCAGCGGAGCACGGCGGGGTCGGTCACCCCATGGAGATCGCCTAGCCAGAGGCCGAGACAGGCGGTCGCGGCCAGAAGCACCAGCGCAAACAGGGCGGCCCGCGTAAACACCTGCTCCATGGCTGCAGCGACTCCGGGGGCGGCTTTTGGCAGGCGATCCGGAGCGGGTCGCCTGCGTCGCCGGCAGAGGCGTTATAGGCTGGTGGGCACGAGCGACACCATGACCCCTCCTTTGAGCACGACCGACCGCACGGTTCCCTTGATCGCCATTACGTGCGGCGACCCTTCCGGCATCGGTCCGGAGGTCGCCTGCCTGGCGTGGGCGAATCCTGTGGCGCACGCCCGCGCGGCCCTGCGGGTGGTCGCCGAGCCCGCGATGCTCGCGGCGGCGATTGCAAACCGCCGCGGCATGCCTCCACTGCGGGTGGAGACGGTGGCCACCGCCGACCGCCGACCGTCCACTCCCGACACGCTGCTCGTCATCGAATCGGGCGATCCGACACCGACTCCGCCGATCCGGCTTGCCGAGATTTCCGCAGCCGGCGGTCGCGCCGCGGCCCGGGCCGTCGAGGCGGCCTTCGCGGCGACCCGGACGGGCCAGGTGGCGGCCATCGTCACCGGGCCACTGCATAAGGAGGCGCTCCATGCCGCTGGCTACGACGTGCCTGGCCACACGGAACTGCTCGCGCGGGCCTGCGGCCTGCGCGACGATGCGGCGTCGATGATGCTCTGGCTGCCGGCGGCGGATCGCGTTGGCCTCGGCGTCGTCCACGCCACGCTCCACGAGTCGCTGCGCACGGCACTGGCCCGGCTCTCACCGGCCGCGATCGAGGCGGCCGGCACCCGCCTGGCATCGCTGCTCGCCGCGCTCCTCGGCCGGCCGCCGCGGATCGCGGTGGCGGCACTCAACCCGCACGCCGGCGAAGGTGGACTGTTTGGCGACGACGAGGCCGCGATCGTGGCGCCGGCCGTGGCGGCACTCGCCTCCGTTGGCATCGCCGTCACCGGGCCGCTCCCCGCCGACACGCTCTTCCTCCGGGCGAGCCGGGGAGAGTTCGACGGCGTGGTCGCCCTCTACCACGACCAGGGTCACATCCCGATCAAGCTGCTCGGTATGCACCGCGCGGTCAACATCACCCTTGGCCTGCCGCTGGTGCGAACGAGCGTGGCCCACGGTACGGGATTCGACATTGTGGGCACGGGCCACGCGGATCCCGCGAGCATGCTGGCGGCGATCGATGCCGCGGCGCGGCTCGTGGCGGCCGACTGGCCCGGAGCTACCGCATCAGCTGGAGCGAGTTCACCGCCATCTCGGTGACGTCGATCAGCCCCGCGCTCGCAGGCTGATAGAAGAACGCTGTGGGGTCGATGGAGCCGTTGATCTCCACATCGTGGAAATCGATCACCCCGATCGGCTCGAGTGGGCCGTCGGCGACCGGCCGCGGCCCGGGGATGGCGAGCCACTCGATCCGTTTGGGCACGAGATCGTTTCGGCCGATGGCGATCCGCACCTGCCACGGCATGCCGTCGGGCAGGTCGCAGGCCCGAATGCCGCCTTCCGCCGCGGCGCGGTCCTTGAGCTGGGGGAGCACGTTCGGCAGGGTGTCGGCGATCCATTCTCCCTCGACGAGCCACACCGGCTGGCCTTGCAGATCGACGAGCGTTGCCTTGGTGAACCGAAACCAGTGCCGCAGGAGGCGCATCATCCGCTGGAGACCCCCGAGATACGAGGCGCCGTCAGCGGCGTCGGCGGCCTTGAGCTCAGCCAGTTTGCTCCGCACCCGTCGCACGTCCACCCGCTGCAGCGAGGCAGGCTCCTCGCCGTTGTGCCTGTGCGTCCAGCAGAACAGCCCATCGGAGACCTCCGTGAACTCGAAGGTTTCGGTGTCGCCGGTGAGCGTCGAGTCGAAGCGAAATCGCTGCTCCTCCCCCTGCCCTGACTGCACGTAGCGGCCCGTGCCGACGAGCACCCGGTCACCGATCCGCGCCTTCTGGCGAAACCGCACCGAGAACGCCTGGGCGTGGACGATCACGGCCGCGGAACTAAGCACGATGCGCTCCGCCTGGGCCGCCGCGTCCTCCGACTCGCCCGCGGTGATCGCCACCGGCGTCGCGCCGCTGGGTGTCGCCACGGCTGAGCCGGGATCCGCCGCGGGTGTTGGCTCCACCCGTCGCTGGTAGACGCTCGTGGCCGCAGGGTCGGCACCGCCTGGGCCTGCCCAGACGGCCACCATCGCCAGGGATGCGACGGCCCATGGCAGGCGACGGCGACTAGGGAGTTTGGCGAATGGGCTGATCGTCACGATCAGGGTGACTCTGTCGGTTTTTCCAAAGAAACCATCGGCGGAGCGTCGAAACATCTCACGTGGAAGGGCCGACCGTGGCCATCCACCGACGCCTTCATGGGCGGCGAGTGTAGGGAAACGAGCCGAACCGGCCCATGCCGGATCGGGCGGCTTCCCGGCGCGGTCAAAGGGCGTGATTTCGGCCTGGAATTTCGGAGAGATAGCAATGCGAACGCGACGTCTGCAGGGATTCGTCGGCATGTCGCTGGCCGCCACGCTCACGGGCTGCACGATCCCGGCGAACTCGCCGTTCACCGGCCTCGCCCAGGTTCGGCCGATCGCCACGCCGCACACCAACGTCCTGCCGCCGGCAGCGATGCTGCAGCACCCCGGCCCGGGTGTCGAGGGGCCAGGCCCCGGCATCATCACGCCGGCCTCCTACGAGGCCGCGCTCGAGGCGGCCGGCGCGGGCGGACCGGGCGGCGCCGGAGGCGCGGCTGATGTCGGCGGCGTCTGCGGGATGGCCCCGACGTCGCAGATCGGCTTCGTCGGTCCCGACGGCATGCAGATTCGCTGGGACGTCTCGGCCAGTGGCGGCTTCGATTCCGAGCCGCTCGTGGCGCCGGGCCGATACGACTTCTCGCAGGGGGCGATCTACCGTCTCAAGGTCACCGACATCCCCGGCCGCGAGGGCATCGAACTCTATCCGTCGCTCGAGGTCGCACCGGTCACGCCCCGCACGGCGGCCTATCTCGCGCACAACGCGGTGCCGTTTCAACTCACCGAAGAAGATCTCGACCAGGTGACGAGCGGCAACTTCGTCACCAAGGTCGTCTATCTCCCCGACGCGGAGTATCAGGAACTCGCCGTAGCCGGTGTGGAGACGCTCGTCAGCACTCGGCTCGACCCGGGATGTGACCCCGTCGTCGAGGCAGATCGCCGCGGCTCGATCCTGGCGATCATCCGTATCGGCAACAAGGATCTCGAGTCGCCGGGCAACGGTGGTGCTGTCGCCGTGGGCGGACTTGCCGGAGCGGGCACCGCTACACCCGCCGGACTTGCCGCTCCGCTCGGGATGCCCTGCGGCGGTGATCCGTCGCAGATGCCTCCCGCCTTCCTTGCCGGCATGACCGCGCCGCAATACGGCATGCCGCACGTGGGCACGCCGATCGGCCTGCCCGGCCCCGCGCACATTCCGCTCGGCGTGCCCGCCGGCCTGCAGCGGCACTCGATCACCAACCACACCAAGATGCACATCCCGCCTCCGTCGCGATCGGTCGGCCTGCACGTGCAGGAGTATCCCGGCCTGAGCTATCCGAAGCCCGCGCGGCACGCCTACGTGCTCGAGCGGCACGACGTGCCCCACGTCCACCTCAAGCAGCCTCACGAGGACCGCACGAGGTGGGTGGGCAACGGCGGGGCGGATCCGGATTCGCTCGAAGCCGGTGCCCGGATGATGCACGGCATGGCCGGCGACGCTCCGTGTCCGCCGGAGCCGATGGAGTGATGAGGAGGAACCGACTTTTCCGAACAGGGACCGTGCTGCGGCTTGCCCGCGGGCTGTTGGCGACCGCCGTCTTCGTCTCGGCATCTTGGCTGGGTCCAACCCACCAGGCTGCTGCGGCGAACGCGGTGGGCACATTCGCCAACACCTACCACCCGGGAGCGATTGGCGCCCCAGGGCGGCCGCAGCCCGGTCCCTGTCCGGAAACGGTTCTCTCTGACCGGGTGCAACCGGTCGAGATTCGTGGCCCCGAGGGGCTCCTGCTCGCGGTCGAGACGGCCGAAGGCTGGTCGCCGCTTCGCCAGGGGCCGCTCCGAATCGGTCTCGTCGTCGGGCAGCCGTATCGCCTGCGGGTCGGCGGTATCCCGGGCCGTGAAGGCGAGGAACTGTTTCCCTCCATCCGCGTGCTGGCGAAGCTCGCCGCACCGGCGGGCATGGCCTGGCGATTCCCGGTGGAGGTGGTCATCGACCGCGACGACCTCGAAACGGCCGCGGATGGGGCGCATGTTCGCCGCGTGGTCTATGCATCGTGCGAATCGGAGCAGCCCGACCCGGTGCCGGCCGGATGGTTTGACGTGAAGCCCGGCGACGACGCGCTCGAAGTGGCCAGCACGCTCGGCGATCCCGTGGTCGAGGTGGTTCTCGGCAACAGGCTGCCACCATCGGGGAGCGTGCCATGACGCGGCGGCCCTCCGGAGATTCACGTGACGCTGCGGCGGCTCCGGCCGCCGTGCGGCTGCGCTGGCTGCGGATCGCTGCCATTGCCGTGGCGGCCGTGTCGCTCGCCTCGTGCCGCGGCCTGCCGACGTCGGCGGTGCTTGGCACGGCGGCGGTCTCGCACGCGATCGATCAGGTCGATTCCGCCGGGCTGGCGATGCCCGATGTCACGCCCACCGATCGTGAATCCGAGGTTGAATCCGAGGTCATGGCGGCCCCGGCAGAGATGCCTGCCGACCATGCCGCGTCTGCAACGACGTGGCAGCTCGACGTGCAGCGGGTGTCGGAGGCGGGCGTCGTTCACCGAGATACCCGCGTGCTGAGGACTGGCCTCGAGAGCCCCTGCCCTCCCCTACCCCGTCTTGGGCATGCCGGCTGCCGAGGCTGCGGCACTCGGGGCGGATGCCCGACCGGCACGTGCGAGCCCGGCTGCCCGCCGACGGCATGCGTGGTGTGCGAGCCGCCGCCACCGCCGGTCGTCGGGCCCTACCTCGTCTGTGATGGCGGCGATCATCAGAAGCCTGCGATTGCCATCGGGCCCGACCGGCTCGGCCACCTCACGGCGGGCGACACCGTGGCCCGTTACCACGCCGCCGACGAGATGCCCGACTCCGACTGCGCACGGCTGGTCACCTCCAACTGCGCGTGCGTGTTCGCGCCGCGGTTTGGAGCCGTTCGCGAGGTGACCCGGCCGCTCGAAGAGGCGAAGCCCGAAGGGCCGCGGGGCTATGCGGCCGACACCTCGGTGGAACTGGAGGAGCGGCGCGAGCCCGTCTGCGGGAAGGTGCAGACGGTCGCCCTCGAGGCGGCGAAGAAGTCGCTACCCGGCATCGCGGTGCAGGATCGGCTCGGTCCGCTCGCGGTCGACCAGGGCGACATGCCCAACGAAGACGACGGCGTCGTGGGGCCAGTCGAAGACATTGCCGACCAGACGCCCGAACTCGAGCGGCAGCGGCAGCGGCCGCTCGTGAAGGTCGGCTTCGACGTGCCGATCGCCTGGACCTGCATCAAGGCGGCCAACGTGCTCATGGGCGAGCAGTCGGCCCAGGTGGTGGCGGTCGATCGCGGCACGGCGACGCTTCGCTTCGAAGAGCCAGGTCGCGCCGAGCTCACGCTCTGTAAACGGGCCGGCACCGACACCGCCCGGTCGGGCGAGGAACTCGACTTCACGATCGTGATGCTCAACTCGGGCGACCGGCCTCTCACTGGCATCGTGCTCGCCGACGCCCTGCCAACGCGGCTCGATTACGTGCCGCAGTCGGCGGCCGCCAGCGTGGAGGCCGACTTCGCCACGGAGACGGGCGACGATGGGTCCACCGTGCTCACCTGGCGGCTCAAGGAGACGCTCCGCCCTGGCGAGAGCGGATTCGTGCGGTTCCGCACGATCGTCAAGTAACCGGCCCGAATCAGTCGCCGGGCCACGGTTGCCGCCGCTGCCGGCACGCGGGTACGATCCCGATTCACTCCCAGGGCCCGTCCGGCCCGCTGCCATTCACTCGAGGGTCTCATGTCGCATCGCCCCGCCGTCCGCCGTCCGCTCGCCTGGCTCGTCCCTTCGCTGCTGGCGGGGATTGCAGCAGCCGTGGTGATTCATCCTGTCTCGGCCCGTCAGCCCGCCGCCATCGCGGAGCCTGCGGCTGACGGACTCGTCGTTCCGCCGCTGCCGCAGGGCACGCCTGAGCAACTCCTCGAGTTCGTGTCTGGTTTGATGCCGCCGAAGGCGCAGCCGAAGTCGCGAGAGGAGGCCCTCACCTATCTCCGGGGTGTGGCTGGTGTATCGGTGCAGGCTGCCGACAAGATCCTGGCCGGCGTGAAGGTCGACGACCCGCTCTACGCCAAGGCCGCCACGCTCAAGCTCGAGAGCCTGATGCGACTCGCGCAGTTTGGCGACGAGCAGGCCGCCGAGGAGATGACGACGTTTGCGGCGACGTTGGCGACGAGCTCGGTACCCTCACTGGCGATGGAGGGCAAGCGGCTGAAGATCGTCGGTGAGGCGCAGAAGATGTTTGCCGAGGAGAAGTTTGACGCCGCCCCCGCTCTGGTGGCTCAGGCGGCGGAACTGATGAAGGCGGCGCCCGGTGACCAGAAGACGGCCATGCTCGTGATGCAACTGGCCGGCGCCCTCGAGCAGATTCCCGATGGCGAGGAGATCGCGGCAAACGCCCTTCAGACATTCGGGCCGATCCTCGAATCGAGCCCCGACCCCAAGATCAAAGAACTCGGCGCGAGCTTCGCCGGCAAGCTCCGTCTCCTCACGCTCCCCGGCAAGCCGATGGAGATCTCTGGCGACCTTCTCGACGGCAAGCCCTTCAACCAGAAGTCGCTCGCCGGCAAGGTGGTGCTTGTCGACTTCTGGGCCACCTGGTGTGGCCCTTGCGTGGCCGAGATTCCCAACATGCTCGAGCAGTACGAGAAGTACCACGCCAAGGGGTTCGAGGTGGTTGGAATCAGCCTCGACGAAGACAAGGAGAAGGTCGACGCCTTCATCGACGAAAATAAGATCCCGTGGCCGATCATCTACGCCGGCAAGGGCTGGCAGGATCCAACGGCCCAGTTCTACGGTATCTCCGGCATTCCGCAGCTGATCCTGATCGGCCGCGATGGCAAGGTGATCACGCTCAATGCCCGCGGCAAAAAGCTGGGTGAGCGGCTCGCCGAGCTCTTCAAGGACGGCGGCTGAGAGGCGGACACCGGCGACATGACCGTGCCTGACATAGCTGGACGCCCTCGGTGGAGCGTGTCGAAGCGGGCCGCCGCCTTCGACTCGTCGGGCATCCGCAAAGCCTTCGACCTGGCGGCGAAGCTCGACGACCCGATCAACCTCTCGATCGGCCAGCCGGATTTCGAGATGCCCCCCGCGGCCCGCGAGGCGGCGAAGGCTGCGGCCGACGCCGGTCGGAACGGCTACACGCCCACGCAAGGCATTCCTGCCCTGCGCGAGCGGCTCGAGGCCGAGGCTCGCCGCGAGACCGGCCAGCCCGATCGGCAGCTCTGCGTGACGAGCGGCTCCAGCGGGGCGCTCGTGCTGGCGCTCATGGCGCTGATCGACCCGGGCGACGAAGTGATCGTTTTCGAGCCGGCGTTCGTGATGTATCGGCCGCTCGTCGAGTTCCTCGGCGGTCGCGTGGTGCCGATCGACACCTCGCCGTCATTCGCGATCGACGTCGATGCGGTGGCGGCAGCGATCACTCCGGCCACGCGGGTGATTCTCCTCAACACTCCGGCAAACCCCACGGGCTTCGTGGCCGATGCCGATACCGTTCGCGACCTTGCCCGGCTCGCTGAGGCGCGAGGCGTGACGCTCGTCAGCGACGAGCTTTATCGCTCCTACTGCTACGACGCCGCCTTCCACTCCCCTGCCCTGCACTCCGAGCAGGTGGTGGTGATCGACGGCTTCTCCAAGTCGCACGCCATGACCGGCTGGCGGGTGGGCTGGATTCACGGCCCGAAGGCGATCATCGACGCCGTCACGATGATGCAGCAATACACCTTCGTCTGCGCCCCGCAGCCGGGCCAGTGGGCGGCGATCGCGGCCCTCGACTGCCCGATGGACCTGCCGCTGGCCGAATGCCGCCGCAAGCGGGACGCGCTCATGGCAGGGCTCCGCGGCCACTACGAGTTCGTGCAGCCCGGCGGCGCCTTCTACCTCTATCCCATGGCGCCCGGCGGCTCGGGCAAGGCGTTCGCCGAGCGGGCGGCGTCCGAGGAGAAGCTGATCGTGGTGCCGGGCAGCGTGTTTGGGCGTGCCGACACCCACTTCCGGATCGCCTACACCGTGAGCGAGCGGACGCTCGACCGCGGCATCGCCGCCCTGCGTCGGCTCGCCGCCACGGGCTGACGGCGCCGCCGCCGTAGCACAGGTTTTCAACCTGTGATCTCGTAGCGCACGTTTCCAACCTGCGTCTCTTCGTAGCACAGGTTGTTAACCTGTGTGTCTTCCCGGGTCGCCTTGGGCTCGCTGCATCATCACTCGCATGCGATTTCAGAACGGCGAGCAGCCGGATCGGGGGCACGCGCAGAAGTCCGGTGACATGTGCGGACGCCGGGCGCCGATATTCCGTAAGAGCCATGAACTCGCACATGCCGCCGGCTTCGAGCATGTCACCGGCCGGCTGCGGTGGGGGGACGATACGCGGGGATCACATGTGACCCGTCTGAACTATCGTCCGGCCCGGTAGGCTCAGCCGTCGGGCGTGTCGATGAGGTGCTGCAGCCGCGCGGCGAGTTCGGGCGGGAAGCGAGCGGGCCACGAAGCGTCGATCAATCCCACCGAGAGCATGTCGCGAACATGCGTCCTGTCCTTGTAAAGCCCCCGAACGAGATCGGGTAGACTCCGCGGCCTTATTCCCGAGGAGTCTGCTATGAGCCCCCGCACCGCCGCCGACGTCGCGAAGGCGCTCGACCACGCCGTTCTCAAGCCCGAGTTCTCCCGCGATGACCTCGCGAAGCATGCCGCGATGTGCGTGGCCCGCGGCGTGGGCTGTCTCTGCGTGCGGTCGTGCGACGTTGCGGCCGCGGCGAAACTGGTCGCCGGCAGTCCGGTGGTGGTGGCGAGTGTGATCGGCTTCCCACACGGGGCGCAGCGGCCCGAGGTGAAGGCCCTCGAGTCACGGTTGGCGGTCGCCGATGGCGCCCGCGAGCTCGACATGGTGATGAACGTGGGAGCGCTCAAATCGGGCGACGAGGCGGCCGTCCGCGCCGACATCGCGGCGGTGGTGGGCGAGGCGAAGCCGCAGGGCGTGGTCGTGAAGGTAATCCTCGAGACTTGCTATCTCACGCCCGCCGAGATCGCCACCGCCTGCCGGTTGGCGGAATCGGCCGGCGCTGACTTCGTGAAGACTTCCACGGGCTTCGGCATGAAGGCGAGCGGGCCGACGGGGGCCACGCCCGAGGCGGTGCAGGTGATGCTCGACACCGTGGGGGGCCGACTGCAGGTGAAGGCATCCGGCGGCATTCGCACCTGGGACGACGCGGTCCGCTATCTCGACATGGGCTGCACGCGGATCGGCGTAGGCGACGCCGCCGCGATTCTCGGCGGCGGCCCGGCGAAGGGCGACGCGTCGTACTGACGGTTGCTGGCTGGCTCGCCTCGTAGCACAGGTTTCCAACCGGTGCCGCCCCTCGTAGCACAGGTTGTCAACCTGTGAGTGTTCCCGGTTCGCATGAGGCTCGGGGCTGCCCACGCCCGTCGCCGGACGCTCGCTGCGGGCATCCTGCCCTTCGCTCGCTCGATGCTTTCTCCGCTTCGCCATCCTGGCTTCGCGGAGAAAGCAACGCCGGCTCCCGGGCATGGGCAGCCCCTCGCAGCATCATCTCTCGTATACGATTTCGGGCGGACGAGCAGCCGGATCGGGGGCACGCGCAGAAGTCCGGTGACATGTGCGGACGCCGGGCGCCGGTATTCCGCAGGAGCAGCGAACTCGCACATGCCGCCGGCTTCGAGCATGTCACCGGCCGGCTGCGGCGCATGCCATCCCTCTGGCGCACCCTAGAACGCACCCTATGACGCACCAACTGATGGGCCGCGTGGATTGCCCGGCCTACAATGTCGGTCACCTAGGAGGTTCGCCCCATGAGCAGCACTCGATTGCCGTCCACCCTCGCCGAACTCAAGGCCAGCGGCTGGAAGAGCCGCAGCGTGAAGGACGAGGTTCGCGAGAACTTCGTGCGGATGCTCCGGGACGGCGTCGAGCTCTTTCCCGGGATTGTCGGCTACGACGATACGGTGATCCCCGAGATCAGCATCTCCCTGATCGCGGGGCACGACATGCTCTTCCTCGGCGAGAAGGGGCAGGCGAAGAGTCGCGTGATGCGGCTTCTGGTGCAGTTCCTCGACGAGCACCTTCCCTACCTCGACGATCCCGCAATCCCGCTCCACGACGACCCCTTCGCCCCGATCACGTCGGCCGGCCGCCGGCTCGTGGCCTCGCGGGATCCGGCCGACGTGCCGATCGCCTGGTGGCCCCGGGCGGAGCGGTATGCCGAGCGGCTCGCTCCCGGCACGAAGTTCGCCGACATCATCGGCGAGATCGACCCGGCGAAGCTCGCCGGCGGCACGAGCATGTCGAGCGAGGAGGCGCTCCACCTCGGCCTGATTCCGCGGATGCACCGCGGCATCTTCGCGATGAACGAACTGCCCGAACTCGACGAGCTCGTGCAGGTGGGGATGTTCAACATCCTCGAGGAGCGCGACGTTCAGATCCGCGGGTATCCCGTGAAGTTTGACATCGACGTGATGCTCCTCTTCTCGGCGAACCCGTCGACCTACAACCGTTCTGGCAAGGTGATCCCCCAGCTCAAGGACCGGATCGGCGCCGTGATCCACACCCACTACCCGCAGGAACGGGAGCTCGGCATCCAAGTGGCCGAGCAGGAGGCGGGTATCGACCTCGGCGGTGAGTGGCCCGTGGTCGTACCTCACTTCATGAAGCAGGTGCTCGAGCAGGTCACGATCGCGGCGCGGAAGAGCAAGTTCATCGACCAGCAGTCGGGCGTGAGCGCACGGTTTTCAATCGCCAACTACGAAACGCTGGTGGCGAGCGCCCGGCAGCGTGCGGTCCGCCTCGGCGAGCAGCCGTCCGTCCCGCGGATCAGCGATCTGGGGCACCTCGCCACGTCGAGCCTCGGCAAGCTCGAACTCGACCTGATGGGCAGCCACCAGATGACCGAGCGGCAGGTGCTCGAGGCCGTGGTGGCCGAGGCGATCGCGACCGTCTTCGAGGAATACGTCGAGGAGCACGGCCTTGCCGAGATCGCGGCCGCCTTCCGTCAGGGGGCGAAGGTCGAGGTGGGCGACATGGTGCCGAGCGCGGCGTACGAAGCGATTGTCGCCGACGTGCCGGCCGTTTGGCAGAAGGCCTTCGAGGTGAACGCCGCGCGGGATCCGGCGGTGCGTGCCAGTTGCATCGAGTTCGTCCTGGCCGGCCTCTATGCCACCGAGCGGATCAGCCGCCTCCAGTCGCACGGCCGCACCGTCTACGACACGGAAGGGTTTCGCTAGTGCCCACGCGTGACACGCTCGGCGGGATCGTTCACACGTACCAGCGGTACGACCCGGCCCGGATTCCGCCGCCGCGGCCGCCGGCGATTGACCTCGTCACGCCCGCGATGGAGCACCTGCTCGAGTTCGGCGACAGTTCTGAACTGACCGAGGAGCAGCTCGCCGAAGCGATCGTACTGACCCCCGAGCAGATTCGCGGCCTTGGCCCGTCGCTCGAATCGATCCGGCGGCGGCTCGAGGAGGCGCGGCGGAAGATCCTCGAAACCTACGAGACCGATGCGGTGCGGAAGCGGGCGCGGCAGCGGTTTCGCGACGCGGCTCAGCGGGCGCAGCCGCCGGCGAAGTCTCGCGAGGGCTTCGCGAAGGCGGTCCGCGAGGAGCAGATCCGGTCACTGGAGAGGCTGTGGTATGCGCAGGACGACGATCAGTCGCCGTTCGCCGGGCAGCTGGCGGGGCTGATCGAGGTGCTGGGGGAGGTCTATCAGGTCGACGAACTCGCCGCGCGGTGGACGTTCACCGGCCGGGAAAAGCTCACCGTGCCCGAGGCCCTCGAGGTGAAGGAGCGACTGGAGGAGATCGAGGAACTGCTGCGGCAGATCGAGGAGGCGATGAAGAACGCCAAGGTGGCGCTGATCGACATGGAGGCCCTGAGCGGATATCTCGAGCAGGGCGAGCAAGACGAACTCGACCTCCTGCGGCGGCAGATTCAGGAGGCGGTCGAACGGCTGGCTGCCGAGCAGGGGCTCCAGAAGACCAAACGCGGCTACGAGCTGACGCCCCAGGCGCTGCGGCTGTTTCAGGGGAAGTTGCTGGAGCGGATCTTCGCCGACCTCGATCCATCGCGGACCGGCCGGCACCAGGGAGACGTCCAGGGAGAGGGCGCGGTCGAGACGGTGCCGACACGGCCCTACGAGTTTGGCGATTCGGTGGCCCACATGGACATTCCCGGGTCGCTCGTCAACGCGATGCTGCGGCAGGCGGGCGAATCGGCCGGTGCGGCCCGCCCGCTGCGGCTCGACCCGCGTGACATCGAGGTGCACCGCACGCGGAACACGCCCAAGTGCGCCACCACCGTGGTGATGGACATGAGCGGCTCGATGCGCTACGGCGGACTGCATGTGAGCGTGAAGCGGATGGCGCTAGCGCTTCAGGGGCTCGTGCTCCGGGAGTATCCGGGCGACTACGTGCAGTTCATCGAGATGGCGTCGTTTGCGAAGCCGCGGTCGCCGGGCGAGATCGTCTCGCTGATGCCCAAGCCCGTGACGGTCTTCGACTCGGTGGTCCGCCTGCGGGCCGACATGGCCGATCCGGCCATCTCCGCGTCGGACGTGCCCCCCCACTTCACCAACATCCAGCATGCGCTCTCGCTCTCGCGGCAGCATCTCGCGCGGCAGGACACACCCAACAAGCAGGTGATCCTGATCACCGATGGGCTGCCGACGGCGCACTTCGAGGGGAGCCAACTCTACCTGCTCTACCCGCCCCACCGCCGGACCGAGGAGGCCACGATGCGGGAGGCCGAACTCTGTCGCCGCGAGGGGATCGTCGTGAACGTGTTTCTGCTCTCGGGCTGGTCGCAGTCGCGGGCCGACATCCAGTTCGCCTACCGGCTCGCGGAAGCCGCCCATGGAAGGGTGTTCTTCACCGCCGGCAAGGAACTGGAGCGGTTCGTGGTCTGGGACTACCGCGCCAGGCGACGATCCGTCATCGGTTGAGGACGCGCATCACGACGGTGGGCCGCCGCGTCGCTCCCTGGCGAGCATGACAAACGACCCGACGGCGGCAGCGGCGGCAAGGGCCACGAGCGTCCAGAGGGGCACGATCCGCGCCGGAGCGACCTCGCTGCGGTCACGGGCCGACTCTGCCAGATCGATCTCCGGCAGTCCCGCCGCCCGCCGCTGCCGCTCGTTGGCCGCCTGCTGGCGTCCGAGGAAACGTCCCTCGACCTGCCGTTGCCTGACGTCGAACTTTTCGCGGATGGCCGCCATGCCCACCAGAGCCATCAACGAGAACAGTCCGGCCCAGAACCAGCCACTGTCCGTCAAGGGGGGCCGATGCCGCTGCTGAGACGAGTTCACCGAATCCTCCGGGAAAGCGTGAAATGCACGCGTTTCATCACAGTCTAGAACCGAACGTCGAGGCTGCCGATAAACTTTTCGCATGGGTGGTTGTCGAAAATACTTTCCGGCATAAAAATGTAGGGTATGAACGGCTTTGCGAGAGAATTCCGAGACTCAGACGCAGCGGTCGTGGACCTGCTGCGGGGAGACACGTCGCTGGGCATCGGCGAGTTGGCGGATCATCTCGGCGTGACGGCCACGGCCGTTCGCCAGCGGCTGGATCGGCTCATGCAGTCTGGCCTGGTTGAGCGGAGAGCGGTGGCCAAGCCGCGCGGTCGTCCGTCGCATGCCTACAGCCTCACGGCCACCGGCCGACGGCTGGGCGGCGACAACTTTCGCGATCTGGCGATGGTGCTGTGGAAAGAGGTTCGCTCGGTGACGGAGGTGACCGTCCGGCGGGGCCTCCTCAATAGGATCGCCGGGGGGCTGGCCGATGTGTACCGCGACCGCGTGACGGGCAAAACACCGGCTGAGCGGCTTGCAGACGTGGCTGCCGTCTTCACCGACCGCGACGTGGCCTGCTCCGTTGAGCATGGCGCCCTGCCGGTCCTGACAAGCTATTCCTGCCCCTACCCCGACCTGGCGGAACAGGATCGGGCGATCTGTTCCGCCGAACGGCTGATGATCCAGGAACTCGTGGGCACGGCGGTGCAACTCTCGGAATGCCGCCTTGATGGTGCCCCATGCTGCCGGTTCACGGCGGCGGGAACCGAGGGCGATCTGCCGCAAGGGCTTGAAAGAAAGCCGGTTCCATCATCGAATGCCGGTCAGTTTCCCGACCCCTTGACCGCTCCGGAGAGCCTCTGATGACCGTGCCTGCAGCCGATGCCAGTCTCGCCAAGCCATGGATCGAGGGCCGCTTCGAGGAAAACCTCGTCCTCACCACGGTCGAGCAGGCGATCAACTGGGCTCGGCAGTCGAGCATCTGGCCGATGACGTTTGGCCTGGCATGCTGCGCGATCGAGATGATGGCCGCCGGTGCCAGCCGGTATGACATGGACCGCTTCGGGGCCGGTGCCTTTCGCGCCACGCCGCGGCAGGCCGACCTGATGATCGTCGCCGGCACGGTGACCTACAAGATGGCCAGCCGCGTCCGACGGCTCTACAACCTGATGCCCGATCCGAAGTACGTGATCGCGATGGGTGCCTGCACGACCGGTGGCGGCCCGTACTTCAAGTGGGGCTATCACGTCGTCAAGGGCGTCGATCTCGTCGTGCCGGTCGACGTCTACGTGCCCGGGTGCCCGCCGCGTCCCGAGAGCCTCCTCGAGGGGCTGATGCGGATTCAAGACAAGATCCTCGGCCAGCGAATCGCGAAGCAGAAGGGCGGCGTCGGGAAGATCGACGACGAACTGCCCGTGCCTCACCACTCCGGCTACGTCGCGCCGGCGGTGGCCCTTGATGATCTCGTGTTCAACCACCAGAAGGTCCAGCCCTGATCGCGGCGACCGCTGTTGGTTGTCGCTCACTCGTTCCCGTCTCTCTATCCCGCCGCCCCCTGCCCACCCCCAACTGCCATGCCTTCCGCCGCCGAACAACTCGTCATCAAAGGCCTCCACGTCTCCGTTGAGGGGCAAGAGATTCTCAAGGGGGTCGATCTCACGATCGGTCGCGGCGAGGTGCACGCGCTCATGGGTCCCAACGGCTCCGGGAAGAGCACGCTTGGCTACGCGATCATGGGCCACCCGTCCTACGAAGTGACGGCCGGCTCGATCGAGATCGTGGATCCGAGCGGGGCGCGGCACGACGTGCTTGCCATGGAACCGGACCAACGGGCTCGGGCCGGCCTGTTTCTCGCATTCCAGCGGCCGATGTCGATTCCGGGGGTGAGGCTCGCCGACTTCCTGCGGCATGCGGTCACCAACTGTCGCAATCCCGACCGCAAGGAGGGGCAGGAGCTGATGCCGATGCGGGAGTTCCGCAACGAGCTCAAGGCCAAGATGGCCGAACTCTCGATGGATACCGAGTTTGCCCGCCGCTACGTCAACGACGGCTTCTCCGGGGGCGAGATGAAGCGGGCCGAGATTCTCCAACTCGCCATGCTGCGGCCGAAGTTCGCCGTGCTCGACGAGACCGACAGCGGCCTCGATGCCGACGCGGTGCGGCTCGCCAGCGAGAGCATCGCCCGGATCGGCGGCGCTGAGATGGGCATCCTCATCATCACCCACCACGAGCAGCTGCTCGAGCACAACATTCCGCTGCAGACCCACGTCATGCTGGGTGGGCGGATCGTGGAATCGGGCGGGCCGGAACTCGCCCAGGAACTTCACAAGCGGGGCTACGACAGGATTCGGGCCGCCTATCCCGACGCCGCCGCCGCGGAGAAGGCGATGGAAGAGTCGGCCAAGGCGGCCGCTGTCTGACACGATTTCACACGCACACGCAGGAGCTTTCACCATGGCCACGGGACTCGACGAATCAGCGACCCTTGATGTCCGCCCCGAAATCGGCGAGATCAACAAGTACGACTTCCGTACCGACTCCCCGGCCGTGTTCAAGGCCCGGAAGGGCGTTGACGCGGAGATCGTCGCGCAGATCTCCGACATGAAGAAGGAGCCCGCCTGGATGCGGGACTTCCGCCTGAAGTCGCTGGAGATCTTCGAATCGAAGCCGATGCCCAACTGGGGCGGCCACATCGGCGTCGACTTCCAGGACATCTACTACTACCTCAAGCCCACGGAGCATCAGGGCAAGACGTGGGAAGAGGTGCCGGATGCCATCAAAAAGACGTTCGACCGGCTCGGCATCCCCGAGGCCGAAAGGAAGTTTCTCTCCGGCGTGAAGGCCCAGTTCGAGAGCGAGGTGGTCTATGGCTCGCTGCAGGAGGATCTCGCCAAGAAGGGTGTGATCTTCACCGACACCGACACGGCCGTTCGCGAGCACTCCGACCTGCTCCGCCAGTACTTCGGCACCATCATCCCGCCCACCGACAACAAGTTCGCCGCGCTCAACTCCGCCGTCTGGTCGGGTGGCTCATTTATCTACGTCCCCAAAGGGGTGAAGATCGAGTTCCCGCTCCAGGCCTACTTCCGCATCAACGCCGAGAGCATGGGGCAGTTCGAACGGACGCTGATCATCGTCGACGAGGGAGCCCAGGTGCACTACGTGGAGGGCTGCACGGCGCCGATGTACTCCACCGAGAGCCTCCACTCGGCAGTGGTTGAGATCGTGGTCAAGAAGCACGGCCGCTGTCGCTACACCACGATCCAAAACTGGGCCAACAACATCTACAACCTCGTCACCAAGCGGGCCATGGCCTACGAGGGGGCGCTGATGGAGTGGATCGATGGCAACCTCGGCAGCCACCTGACGATGAAGTATCCGGCGGTCTACCTGATGGAGCCGGGCGCCCGCGGCGAGATCCTCTCGATCGCGTTCGCCTCCGCAGGGCAGCATCAGGATGCCGGAGCGAAGATCGTGCACGTCGCCCCGAATACGAGCGGCCGGATCGTGTCGAAGAGCATTTCGAAAAACGGTGGCCGGGCGAGCTACCGCGGCCTCGTGAAGGTCGAGCCGGGCGCGACGAAGAGCAAGTCGAGCGTGGTCTGCGACGCCCTGATTCTCGACGACAGAAGCCGCAGCGACACCTATCCCTACATCGAGATCGAAGAGCAGGATGTCTCCATCGGTCACGAAGCGAGCGTTTCCAAGATCGGCGAGGAGCAGCTCTTCTACCTGATGAGCCGCGGCCTCACCGAGGCGGAGGCGAGCACGATGATCGTCGGCGGTTTCATCGAGCCACTCGTCAAGGAGCTGCCGATGGAGTATGCCGTGGAGATGAACCGACTGATCGAACTGCAGATGGAAGGCTCGGTGGGCTGACCTACCCCCATGAGCACCGCCACGGCCTCTCTACGAGCCGCGTACGACGCGGCCCTCCTTGAACGGATCATCGCCTCGTCGACGCTGCCGTCGTGGGCAAGCGACGTTCGCCGTACCGCGTTCGACCGGTTCGTGTCGCTCGGCCTGCCTGGTCGCCGTGACGAGAACTGGATGCGGACGGATGTTCGGCTCTTCAAGCCCCAGGCTTGGGGGCCGAGTGCGGCCCCGACGTCGCCCACTGCTCCCGAGGGCCTGCTCGCGCCTGCGATTCTCTCGGGCGACCTGGCGGCCGATGCCTACGCCGATTTCGACCGGGCACAGGCACCGTTTGCGTCGCAGCACGCGTCGCCTGGCTCCGTGGCTGCCCCTGACGCCGGCGGGAAACTGGCAGGCGGGCTGGCCTCTGTGGATGGTCACGTCGTTCGCCACGAACTCGATCCGGCGCTGGCCGCGAAAGGTGTGGTCTTCGGCCCGGCCGACGAACTGCTCGCCAGCCACGCCGACGCCCTCCGGCCGCACTGGTTTCGCGTCATTGACACCGGTTGCGACTGGTTCGCCGCCGCCCACGCCGCATTCCATGCCGCCAGCACCGTGCTCTACGTGCCGCCGGGTGTGCGGATCGCCGATCCACTCCACGTGATCGCCGGCATGAGCGATGGTGGTGTCGACACATCGCACGTGCTCGTAGTCCTAGGCGAGGGCGCCGAGGCGACGGTACTCACCGAGACGGCCGGCGGCGGCGCTGCCGGCACGGCTGGAGGCTTCCACTGCGGGGGCACCGAGATCGTCGTCGGTAAGGGCGCCTTCCTGCGGATGGTGAACCTGCAAAACTGGAACACGGGCGTCTGGCACTTCGCCCGCCAGAAGGCGGTGGTGCACGCGAGCGGCCGGCTCCAGTGGACGCTTGGCGCGCTCGGAAGTCGACTCTCGCAGGTTGCCCAGGATGTCGCGCTCGCGGGTCGCAACGCGTCGGCCCAGGTGAACGGCGTGATGTTCACCGAGGGCCGCCAGCACCTCGTCTACAACACCCTCCAGCACCATGAAGCTCCCTCCTGCACCAGCGACCTGCTCTACAAGGGCGCGCTACAGGGCAAGAGCCGGCTTGTCTGGCGAGGCATGATCAAGGTCGACAAGGCCGCGCAGAAGACCGACGGCTACCAGCGGAACGACAACCTGATGCTCTCGACCGAGGCCCGGGCCGACTCGATCCCCGGCCTGGAGATCGAGGCCGACGACGTCCGCTGCACCCACGGGGCGACCAGTGGCCGCGTCGATGCCGAGCAGATCTTCTACGCCCGGGCCCGCGGCCTCTCGGCCGAGGAGGCCGCGAGGCTCGTGGTCGCCGGCTTCTTTCAGCAGGTCTTCGACCGGATCACGATCCCTCAGGTCCGCGAGGCGCTTGCCAAGGCGATCGGCGGCCGCATCCACAGGATTGCGTGAGCACACCGATGGCAGAGTTCGTCCGCGTCGCCGACATCGCCGATATTCCCGACCCGGGCAAGACGCTCGTCGAGGTCGACGGCGACATGGTCGCGTTGTTCCACGTCGGCGGCACGTTTTACGCCATCGACGACGTCTGCACGCACGACGGCGGTCCGCTCGCCGACGGCGAACTTCGCGACTACAAGATCGCCTGCCCGCGGCACGGTGCGAAGTTTGACATCCGCACCGGGGCCGCCCTGTCGATGCCCGCCGTGCGGCCCACCCGGGCCCACGATGTGAAGGTCGAGGAAGGTGGCGTCTGGGTTCGCCTCCGATCGGCGGCCGGGGCCGGCGGTCCGCCGCTGCACGGTGCGATCGCGGTGCCGGTGGTGCCGACATCGACCTGCTGCACGCCCGCGGCGAGCCGTGAGGCCGGCGGATCGACGGCCGAATCGACCGGCGCCGGCGGGCCGCTCTGCGAGGACCGCGTCCGCGAGATGCTCAAGGAGGTGAAAGACCCCGAACTGTTCGTGAACATCGTGGACCTCGGCCTGATCTATGGCGTCACGCTCTCGCCGGCGGCCGACGTGCCGGGTAAGCAGCACGTGTCGATCGACATGACGATGACCAGCCCCGCCTGCCCGGCGGGTCCGCAACTGATCGCCGACACCAAGCGTGCTGTGGGCGCGAGCCCTGAGGTGTCGGCCGTGGAAGTTCGGATCGTGATGGATCCTCCGTGGACGCCCGACCGGATGACCGAAGCGGCCCGCGACCAGCTCGGAATTTTCTGACGAGCCTGCTCGTCGCTTCCGTAGCACAGGTTGTCAACCTGTGCCCATTGTTCCGGCTACGCTTTGGGCTGTCGGTGTCGCGCCGCTCGGGGCTGCCCATGCCACATCGCCGGACGTTCGCTGCGGGCATCCTGCCCTTCGCTCACTCGATGCTGCCTGCGCTTCGCCATCCTGGCTCCGCTGGTCAGCAACGCCGGCTCCGTGGCACGGGCAGCCCCTCGCTGATCCCCACGTAGCACAGGTTTTCAACCTGTGTGATCCTGGTAGCACAGGTTTTCAACCTGTGCCCATTGTTCCGGCTACGCACTGGGCTGTCGGTGTCGCGCCGCTCGGGGCTGCCCATGCCACATCGCCGGACGTTCGCTGCGGGCATCCTGCCCTTCGCTCACTCGATGCTGCCTGCGCTTCGCCATCCTGGCTCCGCTGGTCAGCAACGCCGGCTCCGTGGCACGGGCAGCCCCTCGCTGATCCCCACGTAGCACAGGTTGTCAACCTGTGTGATCCTGGTAGCACAGGTTTTCAACCTGTGTTCTCCTCGTAGCATAGGTTGTCAACCTGTGTGATCCTCATCTCCTGGAACACACTGATGCGTCTCGTCATCTACGAATGGTGCTGCTCAGGAGGGCTTGCCGGGCCGGACCGTGAACTCGTGGTTCATCCTGGCGACGACGTGAACTCGCTCGCCCGTGAGGGGCGGGCGATGTTTCGCGCGATTGTCGCCGACGCCGCGCGCGACGGCGGCTTCGATGTCGCCACCCTCGTCGATGAGTCGCTGCCGCTCGACCTGCCGGCCGCTGTGAGGCGGGTTATCGTGCGTCGTGGCCGCGAGGCCGAAACGCTCGTCGCGGCGGCTCGGGAGGCGGATGGTGTCCTTCTGGTCGCGCCCGAGACGGCGGGTGTGCTGGCGGCGCGGGTGGAGTCGATTCGTCGGGCCGGGGGCACGGTGCTCGGCCCTTCGACGTCATTCATCCGAATCGCAGCCGACAAGCAGGCCACGATCGACGCGCTGGCCGCGGCCGGCGTTCCTGTGCCCGCCGGACGCTCGCTCGCAGCAGGAGAGGCGTGGCCAGCAGGCTTTCACCTGCCGGCCGTCCGCAAGGCTCGGGCCAGCGCCGGCTGCGATGGCCTTGTGATCGTCCGCCCGGGCGACCCACTCCCCTGCCCCGCCCCCGTGGCTACGCGGCTCGAAGCCGAATGTGCAGGTCAGCCGGTCGGCGTGTCGTGCCTGATCGGGCCGTGCGGTGTCGTGCCATTCGCGGCGCTCGTGCAGCGGTTCTCATCTGGGCCGCTGCCTGGCTATGCCGGTGGAGAGCCGCTGCGGAGCAGGGGCGAACAGCGCCGGGCGGAAGGGTTGGCCGTGCGCGCCGTCGAGGCCCTTCTCCGCCGCGATCGCGGCACGGCCCGCGCCGGCTGGGTTGGAGTCGATATGATCCTCGGGGACCGCCCCGACGGTCTCGACGACCGCGTGCTGGAGGTGAATCCTCGCATCACGACGTCGTTCGTCGGGCTCGCGGCCGCGGCACCGGCGAGTCTCGTTCGGGCGATCGTGAATGCGGCCGCCGGCCGCGAGATCGGCCCTGCGGCACTGCCGGCAGGATTCACCTTCACGCTCACCGATGACGTCCCCGCCTTTCCGACGTGACGTGCTGGCCCTCGATGTCGGAGGCGCGAACATCAAGGCGGCCGATGGGACTGGCTGGACGCATGCGGAGCCGTTCGCGATGTGGCGCGATGCCTCGCGGCTCTCTGAAGTGCTGGCACGGATCATCCGCGACGCTGGCCCGCGACGGATCGTTGCCACGATGACCGGCGAGATTGCCGATTGCTTCGCCGGTCGGGCCGAAGGGGTTTCGCGCATCGTGGGGGCGCTGGCGGCGGCGGCCGAGGCCAGCGGGTGCTGTTCTCTCGGGATCTACCGTGTCGATGGCCGGATCGTTTCGCCAGGCGATGTGGCTACTGATCCGCTCGGCGTCGCGGCGAGCAACTGGCACGCCGTCGCACGACTCGCAGCGTCGTTTGTGCCGCACTCGCAGGCGCTGCTCGTGGACATCGGCTCGACCACCTGCGACATCGTGCCGCTTGCCGGCGGCCGGCCCGCGCCGCTGGCCGATGACGATGCCGGGAGGATGGCGACGGGCGAGCTCGTCTACACCGGTATCGAGCGGACGCCCGCACCTGCGATCGTCCGCGGACTACCGCATCGGGGCGTCCGCCGGCCGGTCGCAAGCGAGCGGTTTGCAGAGTCGCGAGATGCCTGGCTCGTTCTCGGGGGCCTCGCCGAGGATCCAGCTTCGACAGACACCGCCGATGGCGGCCCCTTCACCCGCGACGCCTCCCGTATCCGGCTGGCGCGGGCGATGCTCCTGGAGCCGTCCGCGGTGACGGCTGCCGATGCGGAGCGGGCCGCCAGATGGATCGCCGAGGCCCAGGCCCGTCAGGTGGCCCGGGCGATTGATCGAGTGGCCGGGCGGTGCGGGGCAAGACCGAAAGCCGTCGTTTATTCCGGTCACGGCGAGCCGCTTGCGCGCATGGCCCTCGATCGGCTCGGTTGGAGCGTTGCTGCTGTGTCGTTGCCGGCAGTCGTCGGAGCGGCCGTCTCCCGGTCGGCACCCGCCCATGCCCTCGCCCTCATCGCCCGAGGAGAGCTTTCGTGACCGCCGGCTGGCTGAGGGGCGTGATCCGGTCCGCCACGGGCGCAGCCGTTCCGCAAACCGTGGTCAAGTTCGGCGGTAGTCTGCTGGTGCGGCGCACCTGGCGCGACGAACTCCGATCGCTCGTGGCGGATTGCGTGGGCCCGACGACCATCGTGATCGGCGGCGGGCCGGTCGTCGACGGCCTGCGGGCGATCGACGCGGCGAGTCCGTGCCCCGTGGAGGTCATGCACCGGCTAGCCATAGACGCGATGGGCATCACGGCACGATTGGCTGCGGAGGCAGCCTCGCTGAAGCTCGCAGCGGCGCCGACTGATGCCGCAGGGGCCGTTGTCCTCGACGCGGCCGCGTGGCTTTCGCAGGCCGGCCGATACGACGACCTGCCCGTGGGCTGGCACGTGACGAGTGATTCGATCGCGGCCGCCGTGGCCACGGCGTGCGGTGCCGCGCTGGTGCTCGCGAAAAGCGTGCCGCCGCCGGAGTTCAGGGGCAGCCTCGCCTCACTCGCCCAGGCGGGATGGGTCGATGATTACTTTCCGAGCATCGCGGCGGATCTTGAGCGGATCGAGTGGGCGGTGCCGAAGGGCATCAGTCCCACGAGCAGCCGCTGACCGTGGCGGGCCGGGCCGCGATCGCGACCGTCCTGCTCGCCGCGAGGTCAGCGGCCTCGGCGGTGTTGGTGGCGAACTGCCACGGCTGGAACTTCACGCCGCCGGATGCCGACAGCACCCATGTCGTCCCCTTCTTCACACCGGTCGCCACGGTCGGCACCGACGCCGGCACGTCGTACGACGGCATCTTCAGGCCGGCAGCGTCCGTGAGGGGTGAGAGGTCGCACCCGGCTCGGCCGTCAAGTTGCCGGCCCTTGATCAAGGCGGCCACCACGGCGAGGTCGATGCAGTTCACCAGTTCGGCGAATACCGGCTGCTTCCCCGCCAGGTCGTCGTAGGAGGCCGTCATGGCATCACACCACTTTTTGGCGATGGCGTCGGTCGGGACGGCCCCGCGCTTCATGCCGCCCTCTGCGGCCACGTCGCTCTCGGTCAGGCACTTCATCCGGCGGCCGCCGATGCTCCAGGCGAGTTCGTCCGGATCTCGGGCGATGGGGTCGTAGTCGGCTTCGAGCCAAAACCGCGGCAGCGTGGTGGCCCGGCCGCCGGCGGGGATCATGGCGAGGTAGCTCGGCAGGTCCTTCAGGCCCGATTCCTCGAGCCCCATCCCGATCCGCTTCATGCGATAGTCGGCTGCGACCAGCACGCGGGCGATGCGGCTGTCGGTCGGCACGCCGCCGACGGTGATCTTCTGTGGTCCGAGGGCCTGCTCCATCGCGGTGAACGTCGCCTTCGGGTCGGGGCCCATCGTGCCCTGCCGGCGGAGGACGGCCTGCAGTTTGGCGATGCCTTCGGGGGTGGGATCGATCGAACAGGTCATGCCGCCCGCGCGGGCCGCCTCGATCGCACGCAGGCAAACGATGAGATCCTCGAGGTAGAGAGGTGGCCGGCCGCTCCTGGCGCCGACGATCGCTCCGGAGCCGTCGACCGCCAGCGCGTCGGCGGGGCCGCAGAGGAGGATGTCGTGCCCATCGGGATCGACGAACACGCGTTCGATCCGCTGCAGGCCGCCAAGGAACTGCACCTCGGCCGGAAGCGGCGTACCCTTCGCGACCGATTCCGTCACAGCCGCAGCGACGGCCTTGAGCGACACCGTGCGCGACTCGCTTGCCTTGCCCGACCATCCGGCATCGGCCAGGGCCCGGGTCCGCTCGGCCGCCAGCGACTCCAGCGCCTTCGGCTCGAGCGTCCGCACAATGCCAGCGGCGTCGACCGAGATGCCGCCCACGGCCTGGCTGCCGAAGCCCATTTGGCCGAAGCAGAGGTTCGACTGCATCAGCGCGGCGAGCACGGGCACCAGGCAGGCCGCTCGGCGGACGACAGCGGGGAGGCGGATCGCGGACATGGAGACCTCGCAGTGGCGGTGTAAAACCCCGGGGCTAACCGTCCCCGATGCTAGTAAGGCCCGCATTTTCCGGCAAACCCGGTTCTTGCGAGGAAACGCCGCCTTTTGCTGCCCCTCGCCAAGTGGTCGCCCCTGGATCATGATGCACGCTCCGTGCCGCTGGCGCCCCAGCGACTTGCGAGGGCCGACGCGGCCAGCCCAGTTCCCGACGCATGGCATGACGGCCGTAACCCAGTCCTTTTTGCACGTGGTCGACCCTGCGGTCGGCGAGAGCATCGTCCGGCTTGAGCCCGGAAAACGGGTGACTCTCGGCCGCGCCCCCTCCAACGACGTCGTCCTCCACGACGAGCGGGCCAGTCGGGTGCATGCCGAGATCCTCTTCGCTCCCGGTGGTTGGGTCGTCCGCGACCTGCAGAGCCGCAACGGCACCACGGTCAACGGCACGGCGGTGGTCTCCGAGCGGCCTCTGGCTGCCGGCGACGTCGTCTGCATTGGCCTCGTGCAGATCACCTTCACCGATGGCGCACCACCGACCGGCGCCAGCCAGGCGCTTGGGCCATCCGACACGATCGCCGGTGACGTGCCGGCCGGCGCCGCCGAGTGGATGGCGTCGATCACGCATCGCCGCAGCCACAGTCGGCTGCTCGAAGTGATCAGCGAGGCGGCCGGCACGGCGCCGCGCGTGGGGCGGGCGGCCGCCGACCTCTGTCGCCTCGCCTTCGCGCTGGCCGGCGCCGATGATGCCCGCGGCATCGCCCGGCTTGCGGTCGACTCGGCACTTCAGGGCACGGCGGCCACCCGCGGCATCGTCCTCCTACCGGCCAGGCTCGGCGACGTGGCCCTCGATCGGGCCACCATCGACATGGTCGCCCCGACCGCATCGACGCCAGATCCCTGGCCGGGCGCGATTCCCCACGCCGCGGCCGCCACGGTGCTCCTCACCGATGAGGCGGTGCTGGCGTCAGGTGATGGCGGGTTGGGTGGGGCCGCGACCACGATCGCCGCACCGATCCGCTCGCGGGGCCGGCCGGTCGGCGTGATGCACCTCGAGGTCGAGGCGGGCGGTGCGGCGACCCCAGACGACCTGGAGTTTGTGATGGCGGTCTGCGACGCCCTCGGCGTGGCGCTCGACAATCTCGCCGCCCGCGAGGTCCTCTCCACCCGGCTCGCCACGGCCGCCGACGAGAACGAGCGACTCCGCCGCCGGCTTGGCCAGGAGACCCACATGGTGGGGGCGAGCCCGGCGCTCCAGGGCATCATCGGCCAGATGCAGCGGGTGGCGACGACCAAGGCGACAGTGCTCGTCCGCGGCGAGAGCGGTGCGGGCAAGGAACTCATCGCCCGTGCCATCCACGACGCGAGTGATCGCAGCAGCGGTCCGTTCGTCTGCCTCAACTGCGCGGCTCTCTCGGAGACGCTGCTGGAGAGCGAACTGTTCGGCCACGAGAAGGGCGCCTTCACGGGTGCGACCGAGCGCAAGATCGGCAAGTTCGAGGCGGCCCACCGGGGCACGCTGATGCTCGACGAGATCGGCGAGATGAGCCCCGCCATCCAGGCCAAGTTTCTTCGCGTGCTCGAAGGACATCCGTTTGAGCGCGTCGGCGGCAGCGGCCGGGTGCAGGTGGATGTGCGCGTCGTCGCAGCGACGAATCGCGACCTGGAGAAGGCCGTCACGGCCGGTGGCTTTCGCCGTGACCTCTACTTCCGGCTCAAGGTGGTGGAAATCATCGTGCCGCCGCTCCGCCGGCGTCCCGAAGACATCGAGCCCCTCGCGGCGCATTTTCTCAGCCGCTTCGCCGCCGAGACCGGCCGCAAGCTTCGCGGCTTCACGCCCGAGGCGGTCGAGGCGATGCAGGCCTACCACTGGCCGGGCAACATCCGCGAACTGCGGAACGTGATCGAGCGGGCCGTGGTGCTCTCCCAAGAGGAGTTCATCGACGTCCACGAACTCAGTCTCAGCCATCTCGCCGTCCCCGGCGACACTGACAACGACGCGGTGTCGCGGCTGGGGCCCTTCGTACCGACGACGATCGAGGAGATGGAGCGGCGGCACGTGCTGGCTACGCTCGAGGCGGTGGGGGGTAACAAGACCAAGGCTGCCACGATCCTCGGGATCGAGCGATCGACGCTCGATCGCAAACTTGCCAAGTGGGCACGCGTGTAGGCGCGTGCCTTCCCCCGTAGCACAGGTTGGCAACCTGTGGCCTTCTCAGTAGCACAGGTTGTCAACCTGTGCCTGTTTCAGCATGCAGGTTTCCAACCTGCGTATGTGTGGCGCCGCTCGGGGCTACCCATGCCCCGTCGCCGGACGTTCGCTGCGGGCATCCTGCCCTCCGCTCACTCGATGCTGCCTGCGCTTCGCCGGGCACCGATCCGCCGCAGGCGGATTGGTCGGGCTGCGCTGGTCAGCAACGCCGGCTCTCGGAGCACGGGCAGCCCCTCGCTGCCTTGTTTCCCCATCGTCCCCCGTAGCACAGGTTGTCAACCTGTGCCGCCCCGCTATCCGGCCCCGCTCACTCGCCGAGCCCGAAATACTTCTTCCAGTAGTCGGCCCCCTCGGGGCCGGGCTCCGGGGGCTTGGCGTCGGGAGATGCGCGGCCGCGGCGGCGCCGGGCTTCGCGGGCCTCCGCCAGCCACTCCTCGCACGACACCGCCTTCGCTCGGCGGCGGCGGGCCGCAACCTGCAGCCGCCGATCGCTCGACACCACCACGAGGTGGGTCGGTGCCGTGTCGTCCTCGACGAGTTCCTCGATCAGCGAATCGGCGTCGGGATACTCGCGGGCGAACCACACGCGCATGCCGCCGTGCGAGAGCCGCGCCGGCAGGCCGTCGGGAGCGCGGGCCGCGTCGAACACCACGATCGTGTCGGAGGCCTTCTCACCGAGCAGGTCGACGAGCAGATTGAGCAGCGCGATCCGCGATTGCTCGAACCCCCTCGGTCCGCGCGATTCGCCAAACACGCCCGAGGCATGCAGCAGGTTGTAGCCGTCGACAATCAGCGTCATTCAGCCGAGCCGGTACTTCACACGGCCCCCCACGATCGTGGCCACCGCCCTGCCCTGCAGCGTCCACCCGTGGAAGGGCGAGTTGACGCTCTTGGAGCGGGACGAATGAACGTCGACCGTCCAGGAGAGGTTCGGGTTGATGAGTGTGATGTCGGCCACGGAGCCCGGGCGGAGCGTGCCCCGATTGATGCCGAGGATCTTCGCGGGCAGCGTGCTCATCGCCTCGATAAGCCGCGGCCAGCTGATCCGGCCCGAGTTCACGAGCCGCGTGACGGAGAGACCGACGGCCGTCTCCAGGCCGAGGATGCCGAACGGGGCACGGTCGAGTTCCAGCATCTTCTTCTCGCGGGCGTGCGGCGCATGGTCGGTGGCGATGCAGTCGATGGTGCCGTCGACGAGCCCCTCGATGATCGCCTCGACGTCGGCGGCCGTCCGCAGCGGCGGGCTCATCTTGAAGTTGGAGTCGAAACCCCGGAGGCTCTCGTCGGTGAGCGTGAAGTGGTGCGGGCAGGCCTCCGCCGTCACGCGGATGCCGCGCCGCTTCGCCTCGCGGATCAGGGCCACGCCCCCGCCGGTCGAGACGTGCATGGCGTGGAGCCGGCCACCGGTCACGTCAGCCAGGGCGATGTCGCGGCCGATCAGCACCTCCTCGGCGGCCGCCGGCATCCCACCGAGACCGAGCACGAGCGAGACCAGCCCCTCGTGCATCACCCCGCCGCGCGAGAGTTCCAGCACCTCCTCGTGCGCCAGGATCGGCTTGTCAAACATCCGGCAGTATTCGAAGGCCCGCCGCATCAGTTCGGCGTCGTAGACCGGCGCGCCATCGTCGCTGAAGGCCACCGCGCCCGCCTCGACGAGCTGGCCGATCTCGGCGAGTTCCTTTCCCTCGCGGCCCCGGCTCACGCACGCGACGACGAACACGTTGCAGGCGTCCGCCCGGGTCGCCTTCTGGTGGATGAACTCCACCGCCGCTTGGGTGTCGATCGGTGGCTCGGTGTTGGGGATGCAGGCGACGCTCGTGAATCCGCCTGCCAGCGCCGCCTGGGTGCCGGTCTCGATCGTCTCGTCCTCCTCGCGGCCCGGTTCGCGGAGGTGGACGTGCATGTCGACGAGGCCGGGCGTCACCACCAGGCCGGTGGCGTCGATCGTCTCGTCGGCCTTGCCGATCGGCTGGGCGCCGGCGAGGCCCACGGCCACTAGCTGCCCGTCGCGGACGAGCACGTCGTCGATGCGGTCGATCCCCTGCGAGGGATCGACCACCCTGCCGCCGCGAATCAGGAGCGTGGCCATCGGCGCATCCTTGTCAGTAGATCCTGGTCGCGGAGGAAGACGACTCGCCGCCCGCCCGCGGCCCGCACGTCAGCCAGAGCACCGCCATCCGCACGGCGAGTCCGTTGGCGACCTGGCCCAGGATCAGCGACTGTGGACAGTCGGCCACCTCGGCCGTGACCTCGACGCCCCGGTTGATCGGGCCGGGCGCCAGGATGAGCAGGTCTTTCTTGGCCCGCTTCAGCCGGTCGCGGGTCATCGCGTAGAGGTGGGCGTATTCGCGGACAGACGGAAAGGGTCTCGTGTTCTGCCGCTCGAACTGGATGCGGAGGAGATTGAGCACGTCGCACCGCGGCACGATCGCGTCGAGGTCGTGCGACACTTCCACGCCCAGTTCCCGCCAGCGCTCCGAGACGAGCGTGGGCGGGCCGCAGAGGATCACCTTGGCGCCGAGCTTCATCAGGCCCCAGAGGTTGGACCGGGCGGTCCGGCTGTGGGCGATGTCGCCGACGAGCCCGACGGTGATTCCGGAGAGGTCTCCGAGTCGCTCCTTGATCGTGAAGATGTCGAGCAGCCCCTGAGTGGGATGCTCGTGCGGGCCGTCGCCGGCGTTGATCACGCCGACGGAGAGATGCTGGGCGAGCAGGTGCGGCGTACCGGGGGTCTGGTGGCGGACGACGACGGCGTCGATTCCCATCGCCTCGAGGTTCTTGGCGGTGTCGATGAACGACTCGCCCTTCGAGAGGCTGCTCGACGAGGCCGAGAAGTCGACCACGTCGGCCCCCAGCCGGCGGGCCGCCAGGGCGAAGCTCGTCTTCGTGCGTGTCGAGGCCTCGAAGAACAGTGTGACGATGGTGGTGCCGTTCAGCACGGCGAGCTTCCGGCGGCAGCCGTCGGTCGCCTCCTTGAGGAGGGTGGCTGTGTCGAGCAGCGTGCGGATCTCGTCTGGCGTGAGTCGCTCCAGGTCGAGCAGGTGCCGGTGACGCCAGTGCGACGGCACGGTCTCGTGGGCGAGTGCGGCGGTGCTCATGCGGCGTGGCAGATGGTCTTGAGGTGTGCCGAATACCTCTCCATGAGAGGGGTTTACGGCAGGCTGGGATCATTGGGAGTTTAGCAAATTGGAGAGGATTTGCGGGGCCGACGGGCTTGCCGCTGCAGCGTAGTTGTTGACCTTGCTCCAGTGGATCGCGGCCCCCTACCCTCCACCCGCGTGTGGAAATGGACCCTGGCGACGGGCCGCGATGCCCGCGCTGCATGTCGAGCACCCATTCATGAACGGCTCCGTCTGGTCGATCCGGGCATCCTGTACGGCGATGATCGCTGCCCTCGTCGTCGCGACGAGCGGGTGCACCTCGGCCATCAGCACCGCCTATCTCCGCGACTCGTTCTGGGACCTCCCCGACCACGCCGCCGCGGAGGAGCCACAGGCCGACGCCATCGCCGATGCGGAGAATCTGCCCGCCGTCGAGATCTCCGACACGGCGGCGGCCGACGAGGAGCGGCGTGAGGCCGCGATCAATGAGGCGGTCGCGCGGCTTGCCAAGATCGGCGCACTCGACGCCGCCGCCCGGGCCACGCTCGTCGAGACACTGCAGGGAACCCAGCAGGAAGACTGGCCCGTCGTGGTCGAGGCGTTTGCGTCGTCCTTGGCCGCCGCATCTCCGCCCCCGCGTGCGATTGAACAACACGAGGCAATCGAACCGGCCGATGCGCCAGCTCCTGTCATTGCCGCTTCGCACACCGCCGCCAAGGCCGATCTCGATGAGGCCTCGATCGCGCCGGCGCCAGAGCCCTTGATGCCTCTGGCTGAAACGGTGGTCGCATCATCCCCAGTGCCGGCCGTCGCACCGGCGCCCGCGCCGGCGTCATCCGCTCCAGAGCCGGACGACCAGGCCCAGCAGGTGGCGGCAGCGGCCGCTCTCCCGCTGGCTGTTCGTAATCCCTGCTTCGCCACCAGGGTGCAGGCGTGGGGCGTGGTCGACCGCTTCCAGACCGCCCGCTTCCGCCCTGGCCAGGAGGTGATCGTCTACTTTGAACTCGACAACCTCTCGTCGGGTCGGTCTGCCGCCGGCCATACCACCTGCATCGATGCATCGCTCGCGCTCGTCGCCGGCGACGGCACGACGGTCCGCGACTGGAGTTTCGAACCGATCGCGGAGACGTGCGCGGCGCAGCGTCGCGACTATTTCGCGCGGTATGTGATCCGGGTTCCAGAATCGGCGGCCGCCGGGGTCTTCCGGCTCGACATCGACGTGGTCGACACGCTCGCCGGCACGACCGCCAGGGCCAGCCTGCCGCTCGAGATCGCAGCGGATTCCCGCTAAGCCTCGCCCGACGAGTTACGATGGCGTGGCCTCCCAGGTTTCACGCGATGCACGCTCCACCCACGATCCTGCGCACCGAGCGACTCGAGAAGACGTTCTCCGGCGGTGACGCCGAGTCGGCGGTCGCCGCCGTCGGGGGCGTGGATTTCCAGGTTGGCCGCGGAGAGTTCGTGGCGGTGACGGGCGCTTCCGGATCGGGAAAGAGCACGCTGCTCCACATGCTCGGCGGGATCACGCGGCCGACCGCGGGCCGCGTCCTGCTCGAGGGGGTCGACCTCGCCACGCTCGACGACGATGCCCTCGCCGCCATCCGCCGCCGCCGGATCGGCTTCGTGTTCCAGCGGTACAACCTCCTCCCGGAACTCTCGCTGCTCGAAAACGTCTCCCTTCCCCTCGCGCTCGACGGTGCGACTCCGGCACGGTGCGAGACGGCCGCCCGTGCGGCGCTCGAGGCGGTTGGAATGGCCCACCGCGGCTCCCACCGGCCCGACGAACTGTCGGGGGGGGAGCAGCAGCGGGGCGCGATCGCCCGGGCGCTCGTCACCGAACCGGCGGTCGTGCTCGCCGACGAGCCGACGGGCGCCCTCGATTCGGCAAACTCAGCTCGCGTCGTCGAGTTGCTCCAGCGACTCGTCGCCGAGCGGCAGCAGACCGTGATCCTCGTCACCCACGATCCGGCGGTGGCGGCGGCGGCGGGCCGGATCGTGCGAATGCAAGACGGCCTGATCCACACCGATTCGGCCGGGATGCCGCGGCCATGAACCTCCGCGGGCTGCTCATCCGGCAGTGGATGCGACGCCCGGGGCGGGCGTTGGCCGCGGCGCTGAGTGTCGCGGTGGCGGTCGGCGCGGCGGTGGCCACCTGGGCGGCGGCCGACGCGTCGCGGGTCGGCTACAAGCGGCTTACCGAGGCGGTGGCGGGAGTGCCCACGATCGACGTCACGGCTCGCGACGGCAAGCGGTTCGATGCCATGGCCGTGCCCCGTGTCGTTGACGTGCCGGGCGTGCGGGCGGTGGTGCCGCTCTTCTATCGGCCGTCGCTCCTCCGCGTCGGCGAAAGCCGGCTCCGCGAGGTGGCGGTGGGAGTGGATGTTGCGGCGCTCGTGTCTGCCGGGCTCCTCGCACTGGAGTCGGGCGAGCCGTGCCGTGAGGACGACGAAGTGGTGCTCGATGCCACGCTCGCCAAGGGGCTTGGCGTGGCGGTGGGTGACGAGGTGCTGTTCTTCGCGCGGCGGAAGATCGCCCGGATGCGGGTCGTGGGGCTCGCCGCCACCGACTCGCTCCGCTGGTTCGCGGAGGGCGCCACCATCGTCGCCGACATCCAGGTGCTGGAATCGATGTCGCTGTCGACGGCGGAGGTAGACCGCGTGCGGGTCGTGCTGGCTGCCGACGTCGATCGCGAGGGCGTGCTGGCGGCGGTCGCCGAGCGGCTGCCGGAGGAACTCGTCGCCGAGGTGCCCGCCGGTCGGGCGAGCCTGGCCGACGACGTGCTGCATTCGGCGAACCTGGGCCTCGACTTCGTCACGGCCCTGACGCTCGCCATGGCCTGGTTCATCGTCGGCAACGCCATGCTCATGAACGTTGCCGAGCGGCGGCGTGGGCTCACGCTGATCCGGGTGCTCGGCGGCACGGGTCGCCAAGTGCGCCGCCTCGTGACCGTCGAGGCCGCGATCCTCGGTGCCCTGGGGGCCGCCGTCGGCGCCGCGGCCGGGCTCGCGGCGGCGGCGCCGATCTCCGCCGGCATCGCGCGGGCGCTGCAGACCCGCGCAGGCGACGTCGTCGTCCATCCGCTCCTTGTGCCGGTGGCGGTGGCCCTCGGTATTGTCATCGCGGTGGCCGCCGCTTGGTGGCCCGCCCGTCAGGCCACGTCGGTCGACCTGCTGGAGGGGCTGTCGGTGCTCCCGGCCAAGCCGCCGCGGGAGTCGATGCGGGTGCTGCTTGTGGCGGCGGTGCTTCTGAGCCTCGTCGCGTTCGGCTGCGAGCTGGCGATGGCCTTTGGCTTCCTGCCGCCGCGGGCGTCGGTGATCTCGGGCGTGGTGCTGCTCCTTGCCTTCGTGGCCTTCACTCCCTTCTTCCTCATCCCGCTGGTCCGCATCCTTGGCCGGCTCGTGCCTCCGCGCTGGCGGATCGAGGGCCGGCTCGCTGTGGAGCAGATCGTCCGGCAGCCGATTCGCACCGCGCTGACGGCGGGCGTGCTCGTGGTGGCGGTGAGCAACGGCATCGGGCTCGGCCACGCGATCCGCGACAGCGTCGACGACGTGCTCGGCTGGTACGGCAAAATGCTCCGGGCCGACTGGGTGCTGACCCAGGCCGGGGCGCTCTCCGTGTCGCGGCAGGATCGGGGGGCGGCATCGCGCGACATGGAAGCGGAGGCTCGCGGGCTCGACGGCGTGGCCGACGTGGAAGGGATCGGCGTGGCAACGGGCCGGATCTCGGGTCAGGTCTGCGTGGTCATCGCCCGCGACCTGCCCTCAGCGCTGCCGCTGCCGCTCGTGCCGGTCGACGCGACCGAGGCCGACGTGCGGCAGGCGCTCGAACGGGGCGAGGCGGTCGCCGGCACGGTGCTCGCCCAGCGAACGGGCCTCAAAGCGGGCGACGACGTGGTCGTCGAGGTGTTTGGTCGCAAGACGCCGGTCCGCGTTGCGGCGCTCGTCGTCGACTACACCTCCGGAGGCGCCTCGCTTGTGCTCCGCCGCGACGCCGCCCGGCGGCTGTTTGGCATGGAGGCGGCCGACGTGCTCCTCGTGACCGCGGCCGAGGGCCGTTCGCCCGCCCTGCGAGAACCGCTCGAGGCGATCGCCCGGAAGCACTCGATGTTTCTGCGGTCGTTTGGCGAGCTTCGTGGCTTCATCGACCGCATCGTCTCCGGCGTGGTCGGCTCGCTCTGGTCGATCCTCGGTCTTGGCTTCGTGGTCGGCAGCCTCGGCGTCGCCAACACCGTCACCATGAGCGTGCTGGAGCAGCAGCGGTCGCTGGGGCTCTTGCGGGCGGTGGGGATGCGACGCGGCCAGGTGGTCGGCATGGTGGTGTTGCAGAGCGTCTTGCTGGGCGCCGCCGCCGGCATCGTCGGCCTCGTGGCAGGCGTGACGACCGCATTGTTCATCCAGTTTGCGAGCCAGCCCCTGCTCGGTCATCCGCTCGCGCTGCACATCCGCCCCGGCGTCGTGGTTGCCAACCTGCTGGCCGCCCTCGCGGTCACCGCCCTGGCGGCCTGGCTACCGGCCCGCCGCGCCGTGAAGCTGGAACTGCTCGAGGCGCTGTCCACGGAGTGAGCATCCTCCCCGTAGCCCAGGCTCCCCGTAGCACAGGTTGGCAACCTGTGCCTCTTCGTATCAAAGGTTGGCAACCTGTGCCTTCCGCGCCGCTCGGGGCTGCCCATGCCCATCGCCGGACGCTCACTACGGGCATCCTGCCCTCCGCTCGCTCGATGCTTTCTCCGCTTCGCCATCCTGGCTTCGCGGAGAAAGCAACGCCGGCTCCTGGGCACGGGCAGCCCCTCGCTCGTCACTCGTCGCACATGTTCCTCGTAGCACAGGTTGGTAACCTGTGCCTCCGCGCCCCCCCGTAGCACAGGTTTTCAACCTGTGCCTCCGCCTGTGCCTCCGGGCCGCCCCTGCCCTCACCCGATGTCGAGCCAGCGGGGCAACGGGGCGTCGGCGTCGAGGCCGAGGATCGTGCGCAGGTCGGCCACCTCCGCGTCGTCGA
>JBAXOU010000004.1:0-41635 GCA_037133115.1 Planctomycetota bacterium | reverse complement strand
ACCCATCATCCCCTGCCCGTAAAAGCCCAACGCCGTGAGGCGTGGGACGCGGCCAGGACGGCGCCCAGATCCTTCCCAACGCCGTGAGGCGTGGGACGCGGCCAAAACAGACGCGGCATCCTCTCGACCGCGCCCGAGGCCTTACGGCCTTCGGCTTGTACGGGTGGCCACCCGTGCAAGTGGCTTCACGATCGCGGTCGGTCCTGGCCTTCCACGACGTACTCGACGACCCTCTGCAAACCGCATTCGTCAAAGATCAAACGCGTGCTACCACCCCGCGTCCAGCAGCGGCGGTGCGACAGCCCTGTGGCCGCGAGCGCCCGGCTGGACCAAGCCTTGAGCTGTTCGAGAACGAGCTCCGGTTGCGTGTGGGTGGCCGTCACGACCACATGCACGTGCTGGATGCGGCACTGGCAGGCGTGGATCACCCAACCGCGTCTGCGGCAGGTCATATCGATCGCATACCGTACGCAACCACGCTGGGCGGGCGACAGTGCCAGCGGGGGATTGGTCATCGTCCGCACGACCGCGGTGTGGAGAATCTGATTAGCTGGACAAAAATCACCGCCGCGTTTCACCCAGCCGCGTGGATCCCCCGGAAGCCACGATCCGTGGGTTGTCCACGTCAGGAAGTACGCGATCGGGCCCGAGTCGCGAACGCGGCCGATGTCATCAGGCATAATAGAAGTGTACGGGCGAACAGTCATACTGTCGAGGGTCAGGATGGCGGCATCCTCTCCGCCGCGCCCGAGGCCTTACGGCCTTCGGCTTGTACGGGCAGCCACCCGCTGCCTGTAAAAGCCCAACGCCGTAAGGCGTGGGACGCGGCCAAAACAGACGCGGCATCACGTTGGCCGCGACAGAGGCCTTACGGCCTTCGGCTTGTACGGGCAGCCACGGCATGGCATAGACTGCTGGCATGACCGCCTCTGGATACGTGACCGACGTCGCCTATGTCCCGGGCTTCTACCCTCAGATGGCGCCGGTGACCCTGCGGCATGTGGCCGCGCTCAATGGTGTCTGCCCGCCCGCGTCGGGCCCTGGGTTTCGCTATCTTGAACTTGGCTGTGGCCTCGGCCGCTCCTTCACGACGCTCGCCGCGGCCAACCCGCGCGGCGAGTTCATCGGCGTCGACATCAACCCCGATCACACCGCGGCGGCCGCCCGCGACATCGCCGCCGGCAGCCTCGCCAACGCGCGGGTGATCACCAGCGACTTCGCGTCGCTGCCGGCCGACCTCGGGGAGTTCGAGTTCATCGCCCTCCACGGTGTGTTCAGTTGGGTGGGACCCGAGGTGCGAGAGCAGATCCTCGAGGTGGCCCGTCGGCATCTTGCTCCCGGCGGCCTTCTGCTCGTGAGCTACAACGCGATGCCCGGCTGGGCTCACCTGCAGCCGATCCGGGGGATTCTCAGGCAGTACGCCGCACTCCGCCAGGGCGACAGCACCCAGCGGGTCCGGGACGCGTTGGCGTATCTCGTGTTCCTCCGTGACCGGCAGGCGAAATACTTCCTCGACAACCCGCGGGCATCGGCCTACCTCGATGCGCTGGTCACGCAGGACCTCCGCTACCTGGTGCACGAGTATCTCAACGAACACTGGACGAGCTTTTATTTTGCCGAGGTCGCGGAGATGTTCGGCCGGGCGGGGCTCACGTTCGTGGGCAGCCAACCCGTGCACACGAACTTCTGGGATCTCTGCGTGCGGCCTGAGTTTCAGGAACTCTTCCGCACCACCCGCGACCGCCTGGTCACGGAAGCCCACAAGGATTTCTGTGCGAACACGGCCTTCCGCTGGGACATCTACGCGAAGTCACCGCAACCGCTCGGTGGCCTCGAGGGCCGGCTTGCCACGGCTGATGACCTCGAGTTTGGCGTGACCCGTCCGGGCACCGTGCTCCCCTTTCAGTCCAACCTCGGCATCGTGACGAGCACGGTAGACGGCCCGCTCTACCAGGGACTACTCGACGCGCTGGCCGGCGGTAGTCTGCCACTATCGCGGATCGTCGCGGATGGGCGGTTCGCCGCGACTCCGTCCGCCGACCTGGCGCGGGCCGTCGATGCGGGGGTGGCCCTGGGCCTACTGGACGTCTCGGCGGGCCATGTGCCTGCACTGGAGGGCACCGAGGATGGGCCCGTGGCAATCCCGAGCGGCTTCAACCGCGCGGTGGTTGAAGCCGACGCCCTTGGCGGCCGCGCGGTGGCGTTGGCGAGCGAGTTGACGGGGACCGGCTACGTCATCGGAGATCTCGACGCGGCGCTCCTGCACGAGACGGTGACTGGCGGTCGCTCTGGCCTCGCCGAGAGGCTCGCGTTGCGACTGGCTGCCAGCGGGCGGGCGCTGCAGCAAGACGGCAAGCGGGTGGACGATCCCGCGGAACAGCGAAAGCTCGTCGATGCGGCGTGTGAGGCGTTTCTGAACACGACGCTCCCGCGGCTTGCGAATGTGGGCGTGGTCACACGCTCATTCCCCACGTAGCGCAGGTTGTTAACCCGCGTGCGCTGGAGTCGAGCTTTCGCTCGGCACAGGTTGAAAACCTGTGCTACTGGGGGAGGCAAGATGTCGCTGCCCTATGGAGCGTAGGTTTTAAACCTGCGTGCATCGGAGTTGGGCGTTTGCTCGGCACAGGTTGACAACCTGTGCTACTGGGGAGCGATCAGACGGCGCTGCCCTGTGGAGCGTCGGTTTTTAACCTGCGTCATGAGGCGAGGCCGGCTCGCTACTTGATCGGCACGAGCGGCGGCGCCGCTGGCTCGTAAGGCGTGTCGGTCGCTCCGGTCACCGGCACCACCGGTTGTTGGGGCACGGGCTGCGGAGCCGCGGGCGGCTGTGGGAGCGTTGGGAATCCGCCTACGGGCTGCAATCCTGGTGGCGCAGGCGGCGGCACTGTCACCGGCACCGGCTGGGCTGCGGCCACGGGTGGCGTGGACACCGGCGGCGGCACCAGCTGTGCGGCGGCCTGCGCCACCACCTGGCTGCGGGCGTTGAGGTCGTCGATCAGCACCTTCACCTCCTCGTGATAGCCGAGCCCACGGGCGGCGAAGACGTCGGCCGGTGTCACGCCGAACCGGCCGTAGAGCATCGCGTTGGCGTTGTTGTCGACGGAGAGATCGGCGCCGTTGATCGACACGCCGAGAAACAACCCCCGGCTCCGGGCATACGAATAGATCTCCGCGCCGAGGCGGGCGTCGGTGCCGGCATTCGCCTGGCGGCCGATGGGACCGAGCGCCACCGACGCGTCGGCACCGAGCGTCACCTTCTGGCCGTTGAGGATGCCGTTGAGGCTTCGTGGCGTGGCGAAGATCAGCACGATGTCGGCCGACTGCACGCCCGCCTGAAAGCCGAGGCTGCCGCCCCCCATCGTGACCATCACGGGCGGGCTCCAGGTGCGATCGGGTCGGCGGACGAGGAGCACGCCCCGGCCGTAGTTGACGCCGAGGATGAAGCCCCCCTTGATCATGTCGGGGAAGATCGCCACGCCCTCGGCCCTACCGAACATCGCCGGCGGGATCGATTCGATCGCCAGGCCGCTGAACTCGTCGAGCGTCTGCTTGGCGGAGTTGACGGTCTGAATCTCCGCCTGGCCGCTGGTCATCTGCATCTGGGCAGCGGCGGTGCCGGCAACGAGCGTGAGGGCGGCGGCGACGGCCGCGCGATACGACGGGCAGAAGAGACGCATGGCGAATCCTTTCGCGGGGGCGTGACGGAACCCCGGAAATCGTATCGCAGGGGGCATTTCCCCTGAAAGCCCAACGCCGTGAGGCGTGGGACGCGGCCAGGATAGACGCGGCATCTTCTCGACCGCGCCCGAGGCCTTACGGCCTGCGGCTTGCACAGGGCGGCCACACCCTGTCCGTAAAAGCCCAACGCCGTGAGGCGTGGGACGCGGCCAAAACAGACGCGCTATCATCTCCGCCGCGCCCGAGGCCTTACGGCCTTCGGCTTATACGGGGGGCCGCCCGCTGCCGATCGCGCACGCGATTGGGCTACGCCAGCCGGGCGTGGGCCTCGAGGAGCAGTTCCTCCGTCTCCTCCCAGCCGATGCAGGCGTCGGTCACCGACACGCCGTAGGCCAGTTTCGACCGGTCGGCCTGCACTGCCTGATTGCCCGCATGGATGTTGCTTTCGAGCATCATGCCCACGATCGACCGGTCGCCCGCGGCTCGCTGGGCGAGCACGTCCCGCCACACGAACGCCTGCCGAGCAGGATCCTTGCCCGAGTTGGCATGGCTGCAGTCGACGACGATCCGGGGCTGGAGCCCCGCCTTCTCCATGAGCGTGCGGGCCTCGGCCATCACTTCGGGTGAGTAGTTGGATCCGGACCTTCCACCTCGCAGCATGAGCATGCCCCAGGGATTGCCGGTGGTCGACACCACGGCGATGCCCCCCGAGTCGTCGATTCCCAGGAAGCTGTGCGGTGCCTTGGCCGCGATCATGGCGTCGATCGCCGCCTGCAAGGAGCCGTCGGTGGAGTTTTTGAAGCCCACCGGCATCGAGAGGCCGCTGGCCATCTGGCGGTGGGTTGGGCTCTCGGTCGTGCGGGCACCGATCGCCCCGAGCACAATGGTGTCGGCGATGTACTGCGGCGTGATCGGCTCCAGAAACTCCGTCGCGGTCGGCAGGCCCAAGCGGGCGATCTCAATGAGAAGTTCCCGTGCCAGCCGCAGCCCCGTCGCCACGTCGAACGAGTCGTCGAGATGCGGGTCGTTGATCAGCCCCTTCCAGCCGACCGTCGTCCGCGGCTTTTCAAAGTAGACCCGCATGACGACCAGCAGACGGTCCGACACCCGCCCGGCGAGCGCGTGGAGCCGGCCGGCATACTCCCGGGCCGCGTCGGGGTCGTGGATCGAGCAGGGGCCCGCCACCACCAGCAGGCGAGAATCGGCCCCGGCAAGCACTCCTTCCACCGCCCGGCGGCCCTCCACGATCGTGCGGTGCGCCGCGGCATCCAGCGGCAGGAGGGCGCAGAGCCGCGCCGGTGGCACGAGCGGCTCGAGACTCCTGATCCGGAGGTTGGAAGTCGATGCGGCGGTGGTGTTTGTCGCGGGCATCCCACAACCATACACGACGATTCGCGGCGGGGTTTGACCGCGCTGGGCACCGCTGGTTCAATCCGGTTCCGGAACGGTCGCCGTGATGTCCACCTCGGTGGGCGGCGGCCGCAGGATGGCAACGCACCGGCGGACGGGAAGGAACTCGCACCGTGACGAAGCACGTGTTCGTGACTGGCGGCGTCGTCAGTTCGCTCGGCAAGGGGCTCACCAGCGCCTCGATCGCCATGCTCCTCGAATCCCGCGGCCTGCGGGTGAGGATGCAAAAGCTCGACCCCTACATCAACGTCGATCCGGGCACCATGAGCCCGTATCAGCACGGCGAGGTGTATGTCCTCGACGACGGCAGCGAGACCGACCTCGACCTCGGCCACTACGAGCGGTTCACCTCCACGCAGCTCACCCGCGAGTGCAACTACACGACGGGCCAGATCTACCTCTCGGTGATCAACAAGGAGCGGCGGGGGGAGTTTCTCGGCAAGACGGTGCAGGTGATCCCCCACATCACCAACGAAATCAAGGAGGTGGTGAAGAACCTCGCCGCCGCCGACATCGACATCGCCATCACCGAGATCGGCGGCACGGTGGGCGACATCGAGAGCCTCCCCTTCCTGGAGGCGATCCGGCAGATCCCGCTGGAGGTGGGCCGCGAGAACTGCGTTTTCATTCACCTCACCCTCGTGCCCTACCTCAAGGCGGCGGGCGAACTGAAGACCAAGCCCACGCAGCACTCGGTGGGCCTGCTGCGGCAGATCGGCATCCAGCCCGACATTCTCGTCTGCCGCACCGAGCGGGCGATCGACGTGTCAGACCGCGAAAAGATCGCGCTGTTCTGCAACGTGCCCCTGGAGTGCGTGATCGAGGAGCGCGACAAGGACTTCTCGATCTACGAGGTGCCGCTGTCGCTGCAATCGAACCGGATCGACGAGATCGTCCTCCGCCGCTTCGGAATGCAGGCCGCACCGGCCGACCTCGAGGAGTGGCACGACATCCTCCACCGGCTGCGGAATCCCGAGCACGAGGTGTCGATCGCGCTGGTCGGGAAGTACGCCGAGCATCGCGATGCCTACAAGAGCATCTACGAGGCCCTCGACCACGGCGGCATCGCCCAGAAGACGCAGGTTCGCGTGCAGCCGATCAAGAGCGAAGACATCGAGCGCGAGGGGGCCGAGCGGCTGCTCGCCGGCTTCGACGGCCTGATCGTGCCGGGCGGCTTCGGCGAGCGGGGCATCGAGGGGAAGGTGGAGGCGATCCGCTTCGCCCGCGAGCGGAAACTCCCGTTCCTGGGCATCTGCCTCGGCATGCAGTGCGCCGTGATCGATGTGGCTCGTCACGCTGCCGGCCTCGAGGGGGCCCACTCGACCGAGTTCGCCCGCAACACGCCGCATCCGGTGATCTGCCTGATGGACGAGCAATACAAGGTGGTGGACAAGGGGGGCACGATGCGGCTCGGGGCCCGGCCCGCGGTGCTCGCCGAAGGCACGAAGTCGGCCGCCGCCTACGGCACCACGCAGATCTCCGAGCGTCACCGCCATCGCTATGAGTTCAACGGTAAGTATCGAGAGCAACTCGAACGGGCGGGCCTGGTAATCTCCGGCACGAGTCCAGACGGCTCGCTCGTGGAGATCGTGGAGATGGCCGACCATCCCTGGTTCGTGGCCGTCCAGTTTCACCCGGAGTTCAAGAGCAAGCCGACGGCGGCCCACCCGCTGTTTTCCGGCCTTGTGGCCGCGGCGGTGGAGCGGCATGCCGGCAGCGCATGGGTGGCCGAGGCCTGACGAAAGGAGCCCTATGAGCGACGACATGAGCGACGACACGGAGATCGCCGACGGTGGCAGCGGCGGAGCCATGGGGAAGATGCCACCGGCCACGTTCGAGTTCCTGATTCACACGCTCTTCACGCAGGCGCTGATGGCGTTTGGCCGGATTCCGAATCCGATCACGAACAAGGCGATGAAAAACATCCCCACCGCCAAGCATTTCATCGACACCCTCGACATGCTCGAGGAGAAGACGCGGGGCAACCTCGCCAGCGACGAGCGGAAACTCCTCGAGGAGATCCAGCACCAACTTCGGACGCTCTACGTGGAGGCCCGGACGTGATGATTCTGCTTCGGGGCACAACCGCACTGCTCGCGCGGCTGCGCTTCCTCGCTGTCGCGGTCGCCTGCCTGCCCGCGTCGGCCGCGGTCACGCTCGACCGCCACGACGACCGGGTTGACGTGTCCGTCGATGGCAAGCCCTTCACGTCGTACATCCACGCCGGCCACCGCAAGCCGATCCTCTTTCCCGTGCACGGCCCGAGTGGTGTGCCGATGACCAGGTCGTGGCCGATCGTGGAGAGTGTCGCCGGCGAGGCCCACGACCATCCCCACCACGAGTCGATCTGGTTCACCCACGGGATCGTCAACGGGATCGACTTCTGGACGTCGAGCTCCAAGACCGACAAGCCGGAACGGGATGAGAACAATCGCATCGAGCACGCGGAGTTCCTGCACGCCGAGGGGGGCGACGAGGGCGTGATCGAGACGCGAAACCGCTGGGTGAAGGCCGATGGCACGGTCGTCTGCACCGACACCCGCAGGCTTGTGTTTGGCGGTGATGCCACCACGCGAACGATCGACTATTCCATCACGATCCACGCCGATCACGGCCCGGTGACCTTCGGCGACACGAAGGAGGGGGTGATGGGCCTGCGAGTGCCCACGCAGTTGCAAATCAGGGACCTTGACGGCTCGAAGGGGGCCGCCGGCCACTGCATCAACTCCGAGGGTCAGCGCGACGTAGACGCCTGGGGCAAAGCCGCCCGCTGGGTGGGCTACTGGGGTCCGATCGACGGCAAGACCGTGGGCCTTGCCGTGCTTGATCATCCAGGCAACCTGCGGCACCCGACTCACTGGCACGCCCGCGACTATGGGCTCGTGGCGGCGAACCCCTTCGGACTTCACGATTTCACTGGGGCTGTCTTGGGGAGCGGCGACCACACGATCCCGGCCGGCGAATCGCTCACGTTCCGCTACCTGTTCGTGTTCCACGAAGGCGACTCCGAGGCCGCCGGCATCGAGGGCCTCTGGAAGCGGTGGGCCGCGTCGGGCGACGCGGCGGCGGTCGACGGCGCGAAGGCCGCTCCATGACGGCCCCGGTGGCTCGAATCCTCGACGGCCGGGCGCTCGCGGGACGGATCGAGACGTTGCTCCGTGAGGAGGTCGAGACGTTCGCCGGCATGTTCGGCCGCAAGCCTCGGCTTGTGGTGGTCCTCGTCGGCGACATGGCCGCGAGCGCCTCCTACGTGAAGAGCAAGGCGGCGGCCGCGGCCCGTGTGGGTATGGACGCAGCGGTGGTGCCGGTGGCCGCGACGGCGACCACCACCGAACTCGTGGCTCTCGTGAGGGCGATCGCCCGCGACGAGCACGGGCATGCCGACGGAATCCTCGTGCAACTGCCGCTGCCCGCGCATGTCGACACGGTGGCGGTGCTCGACGCCGTGCCGCCCGACCGCGACGTGGATGGCTTCCATCCGGAGAACGCAGGGCTCCTCTCGCAGGGGCGGCCGAGGTTCATCCCCTGCACGGCGGCGGGCGTGCAACGGATGCTCATCGACGCGGCGATCCCAACGGCGGGGAAGCATGTGGTGATCGTGGGCCGCAGCGACATCGTGGGCAAGCCGCTGGCACTCCTGCTTGCGCAGCGGCCGCCGCTCGGCTGCCCGAGTGACGGCACGGGCGGCTGCGACGCGACCGTCACGATCTGTCACAGCCGCTCAGGCGACATCGGCCACTTCACGCGGCAGGCCGACATCGTGGTGGCGGCGGTGGGCAAGCCGCGACTGATCACGGCCGACATGGTGCGGAAGGGAGCGACCGTGATCGACGTGGGGATCAACCGCGTCGATGGCAAACTCGTTGGCGACGTCGATTACAACGCGGTGAGCGAGGTGGCCGGCTGGATCACGCCGGTACCCGGGGGCGTCGGCCCGATGACCGTGGCCATGCTGATGGCCAACACGCTCCTCGCCGCCGAACTCCGCCTCGGGAAACGCTGACGCGTGCGGCATTCTCCCCGGCTTTCCCCACACGGCGTTGGCCGCGGAGGTGAGGGAGAATGGGCTGAGGGGCGTATTGAGCAGGTTTTTTCTCAGAAAAACCCGCCCTTGAACGCTGCCGCCGGGGTCACTACTTTCCCCACCCGCATAGCAGGTGACGGCGGCCACGGTCCGCCCATCCTGCCACGCCACGCGCAGTCTCCGCCGCCGGATCGATAGGAGACTGCGATGGGGGCGTGCGACCGACCTGACCGATCACTTCTAGGGCCTACCCCCCGCCCTTTTCGAGACGCCGGTTCATGAACTACTTCCTCAGGGCGCTTCGCGAGGCCTCCAAAAGTTGGCCGCTGCTTGCCGCGGCGCTGCTCTGCTCCGCCGGCGTGGCCGCCCTCTGGGGCGCCAACATCGCCGCCCTGTTTCCGATCATCGAGGTGACGCTCAAGGGCGATTCGCTCCAGTCGTGGAACGAACGGCGGATCGAGGAAGCCAAGGGGCGAATCACGTCCGCGACCGCGCAGACCGCGGCCCTCGAAGCCTCGCTCGCCGATCCAGAGGTCGGCGCCGATCAAGCGAAGAAGAATCGCAATCTCCTCGACACCCTGAAACTCTCGAAGCGGGGTGACGAGGCGATCGTCTACTCGGGCGAGCGGCTCGCGCCGTGGCTCGACCGCTTCCTGCCGCGAGACCCCTTCCACACCGTGCTCCTCGTGGTGGTGTTCGTCGTCGTCAGCACGTTCGTGAAGCACGTGCTCCTGATGGGCTCCACGCTCCTCGTCAGCTGGGTGGCGATGACCATCAGCCGGAACATCCGACTGAAGGTCTTCGACAAGGCGCTCGAACTCGACCGGGCCCAGTTCATGAGGTGGGGCTCGGCCGGCTTCATGGCTCAGGTGACGAGCACCTCCGACATGCTCGCCAGCGGCATCACGGCGGTCTATGGCGGCGCGATCACCGAGCCGCTCAAGATCGCCACCTGCCTCGGCTTCGCCTTCATGGTGTCGTGGCGGCTCACGCTCGCCTGCCTGACGCTCGCTCCGCTCGTGGGCTTCCTGATGGTCTGGCTCAATCGCCAGATTCGCGGCGTGTCGAAGAACATCCTCGCCCGCTCCAAGGGCTTCCACCACGTGCTGCTCGAGGCGCTCAATAACGTGCTCACCGTGCAGGCCTACACGATGGAGGAGTTCGAGCGACAGCGGTTTCGCACCTGCACCAGCGACATGATGAAGACCGGCATGTGGCACTCCTTCTACCACGCCCTGGCCAACCCGATTACCGAGATTCTCGGCATCGGGATGGTGGCCACCTCGATCGCGGTCGGGGCCTGGCTCGTGATTCACCAGGAGACGCAAATCTTCGGCATCATGATGACCGACCAGCCGATGACGGTGCCGGGCATCATGATCTTCTTCGGCTTCCTGATCGGAGCCAGCGACCCGGTGCGAAAACTCTCGGGCGTGATCACCGGGCTCAACATCGGGATGGTGGGCGCCCAGGGTCTTTATCCGCTGCTCGACACGCCGTCGAAGCTCGCCGAAGCCATTCACCCGAAGACGCTGCCCTCGCCCCACCGCGAGATCCGCCTCGACAAGGTGTCGTTCTCCTACGACGGCATCGACACGGTGCTCAAGGACGTCGACCTCACGATCCGCTTCGGCGAACGCGTGGCGATCGTCGGCCCCAACGGCGGCGGCAAGAGCACGCTCGTGAACGTGATCTGCCGGTTCTACGATCCGACCTCCGGCCGCGTGCTCCTCGACGAGGTGCCCATCAAGGAACTCGCGCTGCATGACCTGCGGCGACGGATCGCGATGGTCACGCAGCAGACCGAACTCTTCAACGAGTCGATCCACTACAACATCCGCTACGGCCGCTGGGACGCCACCGAGGAAGAGATCGAAGAGGCCGCCCGCAAGGCCCACGCGCACGAGTTCATCTCGGAGTTTCCCGAGGGCTACCGGACGATGGTCGGGCCCAACGGCTTCCGGCTCTCCGGCGGGCAGCGGCAACGGATCTCGCTGGCCCGGGCATTTCTGCGAAATGCGGAGATTCTCGTGCTCGACGAGGCCACCAGCCAGATCGACGTGGAGAGCGAGCGGTTGATCCACGAGGCTCTCGCGACGTATGTCGAGAACCGGACCGTGATCATGATCACGCACCGGGCGAGCACCCTCGCCCTGGCCGACGCGATCATCGAGGTCGATCACGGTGTGGTCACGAAGCGGCCCGCCCGCCAGCAGCAGGCGGCGTGAGTCGGCGTTCGTCCAAGCCCAACGCCGTAAGGCGTGGGGCATGCGTGATCCGTGCTACGTTCCGAGGCGGTCGTTCCATCGGGCCGCGTCGCGGGGTTCGTATCGCTCCGTCTCGAAGCTGTCGCGGACGATCGCCCGCACCGTCCGCAGATCGACCGATCCCTCGCGGCCCGCCAGCTGCACGAGCAGGTTGCCGATCGCCGTGGCCTCGACCGGGCCCGCCACCACGGGCCGCGCGGTGGCGTCTGCGATCATCTGGCAGAGCAGGCGGTTCTTCACGCCGCCGCCCACCACGTGCACGCGAGAGACGCGGCGGCCGAGGAGCGTGTCGAGTTCGCCGAGGGTCCGCCGGACCGCGGCGGCCACGCTCTCCAACGCCGCCCGCACCATGGCCCCGGTTGATTCGGGCACCGGCTCGCCTGCGGCCCGCGCCAGGTGGCGGATCGCCTCGGGCATGTCGGCGGGGGCGACGAGCGACGGGTCGTTGGGATCGACGAGCGTCACCAGCGGCGGAGCCTCCGCCGCCAGGGCCGTGAGCTGTTCCCACGTCCAATCCTTGCCGGCCCGCTGCCAGGCCGCCCGACACTGCTGCACGAGCCAGAGTCCGCAGACGTTCTTGAGCAACCGGGTGGTGCCACCCACACCGCCTTCGTTGGTGAAGTTGCGGGCAAGGCACTCGGGTGTCACGAGCGGCCGGTCAAGTTCGGCCCCCACGAGGGCCCAGGTGCCGAGGCTCACATAGCACCAGTCGGGACGGCTGCTGGGTGGCTCGGGGGCGGGCACCGCCGCCACGGCACTGGCGGTGTCGTGCGTGCCCGGCAGGATCACGCGGACGTCGGCGAGCCCCGTCTCAGCGGCCACGTCGGCACGAAGAACTCCCAGGTCGGTGCCGGGATCGGCGAGCGGCCCAAACACCCGCCGCGGCAGGCCGAAGCGATCGAGCATCGGAAAGGCCCAGTCGCCGGTCTGCGGGTCGTAGCACTGGGTCGTGGAGGCGTTGGTCCGTTCGTTGGATCGCTCGCCGGCGAGTAGCCAGTGGACGAGATCGGGGATCATGAGCATGCGGTCGGCCGCCGCCAGCACACTCGAGTTCGAAGCCTTGAGGGCGAGGAACTGGTACAGCGAGTTGATCTCCATGAACTGCAGGCCGGTGGCCGCGAAGATGTCTGCCCGCGGCACCACCTTCTCCGCGGCCGCAAGCATCCCGCGGGTGCGGGCGTCGCGGTAGCAGACCGGGTTGGCCAGCAGGGTGTCGTCAGGCCCAAGAAAGGAGAAGTCGACGCCCCAGGTATCGACGCCGACAGTGGTGATCGACGTGCCGTGGCGGGTCGCCGCCGCCCGCAGGCCACCGACGACTTCGTGCCAGAGGCGGGGTAGATCCCAGACGAGTTGGCCGGCCATGGCCACCGGGCCGTTCTCAAACCGGTGGAGCTCCTCCAACTCGAGGATCCTGCCGTCGAAGCTGCCTGAGACGATACGGCCGCTGGAGGCTCCCAGATCAACCGCCAGAGCCACGTTGCGTGCCATGCGCCCCTCTCTTCTCGCCGTGTGGATCGTTCACCGCTGAGGTGGCGATTGTGCCGTTTTGAAGGGGGTTGGCGAGGGGCCGCGGCGGAAGCCGGGAAACGCCGTCAAACCCTGCGGCTTGCATGGACTGAAACGCGATGTCGGCCGTGCTCTTGGCCGATGCAAAAGATCGAAGTAGAATTCATGCAATAGTTGAGCAACGAGGTAAGGTATAGGCATGGTGCCGGCAGTCGTTGTTGACCAGCCCGAGGTCCGTCAGGCGACACCCCAGTTCCGCGAGGAGCTTGCGCGGGAGAGCCGGTCGCTCGAGTCGGCGACGCCCCAGGAAATCATCCGCTGGGCCTCGGATCGCTTTGGCGGCAAGCTCACGATGGCGACGGCCTTCGGCCCCGAAGGGTGCCTGATCATCCACTGGCTCGCGACGATCTCACCGTCGACGTACGTCTTCAACCTCGACACCGGCTACCAGTTCCCGGAGACGATCGAGCTTCGCGACCGGATCGCCAAGCGGTATGGGATCGACGTGGTGCTCGAAAAGCCAGCGACCACCGTCGAGGAATACGAGCGACTTCACGGTGGGCCGATCCATCGCACCGACCCGGACCGCTGCTGCGGTGATCGGAAGCTCTCGATCGTCACCCGCGTGCTGGCGAACTACGACGCCTGGATGAGCGGGATCCGGCGCGACCAGAGCCCCGACCGTGCCGCCGCGCCGATCGTGGGCTGGGACCACAAGTTCGGCGTGGTGAAGGTGTCGCCGCTGGCGAACTGGACGAAGGCCAAGGTCTGGGACGTGATCATCAAAGAGAACGTCCCCTACAACCCGCTGCACGACAAAGGCTATGTGAGCATCGGCTGCGCGCCCTGCACGCGCTCCGTCACCATGGGCGAGGATGAGCGGGCCGGCCGCTGGAGCGGCTCTGCCAAGACCGAGTGCGGCCTGCATTCACGCTGACGAAAGGGACTTTGCGATGCGGCTCTCCGCCAAGACCGAGTATGCGGCCCTGGCTGCCGTGGAATTGGCGAGGCGAATCGACGCCCCGGCCCCGGTGCGGATCCGCGAGATCTGCGCGGCGCAGGGGGTGCCGCCGCGGTTTCTCGTCCACATCCTGCTGCAACTGAAGGCCGCCGGCATCGTGGCGAGCATTCGTGGGGCTGCCGGTGGCTATCGGCTGGCAAGGCCCGCCGACAAGGTGACGCTCCAGGACGTACGGGATGCCGTCGAGGGGCCGGCGGACGCTGTGGCACCCTTGTCGGTGGATATGGGGAAAAAGTCTCGGACCGCCGCCGTGCTTGCCGCCGCCTGGGAGAAGGCCGCCGAAGCCGAGGCGGAGACGCTTGCCGAAATCACCCTGGCGAGCATCGCCGCCCGCTGCAAGCCGACCGGCGATTCGATGTATTACATCTGAACGTCGCGGCTGCGATGAATTCCAGGGCGGTCCGCGCTGCTGGTGCAGGTTACCAACCTGCACCTCCGTAGCGGATAAGTAGGCAACCCTGACCTCCGTAGCCGCAGGTTGGCAACCTGCGGTGAACCCTGAGCAGACTCTGCTGCTGGTGCAGATTACCAACCTGCACCTACGCTCTGGCTACGACAGAAACGCTACCTCTCCACCGGGACGATCAGCACGCTCGCGGTGGCTCGACCGAGCACCGCTTCCGAGGTGCTGCCGATCAGCCACCGCGACAGCGGGTCGGTCGGTGTGCGGCCAAGCACGATCAAGTCGACGCCCCGGTCCTTCGCAGTCGCGACGATCTTCTCGCCAGGATTGCCCTGGGTGATGATCGGCTTCGCTGACCGGAACACAAGCGGCAGCGTCCCGGCGAACGCATCGAGCGTTCCGCCAAGCGATGTCACCTCGTCATCGTGTTCCTGCTGCCAGGCCTTCGCGACCGAGGCGGTGTCTGGATCGCGGACGCGGTTTTCGAGCCACGAGGGCAGCGGCCCGGCGAGCAGTGACTCGGCCACGCCGATCACGAGCCCCTCGGTGCCGGCGGGCCAGTGGATGTGGCCGAGGGCTTTGGCGACGGCCGCCGCGCTCGCCGGATGGTGGCAGGCAAGCACCTTCAGGCCGCGGCCTTCGGCCACCGCCTCGCGGACGACCAGCACCGGCCGATCGCCGCCGTGCACGACGGCCCTCGACACGCTGCCGAGCATGAGGTTCTGCAGGCCGCCATGGCCGCGGGCCCCCACCACCACCATGTCGGCCTGCCACTGCGAGGTAGACGTGAGGATGCCGACCGCGGCAGCCGAATCGCTCTGGAGGAACTCGGCCCGCGCCGCGACGTCGGCAGGCAGCGCTCCACGGGCGTCGTCGAATACCGCGGCGGCCGCCCCGCCGATGATCGAACGCGAGGCCTGTGGGACGCGTTTCTCGAGGTCGCGGGGGGAGTAGTAGAGGGCGACGAGGTCGGACGCGGGATCGAGAAGCCTTCCGACCATTCGCACCGCATCGAGTGCGGGCTTCGAACCATCGACGGCGATCAGGACTCTCATGACAGGTGCTCCTCGTGGCGTGTGGCCGGTGTGTGATGCGAACTCATGCGATCCAGACCTTCGAGGGCTCTCCCGGCACCTCGCGAACAAGACGGGGAACGGCGTAGCCCGGGAGCGTGTCCCGGAGTTGGCGGTGGAGTTCTTCCGCGCGGCCCTGCGGAACGTCGAAGTGGGTGGCGCCGCGCACCCGGTCGAGCAGATGAAGATAGTAGGGAACAACGCCGATCTCGACGAGCCTCTCCGACAAGGCCGCGAGCACGGCAGCGGAGTCGTTGATGCCGGCCAGCAGGACCGCCTGATTCAGAATGATCGCCGGTGAGGCGGCGAGGGAACGCACCGCCACGGCCACTGAGGCGTCGAGTTCCGCGGGATGGTTGGCGTGGAGCACGACCACGCGGGCGAGCCGAGAGGCCGTGAGCACGTCGACGAGCCCCGGCGTGACGCGGGATGGCAGCACCACCGGGAGCCGCGTGTGGATCCGGATTCTCTGGAGGTGCGGGATGCCGTCGAGCCGCTCGATCACGTCTCCGAGGAAGGCGTCGTCGGTCAGCAGCGGGTCGCCGCCGGAGAGGATCACCTCCGTGAGCGAGTCGTCGGCAGCGATCGCCTCGAGCCCCTCCGCCACACCCCGGCGTGTGGCGCCGCTGGTGGCGTAGGGAAACTCGCGGCGGAAGCAGTAGCGGCAGTTCACGGCACAGCCGCCGGTGAGCAGGAGCAGTGCCCGCCCGTCGTACTTCTTCACCAGCCCCGGCGCGGCGAGCGCATCGCCCTCGCGGAGCGGGTCGGCCGACCAGCCGGCGACGTCCTCCGTCTCCGCCGCCTGCGGCAGCACCTGGAGTAGCAGCGGGTCGCGCGGATCGCCGGGCCGCATCCGCGCCGCGAACACCCGCGGCACGAGGAGTGGAAACGATCCGGTCGCCGGCAGGCCCTTCTCCGCGACTGCGGCGTCGAGGCCGAGCACGCGGCAGAGTTCGGCAGGGTCGCGGATCGCGTCGGCGAGTTCCCTCTGCCAGCCCGACTGGGCCGGAGGCGTGTTGCGGGCGAGGGTGGCGGTCGGCATCGGGAACGGCCGGTGGAAGTTGACAGGGTCGGGCGTCGCGGCGACGCTTGACCCTCCACAAGGATACGGGTGCCGGCCCCCGAAGAGAAAGCGGCCTTCCACAGGAGCGTCGAGCAGCAGTGCCAGCCTACAACACGAGTGAGTTCAAAAAGGGTCTCAAGGTCCAGATCGATGGCGACCCGTACATCATGATCGAGTGCAACTTCGTGAAGCCGGGCAAGGGTCAGGCGCTCTACAAGTGCAAGCTCCGCAACCTGCTACGAAACACCGTGCTCGACCGGACGTACAAGAGCGGTGACTCGCTCGACGCCGCCGACATCACCACGATCGAGGCCCAGTTTCTCTACAAGCAGGGCGAGGCGTTCGTGTTCATGGACAACGCCAGCTACGAGCAGTACGAACTCTCCAAGGAGCAGGTCGACGACGCCTGGAAGTGGATCAAGGAGGGCACCGTCTGCTCGATGCTGCTCTACAACGGCAATCCGATCTCGATGGAGCCGCCGAATCACATGGTGCTCAAGGTCGAGTACGCCGAACCGGCGATGCGCGGCAACACGGCGACGAACCTCACGAAGCCCGTGAAGCTCGAGACCGGTGCCGACGTGATCGTGCCGGCGTTCATCGAACAGGGCGACTCGATCAAGGTGGACACCCGCACCGGCGAGTATCTCGAGCGGGTGAAGGCCTGAGCGGCGGGGCGTAGGTTTTGAACCTGCGGCATATCAGGGAACAGGTTGACAACCTGTTCTACGTTTCGGCAGGTTGGAAACCTGTTCTACGTTTCGGCAGGTTGGAAACCTGTTCTACGGTTGCAACAGCTTGCCAACCTGTTCTACGGGTCGGCAGGCGAAGCCTGCGCGACGAGTCAGTCCCAATACCAGGCGTCGCTGGGGAGATCCTTCGCAGCGGCGTGAGCCGTCTTCACCTCGCCCTTCTCGTCCATGATCAGGTTCGGGGCGTCGATCGCCATCCGCGGATGCACGGTCACGCCACCGCCGATCGGCGTCAGCAGCCGGTTGCCACTCCAGACGGCATGGATCGCCGTCTCGGCACGGGTGGGGGGCGTGAGCCGCTCGACCGGATACGCCTGTTCGCTGCACAGCGTCTCGGCGGCCCAGCCGGCCTTCCCGTAGGCGTCGTGCTCCTGCATGTAGGCGGCCGCGACCACGAGATCGATCATGTTTCTCAGTTGGGCGTAGACGGGGCTGCGGGCCGCGATCGCCGCGTAGTTGCGGGTGAACGCCTGGGTGAACTTCGCGCTCGCCTGGTCAGACTTGGTGGCCGAAAGCCGGCTGCCATCGGCCCGGACCACCTCGTCGGCACCGCAGAGTTTCACGCCGCGGCCGACCAGTTCGATCGCCAGATCGTCCTCGGCGATCTTCACGCACTCGTAGTCGGGCACGAAGTACCACCGCTGCATGGCGTTGGCGGCGACGGCGCCCGCGCTCGCCAGTTCGATCCAGGTGGGCATTTTCACCGGCGGCTGCTCGAGGCCGATGCCCATGAGCTTCATGCGATAGTCGGCCTCGACCATCACGCTGGCGAAGTGGGTTGCCGGCGACACGCCCTGGATGGAGACCTTCTGCTCGCCGAGCGCCTCCTTCATGCCGGCGACGAGGTTGTCGGTGCCGCCCTGTGGGTTCACGCGGCCGGTCTTGGCCAGGAACGCCTGCATGGCGGCGAGGCCTTCCTTGGTCGGGTCGATCGAGCAGCCGACGAGGCGGTCCTGCGGGTGGCCTGGGGCGAATGCGCGGAGGGCTGTGGCGAGGTCTTCAAGCAGCACGGTCGGGCTGCCGCTCTCGGCACCGACGACACGGCCGGTCGATGGGTCGATGAGCCAGGGTTCGGCGGGGCCGGCGAGCACGACCTCGCCCGGTGCGTCGCCCTCGGCCGGATAGACAAACACATACTGCACGCGGGTGAGGCCGGCGAGTTTCTCGATCTCGTCGGGGACGCCGCGGCCGTCGGCGGCGTGCTTCGCCAGCGCCTTTTCGAGCCGCGAGAGCGCCACCTTGCGGAGCGGCACCTTCTTTCGCAGGTCGCCCGGCAGGCCCTCAACGGCGGCCTTCCGCTGCGCGATCGAGAGAGGTTGGCTGGGGAACGCCTGCGCCCGAAGGACGCCCTGCGCGTCGATCAAGACACCAGCAGGATTATTGCCGCCGCTCACGACGGTCGTATTGTTTCCACCGCCACCTTGCTGGCCGCCCTGCTGATTGCCCAGCTGGCCGCCCTGCTGGTTGCCCTGCTGGTTGCCTTGTTGGCCGCCTTGTTGGTTGCCGGCGTTGCCGCCTAGTTGTTGTTGACCGCGGACGGTCTTTCCTCCGGCAACGCAGGCAGTGGCAAGGAGCAGCACGGCAAACGCACGACCGAGTCGCCAAATGAGGCTGCTGGCAGGGGCACGCATGGATTCACCCGTGGCGGGATTCCGGATTCTGACCGACGCACGGGCCGGAGGGTAGTTGCACGGGAACCCTCAGGCAATGCGAGGTTTCACTGAAAAACAGCCCATTGTGCCCGGTTTTCAGCCCACGCTGGCCGGGGTCCGGCCGGGCGGGCCGCGACGGGATGGCTCCTCGCGGCGGCCACCGAGCGACACCGGGGCCCGCACACATCCCGGGCCGAGCAGGGCCACGAGGTCGCGGTGCAGCTCCTGGCCCCACGCCACCTTGTCGCGGTCGGCGTCGAGGAGCACCCGCGACCCGTCAGCGACATCGATCACCAGCCGGAGGGGCGCCTTGCCCGGATGGCGGCGGACGAGGTCGGCGAGCCGGTCGAGCGTGGCGGAGTCGTGCTGGCCCTCCACCACCTTCACCGTGATGCCCCGCGGTTGCAACTTCCAGGCCTCGGCGATGGGCACGATCTCGTTGACGATCAGGTTGGTCTCCTCGCTGCCGGCGCGACGGTCGATGGAGCCGGCCACGATCACCACGGCGTCGGGTTGCAGGTGCTCACCGAGGCGGGCGTAGTCTTCCGGCCAGCAGATGCTGCGGACGAGACCGTTCATATCCTCGAGGTCGAACATGCCGTAGCGGGTGTGCGTCGATCCCGGCCGGGCCTGCTTGGTGTTGGAGAGCTTGAGCGCCGACACGAGGCCGCCGATCACGACCGCGTCCTTCGCCTTCGTGCCCCCGAGGTCGCCGGTGCCGTGGGTGCAGATCGACTCGATCAACCCCTGGAACTCCGCGAGGGGGTGGCTGTGGATGTAGTAGCCGAGCACCTCCTTCTCGTTCGACCGCATCTCGAGGTCGGAGAGGGTGGGCACGTCGGGCAGGCCAGCCGGAGCGGCGGCCGCGGCCGGCTGCGGGTCGTCGAAGGCGGCGAACAGGTTCTTCTGGCCGCTCCTGCGGTCGGCGAGCTGCGAGGCACCCGCCGCCATCGCCTTCTCGATGCCGGCGAGCAGCGCGCCGCGGTGGCCACCGAGCGAGTCGAGGGCGCCAGCCTTCGCGAGGTTTTCGATGGCGGTCTTGTTGACCACCGACGAGTCGAGCCGGCCGCAGAAGTCGTGGAGGTCTTGGAACCGCCCCCGCTTCGCCCGCTCCGCGCTGATCGCCTCCGATGCCTGCTGACCGCAGCCCTTCACCGCCGCAAGTCCGAAGAGGATCTTCCCGCCGGCGACGGTGAAGTCGGCGTCCGAGGCGTTGACATCGGGCGGAGCCACGTCGATCCCCATCCGCCGGCAGTCTTCGATGTGCTCGACGAGTGAGTCCTTCTTCTTGAAGTTGCGGCCCGTGATATCGCCCGAGAGCAGGGCGGCCATGAACTCGGTTGGGAAGTGGGTCTTGAGGTAGGCCGTCTGGAAGGCGAGCAGCGCGTAGGCCGTGGAGTGGCTCTTATTGAAGCCGTAGCCGGCGAACTTCTCGATCAGCGCGAAGACCTCCTCCGCCTGCTGCTTCGTGATGCCCTGCTCCTGGGCGCCCTTCACGAACTGCTCGCGGAAGGCGGCGATGGTCTCGAGCTTCTTCTTGCTGATGGCCTTGATGCAGGTGTAGGCGGAGGAGAGCTCGATGCCCCCGAGCCGCTGCAGGATCCGCATCACCTGTTCCTGATAGACCATCACGCCATGCGTTTCCCCGAGCACGTCCCTCATCACGGGATGGAGAAACTCGGCCCGCTTCCGGCCGTGCTTGACGTTCACATACTCATCAACCATGCCGCCTTCGAGAGGCCCCGGCCGGTAGAGGGCGTTGACGGCGACGATGTCGAGGAAGTGGTCGGGCTTCATCCGCTGGAGCAGGTCGCGAATGCCGCCGCTTTCGAGCTGGAAGATGCCCTTCGTCTCGCCGCGGCAGAGCGTGGCGAACGTGGCCTTGTCGTCGAGCGGGAAGGCGAAGGGATCCATTCGCCGTTGCTGCGTGCTGAAGATGATGTCGAGCGTCTTGGCGACGACCGTGAGGTAGCGGAGGCCGAGGAAGTCCATCTTCATCAGGCCCGCCCGCTCGACGTCGCCCATCGCCCACTGGGTGATCACTTCCTCCTTGCCCGTCACCCGCTGGAGCGGCACGTATTCGTCGAGCGGCCGGTCGGCGATCACCACCGCCGCGGCGTGGGTGCCCACGTTGCGGGCCAGGCCCTCGATCTGCTTGGCGAGGTGCACAAGCTCCCGGATTTCCGCATCGCCCTCGCAGGCCGCGGCGAGCTGCGAGCCGACGGCGGCGGCGTCTTCCAGCGAGATGCCGAGCTGATCGGGGACGAGCGCCACGATCTGATCGACGCGGGGGACCGGCATCCCGAGGGCGCGGCCCACGTCGCGGATCGCGGCCCGGGCGGCAAGCGTACCGAACGTGCCGATCTGGGCCACGTTGGCCTCGCCGTACTTCTTCTTCACATAGTCGATGACCTCGCCCCGCCGCTCCTTGCAGAAGTCGATGTCGATATCGGGCGCTTCCCGGCGGTTGATGTCGAGGAAGCGCTCGAAGAGCAGGTCGTATTCCAGTGGACAGACGTGGGAGAGATAGAGCGAGTAGGCGACCAGCGCCCCGACGCCCGAGCCTCGCGCGGCCGCCGGAATGCTCCGCTCGCGGGCGTGGCGGACGAAGTCCCAGACGATCAGGAAGTAACTGGCGAACCCGAGCGTGTCGATCACCGACAGTTCGCGATCAAGCCGCTCCATCACCTGCGTGTGGAGCGCAGCCGTCGCCGGGTCGGCGGGCACACCGCCGTCGGCCCAGCGCTTCGCCACGGCGGCATACCGCTCGCGGAGCCCCTCCAGGCAGAGCCGGCGAAGCTCCTCGGAGGCGGTGAGCCCGCCGGGCACCTCGAATCCGGGAAAGTGCCGCTTGCCGAGGTCGAGATCGATCGACACGGAGTCGGCGATCTCCTGGCTGCGGCCGACTGCGCCCGCCACGAGCCCACGGTCGAGGCCGACGAACGCCTCGTGCATCTCCTGCGGACTCTTGAGATAGAACTCGCTGGAGTCCATCCGCATGCGCGAGGCGTCGTTGCGGAACCGGCCGGTGTTGACGCACAGGAGAATGTCCTGTGCTTCGGCGTCCTCGCGATTCACGTAGTGGCAGTCGCACGTGGCCACGGGCGGGATGCCGAGCTCCCGCGAGATCTCCAGGGCGACCTCCGTCACCTGCCGCTGGACGTCGAGGCCGTTGTCCTGAATCTCGATGAAGTAGCGTTCGCCGAAGGTCTTCTGGAACCAGCCGGCCACCTCGCGGGCCTGCGCCAGCGACTCCCGCTGTTCACGGGATGACCCCACGAGCGCCCGGCTGAACTCGCCAGAGAGGCAGCCCGACAGGCAGATCAGCCCTTCGCCGTATTCCTCGAGGAGTTCGCGGTCGATGCGGGGCTTGAAGTAGAAACCCTCGAGATAGGCCTTCGTGGCCAGTTTCAGGAGGTTGGCAAAGCCGACGCGGTCGCGGGCGAGGAGCGTGAGGTGGTAGCTCGAATCCCGCTGGCTGCCGGCATCCTTCTGGAACCGGCTGCCCGGGGCGATGTAGGCCTCGTAGCCGATGATCGGGTTGATCTTCGCCGCCTTGGCGGCCTCGTAGAACTCCAGCGCCCCGTGAAGGTTGCCGTGGTCGGTGATCGCCAGGGAGTTCATCCCCAGTTCGACCGTGCGGGACACCAGCCGGTCGATCGAACTGGCTCCGTCGAGGAGGCTGTAGTGGCTGTGGCAGTGGAGGTGGGCGAACGACTGCGTGCTCATCCGTGGGCCTCGCGAGAAAAGGCCGCATTCTAGCAGACGGGCCCGGGGGCCTTGAGCATGCGGGAAGCGGCCCGCAGGATGCGAAAACCGTTGATCCGCAGGGTACTACCCTGCGGATCCATGGCGCAGCCTGTTGATCCGCAGGTTGCCAACCTGCGGCCACGTTCGGAGAAAACGTTGGTACAGGTTGCCAACCTGCGGCTACGTGGCAAAAACCGTAGGTGCAGGTTGTCGACCTGCACACCTCCCGCAGCGGCGACCGTCAGTCCGTCGGCGGGTCGCCGATCTTCCGCAGCAACTCCGCCAGGCGGGACTGGAGATCGAGCAGCGCCTGCCACTGCGGAAAGTCGAGTTCCACCTTTTCGGCGCCGGCGCGAATCACGGCGGCCTCGCTGGCATCGCGGAGCACCGCCTGAACGTAGTCGAGCAGTTCGGCGAGTTCCGCCGACTGCGCCGGGCTGAGTCGCTCCGGCAGGGGCGGAGGCCCTGAGGGCAGCAGCGGCGACCGCACGCTCGACATGTCCTCGACGGCGTCGGGCTGTTGGCCGGAGATCTGCTTGATGCGATCGCGGAGCTGACGGGCATGCCCGTTGGCCGCCGGCTGTTGGCGGGCCGACACCTCGGCGATGCGGCGGTCGATGTCGCTGTGTGACCCGACGAGAAGAAGGGAGCGGCCGACGGCGATCATGTCGCCGTGGCGGACGATCCGCACCTGAACGTCCTCGCCATTGACCTTCGTGCCGTTGGTGCTCTCCAGGTCGGTGGCGACGATCTTGTCGCTGTCGTCCTGGAGTTTGAGGTGATACCGGCTGACCCGCTCGTCGTTGAGCTGGATCGTGTTGCCGTCCTCGCGGCCGATCGTGACCGGCGTGGGCACGTCTTCAAACACACGGCCGCGGTCGGCGCCATGCAAGACGCGGAGAGTGATCAAAGCCATGTCGTCTACGCCCGCGGCCGGGCCCGCTTTCGCGGGTGATGCCCCGTCTCCGTCCGCCCGAGCGATCCTCCACTGGGAAGGATACACGACAGATTCGCCGCCGTCTGGTTCCGGGAGGCCCCGTCGCGGCTCCGGATGCCCGCCACGGTTGACCCGGCCGCAAAACCGTTACGATTGGAGGCACGCACCCGTAGCTCAATGGATAGAGCATCGGTCTTCGGAACCGAGGGTTGCAGGTTCGAGTCCTGCCGGGTGTATTTCAAACCGCTTGTTTTTCAGTGCTTTTCGTCGTCGGGAGATTTGGCAGTTTCGTCGCTCCATCAGCAATCCTCAAAAATCCTCAAATCGGTACCGGCCGGATGGCTCCTGTCGCGGTGCTGAGTGACCTGTGCGAGACGGGGCCGCCGTTTGACGCTGAGCCACGACATGGCCTGCATGAGGCCCAACGCTCTCGGCATGAGGCGGCCGCATGAGGGGCAGTGGTGAAGTTGGAGTCCTGACCGCACTTTTCGCGGAGTTGATTCGTTGCCAGGGCTCCGGCCCGCCGGACTCACCCCGCCGAGCGATCCTGCTTGGTGAGCTTCTTGGCGATCTCGCTCACCAGCGGCCAGTTTCGGGAGCCGACGGCCTCCCGCAGCCGTTGTTCCAGTAACGCGGTCGTAGAGTGCTCGTGGCCCAAAGCCCGTGCGACCTCCGACGTCATCGAGAGACAGAGCCGATGGTACATGGCATTGCTCGCAGAGCGGTGCTGGAGATCCTCCTCCTTGACGTAGTGGGTCATCATGACACCTTCCCTCACACGTGCGTCCTTCGCCGGGGAACGGGAAGCATCCTCGCCCGCGCGGGCGTACTGGAGCACCGTCTTGCGGAGCATGTGGACGCAGGCATCCTCGCCAGACCACTCACGAACCCGTTCATAGAACCAACGCCCCCGGGAACAGACCTGTCGGCCCGGCGGCCGTCGAGAACGGGAAAGCCGTGGACGAAGGGGGTGGTGATAGGATCTTGGGGAGAGCGTAGGGGGCAGAGAGATATTTCCAACGATGGAATTGTGTCCTAGCGGTACAGCCGTCGGCAGACATCGGGCACATTCACGCCCTTCCCAAGGTCTACGTCAGCCTGCCGAAGCAAGCCCACGATCTACTCTGCACTGCGTCACTTTTTCATCAGAGAAACCTTTCAAGCCCCAACAGGGGCACGAGGATTCTCTCACAAGTACTGGATCAGGATTTGGGAAGGGGGTCAGGCCCCAGGATAGCCGTTCACCTGAATGTCGAAACCGCCGGCCACGGGCACGCTCCGCAGGAAGAGTCGGGGCGCATCATGGTACATGATCGGAATGTCTGCCGGAGCAAACGCGCGATCCGTTGGTCGGCAGTACGCCCGAGAGATGCGCCCTACGGCGCTCTTGAAATCGGCTGGCTATCCCGCAGGGCTTGTCGCTGCTGCATGATCCAGTCGTCGCTGCCGGGAGCCGAGGCCACTGGCAAAAGTGTCAGCGGACAGCCAGCCTCGAGCAGCACTTGCTGCACGTCCGCCGGGTCGAGGGCTCGTGGCGGAGTCTTCTGCTTGATCGACAACGCGGCGATCGCCCCTGCGGCCTGCCCCATGTTCAGGGTGCTTGGCTGAAGTCGCGTCGCCCCGTTTGCAAGCCGCGACTGCGAGATGTTTTTCTCGGCCGCGAGTAAACCGTCGATTTTTTCGGGGATGAAGGAGCGAAACGGGATGGCAAACGGACCGAGGCCCCGTTCCCCAAACTTGCGAGGAATGTCCTCGATGCGATCAAACTCGGGTTCGAGAAGTTCCGGTTTCATGGAGCCGTGGAGATCCACAGCATAGTCGCCGACCGCGACCGTGTCCGGGAACTGCGTCGGCGTCCCCGGCCGCCGCTCGATCTCACGAGCCGTGAGCGTATGGAGCCCGACGATCCGTCGGCTCTCGCGAACATACGGCATGATCGGGAAATGCCGCAGGACGTCGCGGTAGGCCGCCACCTCCGGCCGCGAGGCAATCAGGGTTTCGACCTGACTCCTGTTGAACGGCGTGTCGTATTCTTCGTCATTGGCCACCGACCAGTCGTCGTGGCCGAGTTCCGTCTGCATGTAATGAAGGAGGCAGAGCGTTTTGAGTACTGCTTTCTGGCACGTCTGAATGCGGCATTCCGGATCCTCCAGGTCGGCCACCCTGACGGGAAAGTCGTTGTTGTAGTTGAGGTGCGTGCGTGTGATGCCGTTGTGCCGCTCCTTTCGCGTGCTGTCGGGCATGCCGCGATACTCGATGAATCGCCTCCAGTTCCAGGGCTCTCCCGGCGGTGACGGGCCGAGTTCGCCCGGGTCCCCGAGCGCGAGCGATGCGCGGAACTCCGGCAGGAACGCGTCATAATCCGGCGGCGGCGTCGTTAGTCGGAGTTCGGACGGTACGCCGGCCGGATACTGTTTGACGACAGCGGTCCATGTCAGGTTTTGGATCTGTTTCCTTGGATCGACTTTGTCGCTCGTACTCCCGCCGGCTCGGTACCGAGCACCGGTGAGCGGAAGTACGTCGCCCCATTCGGTTGCGTCAATGAGTACGCCGCAGGCGATCTTCCGAGTGACCTGTTCCGGGCCGTCTGGGCATGCGATCGTGACGCCCACGATGGTGTTGCCCTGCTGTTTCACGTCGGTCACGCCTGTTCGCAGAGCGAGATCAAGGGTGCCAGCGCCGCGGGCGTCTCCCAGCATCCGGAGAAGCAGTTCGCGTCCTACGCGGGGTTCCGCTGCCGGCGTGGTGCGCTGGTATGCGGTGACAAAGTCGACCCCGAGCGGCTCGTAGTAGGCTTGAATGAGCCCGCAGAGTTCGCGGTAAAGCCCCCGGTCGCGAATGAACGGCTTGCCTTCGTCCATGGACGTGACGCCGGCGGCGAACGCTTGCCCGCCGACCAGATCCGTTTGCTCGACCAGCAGCACCGAACAGCCCATGCGGGCCGCCTGGATCGCAGCACCGCAGCCGCCGGTCCCGGCGCCGGCGATGATCACGTCGTAGTGTTCCTTCACATCGAGCGGATTCAGCGTCTCGAGTGGCCGGGCGGCGAACGAATGCGGCGTCGGAATCGGCTGCCAGAAACGAGAGACAACTCGGCTGACAACCATGGCGAGATCGTCGCCGGCGCACGTCCTGCCCTTGACCGCGAGCCGCCGCCAGGATTCCGGGGTGGAGATCATTCGGCGGGCGACGAGTTCCGCGATCGCCTCTTGCACGGAGCCGACTGGTGTGAAGAGGCCCGCGAGTTTCTCGAGGATCATCGCGGCCCGCTCGCCAGCCACCCTCGCCCCGGGCGCAAGATCGGCTTCCCACTCCTCGACCGAGGCGATACAGCCCCGGGCGACGAGAACCTCGAGATCTGTCATCGCGGCATCCAGAGTCGCTGTTTTGGGCGGCAAGGTTGAGGCACGTTGTTCCTCGTCTGGGGAGGAGGCCGCGGCGATCGTGGCGGTCGCGAGGAGGGCGATGATGATGAGGCCAGTCATGAGTGGTGATGACGGGGAACGTGGCGTGCCCTCGGCTAGTCGTTCTCCGTGCGGTACTGTTGGTCGGGAAAGACTGGAACGAATGTGGATGCGATGCGATCGGTGCGGAATGGCGGTGCCGGCAGTCCGGCGGTGTTGACAAGATTCGCTTCCTGGTTCATGGCCGCGAATCCATAGGCCACCGCGACCGGTTCCGGCACGGCTGGGGCCCACACCGCCAGTGTGTCTTGGCCTACGATCGCCGCGTGGGCGGGAACGAACACGCGATCGGCGCCGCAGACCGTGAAGCCGCGGAGTTCCGCATGCCGTTCGTGAACCGCCAGCCCGCCCGCGCAGTGCGAAAACCGTAGCCGCATCTTGCGGCCAGTTCGCTCGGCCCCGTTAACGACCGGTCCAAAGCACTCCTCCGCCTCGTCGTAGACCAACACCCGAGCCCCCAGAGCCAGGCGCTCGCCCACGGGAGTCTTGTCGAGCGGATGGATCGGGCTTCGGTAAGCGAACGGATTACCTGGCTCCTGCCAGGTGAGGGGCAAGTCGTGAGTCGGGAAGGCGGCGGTATGCGACACCTCGCGGGCGACGTCGAGTTGTGCCTCGCGAAAGAAAGCCAATGAGTTGAGCTGATGCGGCTGGGATCGCTTCACCTTGTGAGCGTAGGGATGCAGCAGGAGGAAGAAGAAGGGCAGGTCGCCCTGGTCGAATGCCCGTCGCCAATCCCGGATCAGGGCCTCCATCGCGATGCGATAGAAGGCAGCGCCTTGCTCGCCCTTTCCGGCGTCGGATTCTCCTTGCAGCCAGATGAAGCCGCGAACGCCGAACGGTGCCAATGGCGCGACCTTGTGATTGAAGAGTGCCGTCGACTGAAAAAAGGAGCTCTGGTAGCCCTTGAGTTCCGGGCCGGCCCGCCATGCCTGCGGATAGGCCGCCTTCAACTCGGGCACCATGCCGGTCGTCTCCGGGCTGATCCAGGCCGCGATCGAACTCGACCCGACCGCCGTATTGATCACCGCGACCGGAACCTGCCTGCCGCACACGTTCAGCGAGTCGTAAACCGCCCGGGCGAACGCGTAGGCGACGCCGGAGCACTGACGGACGTTCTCGCCGCCCGTGGCGGCCAGCCAGCGGCCTTGGGCGACGTCGAAAAGGGGAACACGGGAGGCGTTCGTCCGCATCGCGTCGGTGACCGTCGCCTGCTGGAAGGTCCGTAGCGTTGGCCGGTTCGCCGTGGCGAGAAGGTCGTCGGCGCCGAGGATAAACTGCAACTGCAGCGCCATGTTCGACTGGCCACCGGACAGCCACACTTCGCCGAACAGCAAATCGATGACTTCGAGCGATTCCTCGTCGGAACGCACGCGCAGGGCATAGCGGTCGAACGATGCTTCCCGACCGTGCAACGCTACCCGCCACGCGCCGTGGGAGTTGGCTTTCGTCGTAACCGACTCACGGTCCTCATGGTCAGTTTCGTCATCGGTTTCTTTGACGAGGATGACCGTCACCTCGGCATCCGGCCGGGCCAGTCCCCAGATCGTTACCGGCCGCTGCTGCTGGACGACCGCGCCGTTCGACCAGATGGAAGGCAGTCGCAGCGTCGATGCTCGACTCTCCTCGATGCTGGCGACCATGCACCAGCACGTCAGGATCGCCTGACAGATGCAGTCCCAGCGAGGCGGCATGGTTGCTCGTCGGTTAGCAGGTAGCACGAGGTCAAGGCCGTCGAACCGTGGACGTATCCGGCCGCGGTCGCCACATCGACAGCCGAACATCGTCGAACGTGGAAACTCGATCGGTATTGAAACTGAGCGACGCGAATGCGATCGGCGGCGGATGGTCGAACACGAACCACGCCACCTCCTCACCATCGACGAAGAACTTCGCCCGCCACAGGGGCTCCCTGGTGTCGAGCTGCACCATCCTGGTGTGCGTGCCGTACTTCGCGTCGGTGTCGTTGATCCGGCTGAGCAGCGACGGCCGCCCGCTCGCGAAGTTGCCTCCCTTGAACGGATCGGGATAGGCCCGCTGCGCGATCCAGGCATAGCCGCCGGGGTTTTTCCAGAACTCGATCGCGCTGCTCACGGGCAGGAAGCCGATCGCGGCCAGCCCCCGCTTGTGAGCGGACGAATGCACGACGGCCGAGAGCCGGTAGACGAATCCTGCTTCCGGCTGGAATGGCAGCGAGGCTGATCCAACGTGGCCGGTGCTCCGCAGGCGGCCGTCCGCGACTTCCCAGCCGTCGCCCGACGTTTCCCATGCCGCATGGCCATGGCCGTTGAAGGACGACGGCCTCCTGCCTGCGAGCGCGGAGTCGCCATCAAACCGGTCGAAGTAGATGGTCTCGGCCTCGTGGTCGACCCACTCCAATCGCCGTCCTTCGCAGCTTTGTTCCGAAATGCTCCTGACGATACTTCTGCCAAACCCGACGTCGACTGTGGCGACGCTTCCATCATTGTTTACCCTGCGGGCATCACCCTCTGCGAGCCTGACGGCGTCGGTCGTGTCGTTCGATCGATGCGGCTCTATTTCGACCAGGCCCTCATACACGAGCACGTCGGAGGTGCCGTCGTCCGCGACCCGTACGCCGAACTCGGTTCCCAGATCGATCACCGATGCGCTCGGGGTGTGCACGACGAACAACGGATCGACGTCGTCCCCGGAGAGGGCGTTCGACGTGGCCTTCGGCGTCCGGTCGGGCTGTTCGAATCGTGCTGAGACCGCACCTCGGTGGACATGCACCGCCGTGGAATCCTGGACGGTCAGGAGCGCAGGCCCATTCATGAGCACCGTGGCGCCGCTCGTAAACGTGACTTCCACGAATCCTGCGACGAGGTCGAGCGTCGTTCCGCGGGGGATGCCCAACTGCGGGTCTGGCGTCCGACGGGCATCGCGCCATCGGGTCTCGCGCATCGCGGTGATGTGGGCCACGATGCGATCATGGCTCTGCTGGGGCGCCGCGGCAGCCCATGGATCCTGGAGGCCGTCGCGGAACAAGGTGGCGATGGCCAGAACGCCGCCGACCACCGCCGAGGCGACAAGCAGCCGTGCGGGATGCGCGATCGGACCGAGCAGACGGAGGAGCGCGTCGCGGAGGTTGGTGAAGGCGGCGAACCGGTCGCGGCCGCCGCCGGATCGGCCTGACGCGAGCCGCCCGCGTCGCTGGCTCTCCACCGCGGGCCGCACGGAATCCCCGCGCTGCCCCGCGGCAGACTCCCGCCGCAGCCTCCAACGGAGGTCGGCGTTCAGCCTCGTAAAGGTCACGTAGGCCAGCCGCGCGGCTGGATCCTGCAGGAGGAGCTGCTCGAGCCGCTCCGCGTCACCCGGTGTCGCGAGGCCGTCGCACACCCGGGCGATCAGCGCGGAGAACTCTCCATCGATCGGGGGCAGCCAGGCTGGGCGGGAGTCTTCATGCATGGTGGGCAATCGCGATCAGCGTGAGGCCATGGCTTGTTCGATACATTTCAGGAGGGAGTGCCGGATACGCTGAAGCCGCATCGTGAGTGCCGCAGGCGAGATCGCCATCTCGGTCGCGACCGCCTTGATCGATTCGACACCCTTGTAGCACCGCTCGACCAGCAAACGTTGCCGTTCGTGGAGTTCCCCGAGGCAGCTTTCGAGCGCCGTTTGGCGGGCTTCGTCGGCAGACTCCTGCGACCCGTCGGCGGAGACGATCGCGTCGAGTTCCTCAAGCAGTTTCTCGCTGAAGTACACGACTCCCGGCCGGGAGTCACGGACGTGCTTGAGCACTTCGTTTCGCGCGAACCCGCAGGCCCAGGCGAAGAAGGGCCGCGTTGGATCGTACGAATGCCGCTTGCGCCACAGGGCCATGCACGTCTGCTGGTACACGTCCTCATGGTCGGCCGACGCCGGAAGCAGCGAGCCGATGTAGCCGAAAATCCGCCGTTGGTGTGCCACGAACACCGCCATGAATGCGGCGAACTCGTCGTTGTCGAGGGTTTCGCTCATGGGAGGGAGCACGACCGGCGATCGATGGTCCGGCCGCAAGGGTAGGAGGTCCGTGCGGGGGCTCGTCAGGAAGGCTTTCTCCGGATCCGGTTCAGACCTAACGAAAAAAAGAAAACCAGGGTTCGGAACCGGCTTTTTTACTGCGAGTGTCCGGTGGGAGGCAGGCTGGAGGAATATCGTCCGCTACAACCGTTAGATTTGGCGGGGTCGGGGAGAAACCATAGGGGTGGCTCCGGTGGTCACTTCGGGGCATGGGGAAGGCTCATGCTTTTTCGACAGATCGGTGTGCGGGCATGGATCGCCGAATGGTGGACCGAAATACCCAGGGCAGAGCCTGTCGATCGCGTCTCGCCCGCTGCGTGGCGACCGCGCTGGTCGGCCTTCTGCCGTGGCCGACGCTTGCGGCCTGCTACGACCTTGCGATTTACGGCGGCACGAGCGCTGCCGTGATGGCCGCCGTTCAGGCCCGTCGGATGGGAAAAAGCGTTGTCGTGATTTCGCCCGACGTCCACCTGGGCGGCATGTCGAGCAGTGGCCTCGGGATGACCGACACCGGCGACAAGAGCGTCATCGGCGGCCTGGCGCGAGAGTTCTATCATCGCGTCTGGCGGCATTACCAGCGGCCGGACGCGTGGGTCTGGCAGGCCCGCGACGCCTACGGCAATCGCGGGCAGGGCACGCCCGCGATCGATGGCGACGCCCGCACGATGTGGGTGTTCGAACCGCACGTGGCCGAGCAGGTCTTCGAGGATGTGGTGCGGCAGCACGGCATCGAGGTCGTCCGCGACGCCTGGCTCGACCGGGAGCACGGCGTACGGAAGCAGGGCGGCCGGATCGTTTCGCTGGCGACGCTCGACGGCACTCTCTACGAGGCGACGATGTTCATCGACGCCACCTACGAAGGCGATCTGATGGCGGCGGCCGGGGTTGACTACCATGTGGGCCGCGAGGCGAATGAGACGTACGGCGAGGAGCACAACGGCGTGCAGGTGGGTGTGCTCCACCACCAGCACCACTTCGGCGACGTGAAGGTGCCGATCAGCCCCTATCGCGTGCCCGGCGAGCCTGCGAGTGGCATCCTGCCCCGGATCAGCCCCGACCCTCCGGGTGGGTTCGGTCAGGCCGACGAGAAGGTGCAGGCCTACTGCTTCCGGCTCTGCCTCACCACCGCCTCGCGGAACCGCGTGTCGTTCCCGAAGCCCGAGGGCTACGACGCCGAGCAGTACGAACTGCTGCTGCGGGTGCTCCAGACGGGGTGGTGGGGCTACTACAACAAGTTCGACGACATCCCCAACGGCAAGGCCGACTGCAACAACTACGGCCCCTTCGGCTTCGATAACATCGGCTTCAACTACGACTACCCGGAAGCCAGCTATGAACGCAGGCGGGAGATCGTCGAGGAGCATCGCACCTACCAGCAGGGCCTGCTCTGGTTCATCGCCAACGATCCCCGTGTGCCGCGGAAGGTGCAGGAGGGCATGCGGGAGTGGGGCCTGGCCCGCGACGAGTTCGCAACCACCGGGCATTGGCCGCATCAGATCTACGTCCGCGAGGCGCGACGGATGGTCGGGCTGCATGTGATGACCGAGAACGAACTCCGCAAGAAGAAGCCGACGCCCGACTCGGTTGGGATGGGTAGCTACACGATCGATAGCCACAACGTGCAGCGGTACATCACACCGGAAGGCTCGGTGCAGAACGAGGGCGACATCGGTGTCAGCACCGGCGGGCCGTACGAGATCTCCTACGGGGCGCTCGTGCCGAAACGTGGTCAGGTCGACAACCTACTCGTTCCCGTAGCCGTCTCGGCCAGCCACATCGCGTACGGCAGCATCCGCATGGAGCCGGTGTTCATGATCCTCGGCCAGTCGGCGGCCACGGCCGCGGCGTTGGCGATCGACCATGCTCTGCCCGTGCAGGACGTTCCGTACAAACTCCTGGCGGAGCGGCTTCGGGCCGATGGGCAGGTGCTCGCCGTGGGCGACCGTCCGCGGCCGCAGGGGGATGTGTCGCCCGCCCCGCTTCCGCTGAACCAGTGAGGCTATGATGGGACGTTCTATTCGAATCTCGGCCGCGCTTCGCTGCCTGGCCATGACCCTCTGCGCCGGTATCTGCTTCGAGGCCGTCGTGCGGGCCCAGACGCTCACCGGGCTCTGGGAGTTTTCCGACGGCGGCAACCTGACCGCCGCCACGATCGGAGCGCCGCTGACCATCAACGGCACGTCCCCGACGTGGGTCGCGTCACAGACCTACGGGTCAACCACGCTCGACGGCGTGATCAGCACCGTTGTCGGCTCGTCCAACTCGATCCTTGTCACGCACGGCATCGGTGCCAACGGCGGCGGCACCCGGACGAACGAATACACGTTCGTCTACGACGTGCGGAAGCCGACGGCGACGCTCTGGCGGAGCTTCTACCAGACCGATCTCACCAACACGACCGATGCCGAGTTTTTCGTGCGTGGCTCGGGTGACGGGGCGACCCTCAACACCGTGGGGCGGAGCGACATCGGTTTTTCGCCGACCGCTCTGACGGCGAACGTCTGGTATCGGCTCGTCGTCTCGGCCGATCTGGGAAGTTCGTTCACCGCCTATCGCGATGGAACTCCGTTTTCCACCTACGTGGTGCCGGCCATCGACAATCCCGACTACTCCCTCAATCCGTCGCAGGTACTCTTCTTCGCCGACCAGACGGTCTTCCCGGACGGCACCAGCGAGAACCATCAGCTCACGCTCGGGTCCATGGCGGTCTATGCGGGTGCCCTGACGGCGGGCCAGGCAGCGCTGTTGGGCACTGCGGGATCGGCGTATCCGACCCTCCGGCCCCTGACTTGGGCGGGCACGGCGGGTGATGCTGCGTGGAACACCTCGTCGCTCAACTGGACGGCCAGCGGCTCGGCCGCGACCTTTGCCACGGGAGACAGCCCGACGTTCGACGACTCGGCCTCGGCCACGACGGTGGACCTCCCCGCTGCGGTGACCACGAGCCAGCTCGCCTTTGCCAACGCGGCCAAGGCCTACACGCTGCAGGGGTCCGGGTCCGTCGAGGCGCTGTCCGGCATGACGAAATCGGGTGCCGGTCAACTGACCCTCGCCGTCCCCGTGCGCGTGCAAGGCGGGGCGACCTTCTCCTCCGGCACGGTGCGGGTGGGGAACGGCGGCACGGCGGGCTCGCTTGCCGGTGACGTTTTGCTCGCGTCGGGTGCAACGCTCGCGTTCGACCGGTCCGACGACGTCTCAACAACGTTGAGCGTGTCGGGCGCCGGCAACCTGGCGAAGTCCGGGGCCGGACGGCTCACGCTCGCCGGCACCAACACCTATTCGGGCGCCACCGTGATCAGTGGCGGAACGCTCGTCACGGCCGGCACGTTCAGCGGCGTCGGCGGCATCACCGTCGGCGGATCGGCAGGGTTGACCGTCGGCTACGCCGCCACACCGGCGACGCTCGCGGTGCCGACACTGTCGCTCGGCAACGCCAGCACTGTCGGCTTTGCACTCACCGGCGCCGGGATGCCGCAAACTCCGCTCGTGGCCGTGTCCGCAGTCAATGGACTCAGTCGGAGTGGCACGACCACGATCGCGATCACCAGCGGCCAGGGGTTCACCACCGGCACGTTCACGCTGATCGACTACGCGGGGACGGCGATCACCAGCGGCTTCACGCTTGGCTCGTTGCCCAAGCGCGTGGCGGCGGGGCTTGTGTATGACACGACCGACACGCGGATCAACCTTGCCGTCACCTCTGCTGACTCGCTCGTCTGGAAGGGCACCTACTCGAACGTCTGGAACGCCGGCACCGACGTGAACGTGGGTGGAACCCTCAACTGGGTTACGTCGTCATCCGGTTCGCAAACCAACTTCGTCGATGGCGATCGGGTGACGTTCAACGACACCGCCAGCCAGTTCACGGTTTCCCTGGCGCAGACCCTCGCGCCGGGGCTGGTGACCATTGACAATGCGACGCAGGGCTACGCTCTGTCGGGGACCGGAAAACTCTCAGGTGTCGGTGGGTTGTTGAAGCGAGGGGCGGGGCTGGCCACGCTCACCACGACCAACGACTACACCGGCGGAACGACCGTGTCGGGGGGCACGCTCCAGATCGGCCAGAGCGGCACCGCCGGAGCGATCGCGGGGGACGTGGCCGTGAGTGCCGGGGCCACGGTGCGGTACTCCCGCGGCGGCAACACCAGCGCCATCACGGTGCGGAACTCGTATTCCGGTGCCGGACGCCTGGAGTTTCTCGGCACCGGCACGGTCGGCCAGTCGGGCTACGTGCTCAGCGGTACGAGCAGCGGGTTCACGGGCTCCGTGACGGTGGACCGGGCGAGGATCGGTCTGTCATCGAACGCAGCAGTGCTGGGCAGCGGCACGATTGTGGTCGCCGCTGGCGGCCAGGTCTGGACCGGCAGCAGTGCGACCGTCGCGCCCACCTTCACCAACCCGCTTACGCTGTCTGGTACCGGCTGGGCCCAGGGCACGGGCAACAGTCTCGGTGCCTTGCGGCTCGACGGCAGGGCCGTCTGGGCCGGCGACGTCACCCTGGGGTCGGATGCCCGGATCACGGCCTGGGGTAGCACGGGAACGATCTCCGGAAAACTGTCGGGCGGATATCGGGCAGAGTTCGGCGGCGTCGGCACCGGCCAGGTGACGCTCTCCAACGACAACAACGACTACTCGGGGGGCACGCTGGTCGCGACGGGCGGCGTCACCGCCGCGGCGGCGAATGCGTTCGGCACCGGTGTCGTGACGGTTACCTCCACGAATCACGACTGTGTGGCCTTCAACAGGCCATCCGGTTCGGTCACCACGGTGGCAAACGCATTCGTGCTCCCGGCCGTGACGTCCACCACGCGGATCTTCACGCTGCTGGGCAGTCCGACGAGTTCCACGACCGTCGTGCTGGCCGGCCAGATCAGCGGCGGGTCGCCGACATCGAGTTTCCAGATGGCCGATACCAACGTGAGCGGCAATCACAACGACGCGCTGGTGCTCGCCAACGGCTCGAACTCGTTTCAGGGAACGGTCACGGCCTACCGGGGCTACCTGGGCTTCACGAGCGACGCAGCCCTCGGCAATGCCGGCAATCGCGTCACCGTCAACGTCGGCAACGCCAATGGCGGGCTGCGATTCTCTGCAGACGCGATCACCCTGCCGGCGACGCGGGCGATTGATCTCTACGGCCAAGAAGTGATCGACACGCAGGGCTTCACAGGCCGGATCGACGGCCCGGTGGGGTCTACGACCGGGTTCGGCGGCCTGACGAAGCGGGGGGCGGGCACCCTCGTGATCGCCGGCACGGCGAGTTATCCGGGGCCAACGACGGTCGAGGCTGGCACGCTGGTGGTGAGAGGCGTCATGCTGAGCACCGGCACGACGACCGTTCGCCAGGGAACGTTGCAGATTGCCGGCGGATCGGCGCTCGCCACGGGGCAGGTCGTTCCGGTGGCAGGCGGCACCGTCACGCTCTCGTCGGCCCTGCAGGCCACCGTGGCCGGGCTCGCGCCGAATGCCGGCGGCCTCGTGGACGTGGGCAACGGACAGATGACGGTGGTGTCGGGCCTGTCGGCAGCCGACATGCTCGTCGCCCTCGCCACGGGTCGAGGCGATGGCTCGTGGAATGGCACCAGCGGCATCACGTCGAGTGTTGCGGCGACGGACATCACACAGTCCATCCCAAGGAGCGTCGGCTGGCTCGACAATGGCGACGGCTCGGTGATGTTTGCCTTCGCGGCTCCGGGCGACACCAACCTCGACTGGCAGGTCGACATCCTCGACGCCGGCAACTTCCTGACGCTCGGCAAGTACGACACCGGCCTGCCGGCGACCTGGCTGGAGGGCGACTTCAACTACGACCGCGTCGTGGACATTCAAGACGCCGCCGACTTCTTCGGTACGGGCCTCTACGACACCGGGAACTACAACACGCCGACCGGGGCCGTGGCAGCCGTGCCGGAGCCGGTTTCATCGTCTCTCGTCACATGCGGGTTGCTGGTTCTTTCTGCAGTTTCTGGCGTTCGTCGCCGGTTCTCTTCTGGAGTTGTCACATCATGACCACCTGTCGCCTTTCATCGCCAGCCATCGCGGCTGTCCTCTGGGGCTCCGTGTGGGGCTCCGTGTGGGGCCTCATGCTCTCCGCCCCCGGTTCAGCCGCCGATTACTACTGGGACACGAACGGTGCCACCACCGGCTTCGGTACGGCAGGCGGCACGTGGGGCTCCAGCAGTTTTTTCAGCACCAGTTCGTCAGGCACGCTGACAACGACGGCGACGACGACGACCTCAACCGACAGCCTCGCCTTCGGGACCGACACCGCCGGCTTCGGGCTGGCGTCGGGCACAGTGACCGTCTCCGGCAGCAAGGCCATCGGGAACATGTCGTTTGGCGCTGACAGCGGCGTCGTGACACTGACCGGCGGCACGCTCGGGATCGGTGCGAGCACGGTCACGGCGTCCGCCGCGACCAGCACGATCTCGTCTCGCATTCGCGGCACCGGAAGCCTGACGAAGACGGGCACCGGGGTGCTGATTCTCGATGCCAACAATGATTACAGCGGTGGCAGCACCGTGTCGCAGGGCATGCTGCAGATCGGCAACGGGTTGACGACCGGCTCGTTCACCGGCGCGATGAGCATCGCCAACGGTGCTACGCTGCGGGTCGTGCGGAGCGGAACGCTCTCCTTGGCGACCACGGCACTGTCCGGCTCCGGAGCCTTGATCCTCGAGGGCGTGGGCGTCGTGAACCAGTCGAGCTACACGCTGACGGGCACGACGTCCGGCTTGACGGGCCCGGTCACCGTCGATCGAGCACGGGCCAACATGAGCAGCAGGCCGACGGCGCTCGGCAGCGGCACGATCACGATTCTCCCGGGCGGCCAGGTCTACACCGGCACGGGAGCGAACGTGTTCACCAACTCGGTGGTCGTGTCTGGAACGGGCTGGGGCCAAGGGGCGTCTGGAGCGTCATTCGGTGCCCTTCGCCTTGACAGTGGAGCCACATGGTCCGGCCCGATCACGCTTGCAGGCGATACGGTGATCTCGGCCTGGGCGACCACGGGAACGTTTTCCGGGCAGATCTCGGGCCCATACGTGCTCACGATCGGGGCCGTGAGCGGCGGCCAGCCCACGCTCTCCAGCCCGCTCAACAACTGGTCGGGGGGAACGATCGTCGCCTCGGGCGGAGTCACCGCGGCTTCGCCCACGGCCCTTGGCTCCGGACGGGTCACGATCTCGTCGACGTACGCCAAGGCGGTGGCCTTCAACTTCGGCGACGGCACCTCGGGCACGGTCGCCAACGCCTTCGTGCTGCCGGCACCTACGACGCAGATGCAGGTCTTTCCGATCCTCGGGGCCCCGACGACGACCACGACCGTGCGGCTGACCGGGACGATCACCGGCGGTTCGCCGACCTCGGACTTCAAGATCGCCGACTCGGACGTGCTCGGCAATCACAACAACGTGCTGATTCTGGACAATGCGGCAAACTCGTTCCAAGGCACGCTGACCGTCTATCGCGGCTGGCTCGGCTTTACGAGCGACGGCTCGTTGGGCAATGCCGATAACGATCTCGTGGTGAACGTCAATGCCGATAACGGCGGCCTGCGATTCGCGGCGACGGGCGTCACGCTCGCGTCCACGAGGTCGGTGCTGCTGATGGCCTCGGAGGTGATCGACACGCAGGGGTACAGCGGCCGGATCGATGGCGTGATTTCGGGAGGGACCACGACGAGCCTGCTCACGAAGCGGGGTGTGGGCACCCTGACGCTCGCCGGGGCCAACACCTATGCCGGCGGCACCGTCGTGGAGGCGGGCACGGTCGTGGCTGCGAGCAGTTCTGCGTTCGGCACCGGCACCACGACGTTTGGAACGGGCGCCACGGTGGATCTCAACGGGCAGAGCATTGCGAGCCCGCTTGCCAACACGGGTGGCACGCTGGCCAACGCGGCAGCCTTCTCCGGCACCCAGACCGTCTCGGGGGCGTCGACCTTTTCCTCATCCGTGGGCGGCACGCTGAACGTGGCCTCCGGAGGCATCGTGCAGGGGACAGGCGTCACGTTCGCCGGGCCGGCGACGTTTCTCTCCGGGGGAACCCAGGCCCCCGGCCCCTCGGCCGGCAGCCAGACGTTTGCGAACGGACTGACGTTCGGGGCGGGCTCTGCCCTCGTCTGGGACCTGCTGGACAACACCGCCGCGCCGTCCGCCCGGGGCACGGCGTTCGACGCGGTCAACGTCACGGGGGGCAGCCTACTCGTCTCATCGTCGTCGGCCATGAACCTCGTGTTCAATGCGGCCGGCTCCAGCGTCAACTGGTCCGATCCGTTCTGGAGCAGCGACCGCGTTTGGAAGGTGGTCGATTTCACCAGTTCGTCGCCGGCCACGAGTTCCGGCGTGTTTTCCTTGGGAACGGTCGGTCTCGACAGCGCCGGACAGTCGCTTCAATCGGTGTCGGGCCGCGGTTCCGCGTCGTTCGCGGTGAGTGCGATGGGCGACTCGATCGTGCTCGCCTACTCGGCGGTGCCGGAGCCTTCGACCGTGGCGATCGTCGCCGGTGCTGCCATGGCGGCGATCATCAGCTTCTCCCGCAGGAGGGCGCAGGCATGGGAGGAGTGAGTTCCTTGGAAGATGAGCCAATGCTCTGTCCGAACGCTGCTGCTCGCCGGCCGGCCTTTACCCTGGTGGAGTTGCTGGTGGTGATCGCCATCATCGCCACGCTCATTGGCCTGCTGCTTCCGGCGGTGCAGTCCGCCCGCGAGTCGGCCCGGCGGATCAAGTGCACGGCGAACCTCAAACAGGTCGCCCTGGCCCTGCATGGGTATCACGACGCGAAGCGGTCGTTGCCCCCGGGGTCGGACGAAGACGTGCAGCTGAGTTGGCACGTTTACATCCTGCCGCAGATGGAGGAGGCGGCGTTGTTCTCCGTGTTCGACTTTTCCGAGGATTCCCGCGACGGGGCCTATCTCAATCCCGGCAAGAATCACAGCGACCGGCGCATCGACGGCTACCTCTGCCCCTCGAGCGGCGTGGTGAACGTGGTGGACACGTCAAACAGTCAGGTGCTGATCACAGGTACCTACACCACCCACTATTACGGCAACATGGGGCCGAAGGGGCCCCTGCCCACGGGCGTTGGTAGCTACAGCGCAAATGTGGCAGGTCAGCCCGATGCGACCTGCAGTGCGACGTACGGGGGCCTTGCGAATCAAGGCGTGCTGCGAACGAATCAGCCCCGTAAGTTCAAGGACATCACCGACGGCCTTTCCAAGACGATCATGGTCGGTGAGATTTCGTGGGAAAAGAAGGCGGACGGCATGAACTACGCCAAGTATCGCCACTGGCATCGTGGCGGCATGAAGGCCTCACCGTGCCACATCGCCGGCTGCAAGAACGTGGCCCAGCCGATCAACTCGCGTTACGACGCGATTTACAACGACATCAGCCTCGGAAGCCAACACCCTTCGGGTACCAACATCGCCAAGTGCGACGGGTCGGTCTTGTTCACGAACGAATCGATGGACTTTGCCGCCCTGCTCGCTCTTGCGAGCCGCAATGGGGGCGAGGCCACGACCGAACCATGACGCGACCGGCGATGCGTACGAGACGAACACGACTGCCTGCGTATCCCGGGATCGGGCTGTGGCTGCTCGTTGCCGCGACGGTCGCGATGGGCGTCGGTGGATGCTCCCGCGGCAGTTCCGTTACGCGATTTGACGTCTCGGGAACCGTCACGTTCGGAGGAGGGCCCGTGCGCGTGGGCACGATCACGTTCGTACCGATTCAGGGCAACGTCGGGCCCGGGGGATCGGCCGCGATTCGCGACGGTGTCTACGACACGGCTGCGAGCCGTACAGGCCCCACGGCTGGTCCGCACGTGGCGATCATCACTGGATTCGACGGAAAATCTGCGCCAGGCCTCGAGGGGCAGGAAGGGGTGATGCTGTTCCACGAATACAAGGAAGACGTCGATCTTCCGAAGGAGAAGGCGGTGCGAGCCTTCGAAGTTCCGGCGTCCGCGAAGGTGAAGCCGATGCCGCCGCCTCCACCCGGCCGCAAGGCCTGAGGGCCCGATCACGATGCGGTCGGCCGTTTGGGAAGCCTGGAAGCTGCGGTGTCAGCGATCGCCGTTCTCCTTGGAACTGGAAGCGAGATACCAACCGTGATCATTCGCAACGTCTCGGAGACGACAGGGTCTCGTAGACGGCAGCCGTTCCTCGCGAGATCGGTGGTCACAGTGGTCGCGGTAGTCGCCATGCTGGCCGTGCAATCGCTTGCTACCTCGGTCCACGCGGGACCGTCGCAGATCCTTGTCGAGGCCGAGCAGTTTGCCGACCTCGGCGGGTGGGATGTCGATCAACAGGCGATGGAGCAGATGGGGTCTCCCTATCTGCTGGCCCACGGTCTGGGTGTGCCCGTAAAGGATGCGACGACGGGCGTGACCTTTCCTGAATCTGGCGTCCACCGTGTCTGGGTGCGTACCCGCGATTGGGTCGCCCCTTGGGGGCAGCACGGGGCTCCCGGGCGGTTTCAGGTGCTCGTCAATGGCGTGCCGCTTGCCATGACGTTTGGCACCGAGGGCGCCGACTGGCATTGGCAGGACGGCGGTACCGTCGATGTCGGTGGTGAGGCCACCGTCGCGCTGCACGACCTCACTGGCTTCGAAGGCCGCT
>JBAXOU010000003.1:0-42602 GCA_037133115.1 Planctomycetota bacterium | reverse complement strand
TGCCGCCGGCGAGCGGGATGACCTTGCTCGAGCCCAGCGCCGCGGCGTTGGCGAGTTGCAGCGTGCCCTGCTGCACGGTCGTGGGGCCGGAATACGTGTTGGCCGATGCGAGCGTCTGCACGCCCGAGCCGATCTTCACGAGTGAGAGCGAACCAGCCGTATTACCAATCACGCCGGAAAAGGTGGCGGAGGCGTCGCCATCGCCGACGGTGAGCGTGGGCGTGCCGCTGCCGCCGTCCACGCTGCCCGAGCCCGACAGGCCGTTGATCGTCTCGCTGAAGCCGCCGAGTTTGAAGCTGCCCGCCACGCTCACGTTGCCCTTGCCCGTGCCGTTGGGCACCTGATCGGCCGCTGCGAGCGCGAGCGTCGTATTGGCCTCGACGGTGGTCGAGCCCTGGTAGTCATTCGCCGTGCCGGTCTGGTTGAAGAGCCGAACGGTGATGCCTGGCACCTGGCCATTGCCCACGAGCCGGAGCCCGCCGCTAGTGCCCGTGCTCGTGACGCGGCCAGTGAGCACGGCGACGCTGTTGGTCACGATCGAGCCCGTGGCGAAGCTGACCGGTGCCTGGCCGGCCACCAATGTGCCGGCGAAGATCGCCTCCGTGGCGTTGAGCAAGACACCCGACGGCGTATCGGCGCCGGCGGCTGTGTTGAAGAGCATGTCGTTCAACACAGTCGACCCCACGCCCGCCGTGACCGTCCCGGGGCCCATGTAGAACTGCGCCCGGTCGGACGGCGCGAGGCCCACCGTCACCGTGCCGGTGCCGAAGATGCTATTCGTGATCGCCCCAGCTGAGCCGCCGTTTGTAAGCGGATTCTGGATATTCAGCCGCGTGCCGTTGCCAGGCCCGGTCATGAGCGTCAGTCCGCCCGAGAAGGTGCTGAGCGCGTTTGTCAGTTCGATGTTTTGCATGTCCGCGCTCGCCACATTCAGTGCCAACTGACGGCTGCTGCCGTCGTTGATCGCCGTCCCAAGCACGAAACTGCCGCTCGTCACCGTGATCGTGGTGGTTCCGGGCGTGGCGGAGTTGTCGAAGATCACCCCGCCGCTGCTGTTGTAGGCGTTGGGTGCGTTGACGCCGTCATTCCGCCATCCGAACGTCGGGATTGTGATATCGCTGCCGTTGAGGTCGAGGGCACCCCCCGAGGTCACGCTGAGATTTGTCGTCGACGGGATCGCATACGGGTTGTTGAGCGTCATGGGGCCGTTGTCGACCGCCGTGGAGCCGGTGTACGAGTTGCTGCCGGAAAGCGTCACCACGCCGCTGCCGCCCGACCAGCGGTTCACCCAGCCGGTGTGCGACATGTTGCCGCTCACGGTGAGGCCGCCCGAGCCTCTGAGAATGAAGCCCCCGGTGCCGCTGACGTTACCGGAAACCGTAAGGGTCGAGGAGCTGTTGGGAAACAGTTCGGCGGTGCCGGTGAGCGTGATGGGACCGGCCAGCGTGACGTTGCTGGCCAAGATCCGAATGGCACCGCCACCACCGACGGCCGCATTAATTGGATTGCCACGGCCCGCGATCGAGAACGACTCGTTGGTCGTGACGGGCGACCCACCTGTTGAGATCTGCAACTGTGCACCGCTGGCGACGACCGTTTCGTTGCCTGCGCCGGTGGCCCCGAGCGCATCGATGTTGGTGATGATCGTCGTACCGGTCTGAACAATCGCGGTGCCCGAAAACGTGTTGGCCGCCTGGAGGGCGAGCGTCGAGGTACCGGTCTTACGGAAGCCCTGGGTGCCGGCGACAATCGCCGAGATGCCGAGCGTCGTGCCATTTGCAGGCCAAAGCAAGGGCGTGCCCGTCCCCGTCGCGAGTGTCAGCGTGGCCGCGCCGGAGATCCCCCGCGAGCCGGCGCTGGTGATCGTGCCGATGGTGCGGTTCGAGTCGACAGTGGTCGTGCCGGTGTTGGTAAACGCCGCCGTGTTGCCGGAGCCGTCTGCGACCGTTCCTCCGCTCCAGTTCGCCGTTCCGCTCCAGACGGCTGTTGATCCCGCAGCGGCAGTCCACGTGCCGCTCTGGGCGGACGCGGACTGCTGCCACCCTATGGCAGACAGCATCGCCGTCGCAACCGCCAGCGACGCCACGCGGGCATTCCTCGACACGACCGCCCGGATTGGACGCATGGATATTCCCTCCATTCGCGAGCAGGGATTCTGCCCGCCCCTCGAAACCACTCTTCTTGATGGTATACGAACGAGGGGCAGGCGGGCCAGCGTTCCGTCAGAAACCTCGGCGCCGCCGCCAGACGAGCAGGCTCGCCACCGACACGACCCCGGCGACGATCGCGATCGACGACGGCTCTGGAATGACCGCGAGGACGCCGGTCGACTGGTCGAAGGTCAGCGTCTGGGCACCCCCCGGACCGACTTTCGCGAGCGAGAAGATGCCGCTGCTGCCGGTCCACGTCCCGGCGTAAGAACCACTCGACGTGACGCTCTGGAAGTTCCCGGTGAGGCCCGTGAAGTTGAAAAGGTTCAGCGTCGAAAAATCAGGCAGCAGGCTCGCCACGTTGAGCGACAGGCTCGCGGTGCCGCCGAGCGTCAGGCCGTTCGCGCCGGCGGTCATCACGAGCCGGTCATACGTCGTCGCGTCCTGGATGCCCAAGAGCACCGCGGCGCTCTGCACTTCGAGCGTGCTCGCCGTGATCGTCCCGTAGGAATCCGCTGCCGCGGTGCCGGTCGCTCCGGGGGAGAGGAAGTTGTTTGCCCCGACCGTGAGCCCCCCGGCGAACGTGCCGGTGCCGGTCAGGTACCTGCTGCTGCCGCTGAAGACCATCGGGCCGGCCAGGTATCCCGTCATCGTGACGGGAGCGCCGCTGTTGGTAACCGTCGTCGTGCCCGTGAGCGTGCTGGAGCCAGACAAAATCAGGCTCCCCTGGCTCGAGTAGCTGACATTACCGGTTCCGGCGATGCCGCCGCTGACGGTGAAGTCGCCGTTGTCGCTGAGTGTCAGAGTATTGGAATCTACGTTGATCGACCCGCTCAGCGTGAGTGCCGCGCCCGGGTTTGCTTTGATGCTCGCGTTTGCTGCCAGCGTGATCGGGCCTGTGAACGCATTGCCCGTGCCGGCTTGCGAGCGGAGGGCGCCGAGACTGCCCACGCCGTCTCCCGAAATCGTGAACGACTCGGACGTCTGTATCCCGGAGACGAACGTGGATGTAGCCGCGTTGTCGAGCCGTAGCATCGCACCGCTTGCAATCACCGTTTCATTCCCAGTGCCGCTGGCCCCCAGGCCGTCATTGACACCGAGCCGGACGTCGCCAGTCGAGATCGTAGTCGTGCCCGTGTAGGTGTTCGTTCGATTGAGATAGAGCGCCCCGGCACCCGACTTCGTAAATCCCTGCGAGCCGGCGATGACCGCGAACATGTCGAGCCGCCCCGCGTTGGTGATCGCAGGGGCGGTGCCGGTCGTCGTCACGAACTGGATCTGTTCATTCGTCAAATTCGCATTGACGGTTTCGGTTCCCGACCGGATCTGCACCCGCGTAGCGCCGGTGGTGAGATTGCCGAGCACGATGTTGCTCAGCAAACTGGCTGTTCCGCCGACTGTGAACGTCGCGGTGTTGTTCGCGCCGCCGGCGACGACGCCACCGGTCCACCTCGCGGTGTTGTTCCAGGAAGTGACGCCGGCCGAACTCCACGTCCCGCTCTGGGCGAACACCCGCGCAGGGTTCGCCTGGGTGGCAAAGAACGCCATTGCTGCCAGGAAAATGCCCCCGCAGCCCCCGCCTAGCCGAAACGTTCCTGTCTTGATGCCAGTCATGAGCATGTCCTTGTGCAAAAATGTAACTGTGCTTCGATCGAAAAAACCTGCCAGGTTCCGTGCATTCAGTCAGTACACATCGCCTCACGTGATGACAACAAACCGCTCCTGTCGTTCCATTGAGTTGATCTGATCGCTCATCCAATCACCGGGAAATTTGTGGACGCGGGCTCAGCCGCGGTCGCCGCGCTGGCGGCGGGCGAAGAACCCGATCACCCCCAGACCGCTGAGGAGCACGAGCGCGGAGGGCTCGGGTACCACGATCAGGTTCACCTGGCCGGACGTGGAGGTGTCGATCTGGAACGACTGTCCGCTGCCGAGCGTCGGCATGGTGCCGAGCGCGAGCAGGTTGTCCGTCAGCGTGCCCGGTGTGTAGTTGAAGAGCCGCCACGTCGTGAAATCGGCGACGGACGTCCAGTCGCCGGCGCCCGAGACGTTGAGGACGCCGTCGAGCGTGAGGTTGGACACTCCCGTGATCAGGTCGTTGATCCCGCCGCCGACCGTATTATCCAGCGGGTTAAGCTGAAAGTTCAGGATCGACGAGTTGGCGAGGGTGAAGGCGTTGCTCACGGTCAGCGTCCCGACGCCGCTGCCCGGGGCCACGATGGCCCCTCCGAGGATGCTCACGGCGCCGCCGGTCGTGCCCGAGCCGCCGAGCGTGGCCCCGCTGGCCACCGTCACGGCACCGTCCGCAGCCGACTGATTGCCGTTGATGAGCAGCGTGCCGAGGTCGACGCTGGTCGCGCCGCGGTAAGAGTTTGCCGCGTTGAGAATCGTCGTGCCGCTGCCGGCCTGGATGAACTTGCCGATTCCGGGGCCACCAACCGAGGCCGTGATGGCGGCGCCGCTGAAGTCGACGCCCTGGGTCACGGTATCGCTCTGGTCCACGACGAACGTCGATTGCGCCGCCGCCATGGAGATGGCGCTGTTGGTCGACAGCGAACCGTCGGCGCCGCCGGCTCCAAGCCGCAGGCTGCCGTTGCCGGTGATCGCGGTCGTTCCGGTGTACGTGTTCGCGGCTGTCAACGTCACCACGCCGGAGCCGCCGTGTGCGAGGGCGCCGCCGGTGCCGGCAATCGGGCTGTTTACAGTCAGGGTTCCGGACGCTGCTATTGTAAGTTTGAATCCGTTCGTCTGGATCGCATCGGCGGCCCCGGAGCGGGTCATGAATCCGGCAGCGCCGGAACCAACGCCGATGGAAGCGTCGCTGGCGAGCGTCACCAAACCGGCCATGGTAGCGAGGGTTGGGAAGGTAACAGTATCCGACGAACCGAAATTCAAAGCCCCTGTGTTCGGAGCCGCAGCGGTACCAGCACCATTGATCTCAATGGACTCGTTGATGGTGACATTTGCCCCGATGCGAAGCCGACCGCCGTCTGCAACGACCGTTCCGATTCCGGTACCGACGGCACCAAGTGCATCGGCGGTCTTCGCTTCCAGCGTGCCGACACTAACCGTTGTGGTGCCGCTATACGTGTTCGCCCCGCCTAGATAGAGAGTTCCATCGCCGGTCTTCACGAATCCCTTGGTTCCGGCCACGGCGGCGGTGATGACGGCGGTGCGAGTCGCAGCAACGTCGATCCCAGGGATGCTGCCCGACAACGTCGTGTCAAGAGTCAGGCTACCGCTCGTACCCATTCGCAGCGTGTGGTAGGCCGCACTATTTGGGTCAAACCTAAGATACCCGATTGTTTTGTCGCCATTGAGGGAAATGGTTCTAGTTGCGGCGAGAGTTGCGCCGGTAAAAGAGGCCGTGTTGTCCGCACCCGACGCAACTGTGCCATTGAGCCAGTTAGACGTGGTGGACCAAGTGCCGTTGCCCGTGCTTGTCCACGTGCCACTCTGCGCGACCGCCAGCCCCGGCGTCATGGCCAGGAGCCCCGCCACGAAGGCCAGGCTGATCGCAGCGATCCGTGAAGTTGTCTTGATGCCCGACATGAGCTTTCTCCCTGCCAACGTTTTTAAAGTTCCCGTGAGCGACCCCACCCCAGATGACTGCCTGAAAACCCTTTTCAGTCATCCACCCGAAAGAAATGAATAGCAATCGCTGTGCCAAATCCCAAAACTTCTTGAGGAGGATCGCAACGAGCACCGTAAAAGCAACTTTTCTCGATGAAACGATGGTTTTTGGTGACACCGCTGGCTGGCGCGCCGAGCTCGGGAACCGGGCGGAGGTGGAGCGATTCGCTCCATTCGGACGAGGGGGTGGGGCGAATCGCTCCACCCCCCTGATCTAAGTGGAGCGAAATAACTCACCCCGTCGGGGGGTGTGGCTGAATCTTTTCACCGCCGTGAGGCGTGGGTCGCTGCCAGGAGGGGGCTGGGCCCAGCGTGGTTCGCCCGCGGCCTTACGGCCGGTCGGCTTTCACACGTACAAGCCCAACGCCGTGAGGCGTGGGACGCGGCTAGGAGAGGGCTGGGTCTCGAGTGGTTCGCCCGCGGCCTCACGGCCGGTCGGCTTTCACTCGTACAAGCCCAACGCCGTGAGGCGTGGGACGCCGCCAGGAGAGGGCTGGGTCCAGCGTGGTTTGCCCGCGGCCTCACGGCCGGTCGGCTTTCACTCGTCCAAGCCCAACGCCGTGAGGCGTGGGACGCCGCCAGGAGAGGGCTGGGTCTAGCGTGGTTCGCCCGCGGCCTTACGGCCGGTCGGCTTGTGCAGTTGCCGTCCAAGCCCAACGCCGTGAGGCGTGGGACGCGGCCAGGAGAGGGCTGGGTCTCGCGTGGTGTGTCCGCGGCCTTACGGCCGGTCGGCTTTCACACGTACAAGCCCAACGCCGTGAGGCGTGGGACGCGGCTAGGAGAGGGCTGGGTCTCGAGTGGTTCGCCCGCGGCCTCACGGCCGGTCGGCTTTCACTCGTACAAGCCCAGCGCCGTCACTGGGACCGCGCCGGTCAGATCGGTCAGGCCAAAATCGGCTCGATCACGTGGCCGTGGACGTCGGTGAGGCGGCGCTCGATGCCGTTGTTGTAGAAGGACAGACGGGTGTGATCGAGGCCGAGGAGGTGCAGGATCGTGGCGTGCAGGTCGTAGATCGTGGCCACGTTTTCCACCGCCTTGTAGCCGAAGTCGTCGGTGGCGCCGTGGTGAAACGCCCGCTTCACGCCCGCACCGGCGAGCCACACGGTGAAGCCCGAAGGATTGTGGTCTCGGCCGTTGGCCCCCTTCTGGAACGTCGGCATCCGGCCAAACTCGGTGACGAACGCCACGAGCGTGTCGGCCAGCAGGCCGCGGTTCTTGAGATCACGGAGCAGGCCCGCGACCGGTTGGTCGAGGATCGGGCCGTGGACGGCGTATTGGTCGGCGATCTTTTTGTGGCCGTCCCAGTTGCCCACGCCCTCCCCCATCGCGTAGCCGCCGTTGAAGAGCTGCACGAACCGCACGCCCTTTTCCACGAGCCGCCGCGCGAGGATGCAGTTGCGGGCAAACCGGGCCTTGAGTGAGTTCTGCGTGTCGTCGGCGCCGTAGAGCTTGAGCATCTCGACCGACTCGTCGGAGAGGTCGGCCACCGTCGCTGCCGAGAGCTGCATCTTGGCGGCCAGTTCGTAGGCGCTGATCCGGGCCGCGAGGTCGGTGTCGCCCGGATGCCGGGCGAGGTGGTCCTCGTTGAGCATCCGGAGGAAGTCGCGGGTGGCGATGTCAGCGCTTTCCGGGATGGAGGCGGGCCTCACAAGATTCGGAATCGGCCTGTCGGCGTTGAAGCTCGTGCCTTGGAACACGGCCGGCAGGAACGCGCTCTGCCAGTGCCGCGGGCCGTTCTGCGGCACGCCGCGGGGATCGGGAATCGCGACGAAGGCCGGCAGGTCGCGGCATTCGCTGCCGAGGGCGTAGGTCGTCCAGGCGCCGATGCTCGGGAAGCCGTCGAGCGTGAAGCCGGTCGACATCTGGCTCTCGGCCGGCCCGTGCGTGTTGCTCTTGGCCGTCATCGAGTGAATGAAGCACATCTCGTCGGCGAGTTCGCCGAGGTGCGGCAGGAGGTCGCTCGTCATCGTGCCGCTCTCGCCCCGCGGCTTGAACTCCCAGAGCGGCTTGATGAGGTTGCCCTGCTCCCCCTGAAACGTGATCAGTTTCTCGCCGCTTGCCGTCGGCATCGGCGTGTCGTGGAGCCGGATGAGCTCGGGCTTGTAGTCGAACGTGTCGACGTGTGAGAGCGCGCCCGAGCAGAAGATCATGAGCACGTTCTTCGCCTTCGCCGGGAAATGCGGTGCCCGCGGGGCAAACGGCTGGGCCGGGTCGATCGCCGGCCGGATCGGCGGCTCGCCGGCGAGGAGCCGCTGCTCGTGGAGCAGGGCTGTGAGCGCGATGCCACACAGACCGGTGCCGCCCCACTGGAGGAACGCCCGGCGATCGAGCATCCGGCGGCCGGCATGAGAGAGTGCGTGGCGCATGGAAGCCTCAGTAGATGGTGAGGAATTCGCTGGCGTTGTAGAGGCTGCGGCACAGGATCGGCAGGCCGTGGGTGGCCACGAGGTCGCGGCCGGCGGCGAGTTCCCGGTCACTGGCCTGGCGGCCGAAAGCGAGTTCGATCGCGCGGGCCACCTGCAAGCCGGGGTCGCTCCCCGCCTCGCGCTCCACGCGCTTCGCGAGCCGGCTGGCCTGATCGAGCAGGAAGTCGCCGTTGAGCATGTTGAGCGCCTGCAGCGGCGTCGTGCTCACCGTGCGCTTGGGCTGCGCCTGGCCCGCATCGGGGCAGTCGAAGGCGCCGAAGAAACTGTCGAGCTCGGCCCGGGGCTTCGACTGATACACCATCCTGCGGAAGTCCTCGTCGGTGAACGTCGTCTTCGTGGTGTAGACCTTCACATAGTTCGTGTTGGGCTCGAAGAGGTCGAAGCCCGGCCCGCCCATCTTCTTGTTGAGGCTGCCGCTCACGGCGAGGATCGCGTCGCGGAGCGGTTCGGCCTCGAGCCGCCGCGGCGGATACCGCCAGAGGAGCCGCGAGCCCGAGTCGGCGGCGAGGGCGTCGGGGCGGGCCGTGCTCGTCTGCCGGTAGGCCTGGCTCGTGACGATCAGCCGATGGATCGCCTTCAGCCGCCAGCGGTTGGCGGGATGTGCGGGGTCGACGAGTTCGCTCGCCAGCCAGTCGAGGAGCTCTGGATGGCTCGGCGGCCCGCCGTTCACGCCCAAGTCACTCGGCGTGTCGACGATGCCAGTGCCGAAGTGGTGGTGCCAGAGCCGGTTCACGATCACGCGGGGCGTGAGCGGGTTTGTCGGCGAGGCGATCCAGTCGGCGAGCGCCCGGCGGCGGTCGTTCTCCGGGGCGTCGGCAGGCAGTTGCCAGGTCGCGCCGAATCCCGTCAGGCCGCCCGGGGCAACCTCCTCGCGCGGCGCCAGCGGATCGCCGCGGAAGAACCGGTGGGTCTTCCCGGGTGTGACAAACTGGCCCGCGTAGGCCTTGGGCAGCACGGCAAGGGCCTCGAGCCGCTTCGTGAGCACGGCAGCGTTTTCCGTGAGCGTATCGAACTCCGTGATTTCGTTGGGCGACAGCTCGGCGGTGGACGTGATCGGGCCGATGGAGTCGGCGTGCACGTAGTCGGGCGGCAGGCGATCGACGTGGGCGGCGACCGGTGTCCACTGCGTGCCGTCGAGCGACACGGCGATTTCATACTTCGTCGCCAGCCGATCGGTGTACTCGGGCTTGGGGCTGCGGTCGCGGCTCCAGACGACACGGCTGATCTCCTCCACCTCGGGCAGTTCCAGCTGCACCCAGCCGCCACCGATCTGGTTTGAAATCCACGACCGCTTGTTGCCGTACACGCCGTCGTTGATGTGTGGGAGCTTGTGCAGGTCGCCCTGGGCGTAGTCGCCCGACGACGACGGGGTCGCGCCGCGGGCCACGTTGCGACCGTCCACCGAGAGCACTTCCAGTTCGTCAATGCACGGCTCCGCGGATGTGGTCTCCAGCACCCGAAACCGCACGAACTTCGCCCGCGTCGGTGCGAAGGCATCGACGTTCTCGCCGGCGGTCACCCGGCTGCGCAGGTGGGCCACGCGGCCGCCGGAATCGTCGGCCGACGCCTGCTCCTCGAAGATCACGACGTCGGCCGTGACCGCTGCGGGGGCCGCGCCGTCCATCACGAGCAGCCGCGTCTGCTCGGTGAGCGGATGCACGCCCGCGTCGCGGAAGCCGCTCCAGAGCGCCTGATCCGGCGGCGGGTCGCCGGTGCCGTCCGCGAAGGGCCGCTGGTCAACCACGGCGATCTCCTTCTGGTCGGCGGTTGTCGCTGGGTCGCCGTCGGCGTCGAGCACGTAGCGGGCATCGCGGGCGTGGGAGTGCCAGCCCGCGCCCCACGAGAGCCAGATCCGAAACACCCCCGCGGCTTGCGGTACGTAGGCGAAGACGGCCTCGCCGGGCGTGGCGGACCACCAGTGATATTGTTTGCCAAGGTTGGGCAGTGAGCGGATGTCGCCCGGCTCGGCGACATGGCCGCGATCCGTGCCGCCGGCGTGGTCGGCGACGCCCTTCGGCTCGACGAGTTTGGCTGTCTGATCCTTGGTGAGGTCGTCGATCACGATCGTGCGGCGCAGGCGGGCCGCCGGCTGCAGTTCCGCCATCCGCCGCCGGAGCAGCGCGAGTTCGGACTGCAGTGCCGTGACGTGCTTCACACGCTCGTCATTGTCGGGCGGCAGGACATCGCGATCGCCGTGCTTCACGCCCTCGAAGACGGCTTTCATCGCGTAATAGTCCAGCTGCGGAATGGGATCAAACTTGTGGTCATGGCAGCGGGCGCAGCCGACGGTGAGGCCGAGCAGGGCCGAGCCCGTGGTGCCCACCATGTCGTGCAGTTCGTCGGCCCGCTGGTTGGCCGTGAGCACCGGATCGGGCGAGCTGACCTCGTCCTTCGGCCCGCCCACGATGAAGCCCGTGGCGGCGTCAGCGCCCAACTGGTCGCCGTAGAGTTGCTCCTTCAGAAAGGAGTCGTATGGCTTGTCGGCATTGAGCGATTCGATCACCCAGTCGCGATACGGCCAGGCGTTGGGCCGGGCCGTGTTCACCTCGAAGCCGTGGCTCTCGGCGAAACGCACGACGTCGAGCCAGTGGCGGGCCCAGCGTTCGCCGTAGTGTGGCGACGCGAGCAGCCGGTCGACGAGGTCGCCATAGGGGCCATCGACGCTGCCGGCGGCGCGGCAGGCATCCTCGAACGCGGCAATCTCCTCGAGCGAAGGCGGCAGGCCCGTGAGGTCGAACGACACCCGGCGGATGAGCGTGCGCGGGTCGGCCTCGGGATTCATGGCGAGGCCGGCGGCGGCGAGTTTTTCGGCGAGAAAGGCGTCGATCGGGGTGGTGCCCGGCGAAGCGGTAGGCACAGGCGGCTGCACGAGCGGCTGAAACGCCCAATGCTTGTGCCCCTTCTGAAGCTTGGGCCCCTTCTGCGGCTTGGGCCCGTCTTTCGGGATCAGGTCGGCGAGCGTCTGCATGTCATCCGGCCAGACGGCTCCGGCCGCGATCCACTCCTTCAAGAGCGCCTGCTCGTCGGCGGGGAGCGGCTCGCCGTCGGCCGGCATCCGCGATTCCTTGTCGGCGGTCGAGATGCGGACGAAGAGTTCGCTCTCCTCCGGCTTGCCGGGCACGATGCCCGTTGAACCAGAGTCGCCCCCGGCGATCGCCTTGTCCCGGTCGTCGATGCGAAATCCACTCTCGGCCCCCTCCGGCCCGTGGCATGCTCCACACTTTGCCGCGAGCAGCGTCGCCACACGGTCGCGAAACGCGGAAGCCTGGGTATCAGCCCTTGATCCCTCGGCCTCAGCCCCGGTGACGGGAACAGCACGTGCCCCAAGGAGCGTCACACAGGCAACGCCCCACCATAGTTGTGTAGGCCTCTGACGGGTGCCCCTGCTCATACCGTGAATCCTAGACTCGACAGGGATCACGCAGCGCGGCCGATTCCCACAAATCGTTTCCAATTGTTCCCGGCAAGTCTGTCGCCCTACCCGCCTCCCAGTCCGTCCTGCCTGGCTTGCCCGGCCCGCGGGCCTGGCGGCTCACTTCGACTCGAGCGGGAAATCAAACGTATTGCGGCCCGGCTTCACCTCGGCCGTCAGCGTGGATCGCTTGTTGTATTTCGCCGGAATCCTGGGCGGCGGCGCCACTGGAGCCCCACCTCTCGAACCATTGGCGGCAGCCTCCTCTGGGGACATTTCCGTCGGCCTGACGAAGACCTTGTGAGGGCCCACCTTGGCTCCCATGGTTCTGTTGATGTACCACAGGTCGTAGTGGCCAGTTGCATCGGTCGTGGCCATGGAAGGCCGGCCCTTTTCCGGAAGAAAGGCGACGTCGACGCCGGCGAGCGGCTTCCCGTCCATCGTGACCTTCCCGCGAACCCTGCCGAGCGGAGGCTCGTCGGCCGGTCGCGACGAGCACCCGGCAATCACGAGCATGGCGGCGATCGCGAACAGCTTCGCGATCCGCCTGTGGGTAGACGAGACCGTCATTCGACCGCCACCGTCTGCCCGTCGCTGATATTCGCCATTCCCGCGAGCGTCGTGACGTCGGCATTTTGACTGATGAATCGGCAACTGCCATCGGCCAGGCCGAACAGCACCCCGCCCGGATGCTTGCTCGCGAACGGATACTTGTTATTCCCAAAGAGCGTGCCGTTGGTGCTGGTTGCGTTTGGCTGGAGGATGCCGACCGTCAAGCCGGCCGCCAACTCACTCGAGATCGCGCCCACCCAGACACCCCCCCGATACGCGGCATTGCTGCCGAAATTCGGATCGATCTTCGGCAGCCCCACCGCGAAACTGACGTTGCTGAAAACCTCCCCAAAGGTCAGCGTCTTCGAGAGCCCGTCTGTCACGTCCTTCGATCGCACATACGCCCAGGAATCTGCTGCCCCCCACGAACCGCTCCTCTCGAGGGGAACGCGGCGAAAGAGGCCTAGCGTAAGCACCGTCGCGCTGGATCCGTCGGGAAGAGTCAGGGTGCCCTCGCCTACCCCATCGAAGTTGCCGTCGGAACCGGCGACGGCTTTGTAGTTGGTTTTGGCGTACTTGCCGCTGCTCGGAAAGTCCTGGCCGAAATTCAGGCTACTGTCTCCCGCACTGGGACATACGAATACCTGCACCACAGTCTGCTGGAGGGCCACCTGGTCGCGACCGTTCGCTTTGGCCAGAGCGGCTTGCGCTCCCGTCGGACTCCCGCAGACCACCTGGCTGCTGCCGGAGTTGACTGTCAGGCCATCCGATAGCGACTGTTCCTCGATATGGGGCAGCAGAAATACCGACCAGCCCCAGCCTGCATCCTTCCATTTGTTGGAAATGCTGTTGCCCGCGTTACCACAGTTGCCCAGCATGCCCTGGTATCCAGGCGGAAACCGCTTCTGGGCATCGTGATACGTCTGAAGCCCCAGCCCCAACTGCTTGATGTTTGACAGACACTTCGCCCGCCGCGCCGCCTCCCGTGCCGCCTGGACTGCCGGCAGCAGGAGGCCGATGAGCGTGGCGATGATGGCGATCACCACCAGCAATTCAACAAGCGTAAAACCACGCGTTGACCGAGGCGGCTTTGCCATTTCATGCGGTGTCTCGCGGAAAGTTTTGGCGACCATGCAAGAGGCTGCGCGTCTGCAAAAGGATGACGGTGCTGTTTGAATCATGTGATTAACGAGGTCTGCGCCCGGACCTTTGCGTTCCTCCGCGACCCCCCTGGGATCACCCTGTAACCCTAGGAAAGGATAGGTTTTCGGCGGCGTTCGGTCAACGCGACGAGGTCACGAAAGGACTGTTTTCGGACCGGGCGAAGGTCACGATGGCCCGGCTGGCACGCTCGATCTCCTCCGGCGACCCGAGCACGACGAAACTGTGGGCGCTCACCATGTCGCCCGGACTCGTGAACTGGAAATCCGCCTGGATGGTCCGTGCCGTGAACGGATTCGGGCAATCCGCCCCGCCGCCGCTGCGAACGGCGGTGAAGGAACCGGTGAAGGAGTCGGATCGCGGGGTTCACGTCATGGTTTCAGCAGGACAACGATCCGGTTGGCAGCGTTGGCCAAAGAGCCCTCGGAGGCTTCGTTGACTGCGGCACCCGTCTCCGCCGGGCGGCGCGACCAGCTGCCCGCGCGGATCTGCATACCAGGCTCGTAGATGCCGCTGCCTACGAGATACGCCATGATCGCGACGATGGTGTTCTCGTAGAGCACATTTGGCGGGGTGTCGGGGTCGACGCGCCGCTGCAGGGTGTGGCCGTCGTAGAACAGTTCCTCCTGCTCGCCGAGGCCGGCTTCCACCACGTTGATACCCATCTGCACGCCGCGGGCGGCCAGGGACGAGTTGTGGCGGTGCAAAAGTTCCGTGACGTAGGGCAGGCTGTAGGTCCAATCCACGTCCATGAAGACCGTGCGGGGCTTGAAGCCGGCAGTGTTGAGCACGTCGAGGAGCTGGTCGAGATACCGTACCGAGTTGTACTGGGGCGACGTGAACACGATGCGATGGAACTCCTCCGGCGTCTGGCACCAGGCTGGATCGGCGGCATGAATGGCATCCAAGCCCTTCTCATCGCGCCACTCCCAGGCGGGATTCACATTCCAGTGCAGGCTGACAGCCGGCATCCGCTCGCCCCAGTGGGCGCGGGCCACCTCGAGGTACTTGACGTAGTCTTCCATCAGACTCCCGAGCAGGCGGTCGTACGGCTGGCGCACGGCCATGAACGGGTGGAGTTTGCGTGCGGCCTGCTTGCGTTCTTCCCACGTCCCCGGAGTCTGTGCCAGCAGGGCCGCATCGAATTCCGGAAGGAGATTGGGAATGCGTTCATCAAACACAATCTCGTCGGGAATAAACGGCGTACCGTCGCCCGTGATAAACCAGCCTGCCCCAAATGGATTCGGCCGATCGGTTGGAGCGTCGATGCGAAAGATGCTGGAGAAGATGTTCCCTCCATCGACGGCCTCGCCGTGGATTTCGGCCCGGGCGAGCTGCGAGCCGTCAAAGGGCTGCGTGAAGGCGGGTAGTTCAACGCTGACTGGAATGCCCTCGGACCGGAGGAGGGCCAGCAGTCCGCCGGAGTCCTTCAGGTGGCCGATCTCCGCCGCTGGAATGCCGAATGCGCCATGGTGCGCCTTGAGATTCCGCAGCAGGATCGGCCACCGCTCGCGTTGACCGAATGACTCGTCGAGGTGGCCATTGATGACGCGATCTTGATCACTAGGCCGGTACCACGGGCAGCCGGCCATCTGGTTGGGCGCGAACGAGAACGTGGCCGCAGGGCTGGCAGTGGGCGGTGGAGGGGATGATGGGGCGACGACCGGCTCCGGCATGACCTGCCCGGCGACGTTGTGCTTCAGCTGGGACTGTCCGCCCGGCACCCCGCCGCGATCTTCCCGGAGCTTGTTTCCGATCACGGTGAGGGCGTCCACGTCGCCTCGAGTCGTATCGACTGCAAACGCGGATTGGGCGGCAAGGCCGACCATCAGGATCGCCAACCATGGAATCCAGCCAGCACGGAATCTATTCTGCATGAGCCCCGTCTCCCTGAGCCGCACTATTTATGCCCTCTGCAGCCTGTCACTGCGGCGGAACGGTCGGCTGAATTTCGATGATGTCATGGATCGCGACACGGGGCACTGTGACCTGCAACCGGTCGTCGCGATATTCGTATGCGAGCGTCCGGCCGTCGGGCTGGAGCAGCACGGAGGCGGGCCGCGGGCAGCGAATCGACACGTTCAGGGGCCCGACGGGGGGAATGTCATCGTGCACGTTCACCTTCGCGTTGCCATGCGGGCCGGCTGTGTTCACCAGGCTGATGAGCAGTCGCTCACCCAGCCGCGTCGCCGTCACGTCGATATGGTGGGATCCCTCCACCTCCACCATGGGCGCGGGAAACATCTCGCGCACGAGGGCGTGGAGGAAGTCACGGCTGACGGTGGTCGTCGAGTTGGCATAGCGCTCGCCGAGGCTCAGATAGATCGCGGCAATGGATCCCTCGCCGAGCCTCGTGATCGAGGCCGCGACCTCCGCCGGGCCGTCCGCCTCGTTCTCGCGGCGCACGTTGCCGAAGGGCTTCGCGCGAGAGCCCAGGGTCGCCTTCTGAAAGAGTGACTGGATGCCGGCCACGTGTCCGCCGAACTCCAGACCGTTCACCTGCACGGCCGGAGTTCCCTCAAGGTTCACGTCCAGTTCCTCCTGAAACAGGGCGGCGGCCCGCGGGCCGACGACCAGGAGTGATCCTCCCTGCCTCACATAGTCCACGAGCGTCTGCTTGAAGGCGGGCTCGATCGTCTCCCACTCCGGATAGACGAGGAGCGGATAGCGATTTATGCCCTCGGTGAGGTGATGCTCGCTCACGACATCCACCACGTGCTGGCTGTCGAGCAGCGACTGGAGCAGGCCCTGCAGGGGCACGAGCTCGCCGCCCCAGGTGGCGAAGAGCATCTGATTCGTGCGATAGAACGCTCCCGTGGAATAGATCAGGCCGATCTGTGGGATGGGTGCGGCCCGGTGGCAGAAGGGCTGCCGCTCGCGGCAGAAGCGGGCCACCTCGGCCATGATGGGGAACTGCCACTCGCGCACGGAGCCGTCGCGACGCTGCGGGAAATAGGCCTGGAAGCCGCCGCCCAGTGCCATCACGACCGCCGCTTCCTGCTCGAGTTGCTGGGCGGTCTTGGTGCTGAAGAGGCCGTCGAGGTGGCTGAAGCTCCAGGCCATGAGATCCCAGGGCTTTCCCTGCAGGGCCATGCAGCGGCCTTCGATGCGGGCGCTATTGAGACTATTGGTCGGCGTATAGTCTCCGGAGATGAAGTCTACGTCGATGGACACCTTCTCGGGCATCATCGAACTGAAGGCCCAGTTGCTGGCGATCTGAAAGCCGCTGTCGTGGCGATGCACCTCGTCGACGTAGCGGCGCAGGTAGCGGCGGAATCCCTCGCGGCAGAACTCGGAGAACTCGTACCAGCCGGGATCTGCTCGCGAGCGGGGAACCGACTGGATCCCGGTCTGCTCCTGGAAGGCCTTCAGGACGGGCTCGGCGTAGTCGCGATCGACGGCCCAACACTCGCCGTCGACCCAGACGCCATCGACGTCGTATGCGTCCGCCAACTCCTTCATCTGCGGGATCAGGAGCTGGTCCACGTACGGGCCGAAGACGGAGGTAAGGCGGCCGTCGCGTTCCCCCTTCTCGTTGACGCGAGCCCACTCTGGATGCTGGGCCACGGCCTGGCCGTCCCAGACACCCGAGTAATGCATGAAGAGGCCGACGCCCTTCTCGGCGGTGACCTCCCGCCAGATCCGCAGCGGATCGCCGACGAACCCCGGTGCGGGGGTACCCACCCGGGTGGGATAGCTGGAGAAGCCCGAATGCCCCTTGCAGTCGATCTGCACGTAGTCGGGCCGCACGGCATCGAGCAGCCGCTCGATGCTCTCCCGCGTGGTGCGCTTGCCCACCTCTTGGCAGTCGGGGCCGGCGTGAAAGTCGAAATGGATGCCGAGAAAACTCTCACTCCGCTTGAGGCGGGGTGGGTACGTGGGCGGCTCGTATCCCACGCCCTCAGCCGGCGATTCCTCGCCCGCCCCGACCAGGGCGGGGAGGAGAAGTACGAGCACCAGGCACATCGCAAGAAGTCTATTACTCATGCATCCGCAGCGAAGATCGTATGACTATTGCCCTCGTGGCTTGGAGGATAGCCCGGCCAATGGCACTTCCGCAACGATTGTTGAACTGATGAGCGGCTCGGTCCTGGATCGCCCGCGCGCTGCCGTGGATCGCCGGATCGGCTATCTTGTCAGACTCGTGAACCAGACCCTGGAGGAAAGCTCGTCATGACCGCGCGGCATGCAGGATCGATCGTCATAGTCGCCGTCTGCCTCGTTGGCTCGGTGCCGTTGTGCAGCCCGTGCCACGGGCAGCAGGCATCGGCGCCGGCCGGAACGGTCCTGCCGCGTCCGGAGCCGCCGTTCAACGGCACGATCGGCCGCACGACCGCGGAGTCCACGCCCGACTTCCCCCGAGAGTTCGCCGCGCCGCAGGCGGCGCCGAACGTGCTCCTGATCATGACCGACGACGTGGGATTCGGCGCGTCGTCCACGTTTGGCGGGCCAATCCCCACGCCGGCCTTCGATGCCCTCGCGAAGCGGGGCCTGCGGTACAACCGCTTCCACACCACGGCCCTCTGTTCGCCCACGCGGGCGGCGCTGATCACCGGCCGCAACCATCACACCTGCGGCACCGGCGCCATCACGGAAATGGGGACGGGCTATCCGGGCTACAACACGCTGATGTCGAAGAAGTGCGGCACCGTCGGGGAGATCCTCAAGCAGAACGGCTGGAACACCGCCTGGTTCGGCAAGAACCACAACGTGCCCGACTGGCATTCCAGCCAGGCCGGGCCCTTCGACCTCTGGCCGACCGGGCTCGGCTTCGAGCACTTCTACGGCTTTCTCGGCGGTGATACCGACCAGTGGCACCCGGCGATCTTCGACGGCACGAAGCCGGTCGAGCCGCCGCACGACGCCCAGGACTACCACCTCGATGCCGATCTGGCCGACAGGGCGGTGGCCTGGATCCGCGAGCAGCATTCGCTCGCCCCGAACAAGCCCTTCTTCGCCTACTACACGCCCGGCCTGTGCCACGCGCCGCACCACGCGCCGAAGGACTGGATCGCCAGGTTCAAGGGCACGTTCGACCAGGGGTGGGACAAGGTCCGCGAGGAGACGCTCGCCAGGCAGATCCAGCTGGGCGTGGTGCCACCCGGCACGAAGCTCACGCCGCGACCGAAGGAAATCCCCGCCTGGGATTCGCTCACGGCCAACCAGCGGAAGCTTTATGCCCGGATGATGGAGAGCTACGCCGCCTGCCTCGCCTACTGCGACTCCAACATCGCCCGCGTCATCGACGCGGTCGCCGACACGGGAGAACTCGACAACACGCTGATCATCTACATCCAGGGGGACAACGGCGCCAGCGCCGAGGGAACCCTGCAGGGGGTGCTGAACGAGGTGGGTGTGGCCGCCAACGGCGTGCAGGAGACCGAGGAGTACGTCCTTTCGATGATGGACGAGATCGGCGGGCCCCTGACCTACAACCACTATCCCGTCGGCTGGGCGCACGCCATGTGCGCGCCGTTCCAGTGGACGAAGCAGGTGGCCTCCCACTTCGGTGGCACGCGGAACGGGCTGGTCATTTCCTGGCCGTCCAGGATGCAGCAGGCCGGCGGGATCCGCCCGCAGTTCTGCCACGTGATCGACATCGCCCCCACCATCCTCGAGGCGGCCGGCGTCGCGGAACCGACCATCATCAACGGCGTGGCGCAGACGCCGATCGAGGGCACCAGCATGGTCTACTCCTTCGCCGATCCCCGCGTTCCGGAGCGGCACACCACGCAGTATTTCGAGCTGATCGCCAACCGCGGCATCTACCACGACGGCTGGCTCGCTAACACCGCCCCGAAGAAGCTTCCCTGGGCGCCTCCCGGCCTCGTCACCCACCCGGAGGATTTCGAGTGGGAGCTGTACCACGTGGCCGACGACTTTTCGCAGGCCGACAACCTGGCCGCGAAACACCCGGAGAAGCTGGCGGAGCTCAAGGCGTTGTTCGACGTCGAGGCCCGCAAGTACGACGTGTTTCCCCTCGACTCGACGTTCGCCGAGCGGGCCGATGTCCGTATCCGCCCGAGCCTGACTCGGGGCCGGGACACGTTCACCTACTATCCCGGCACGTTCCGCGTGCCCGAGGGTTCAGCGCCGGATCTCAAGAACCGGTCCTATGCCGTCTCCGCCGAGGTCGAGATTCCCCCGGGCGGCGCGGAGGGGGTTCTTGTCACGCAGGGCGGGCGCTTCGGCGGCTGGGGACTCCTCGTCATCGACGGCAAGCCGGAGTTCGTCCATGCGTACTCCAACCAGAAGCAGCACAAGTACCGCGTGGCCTCCGCGGAAAGGCTTCCTCCCGGCAAGCACACCATCGTCTTCGACTTCGCCTACGAGGGGCCGGGAATGGGCAAGGCCGGCACCGGCACGCTGTCGGTCGACGGGAAGCAGGTCGCCGCGGGACGGATCGAGAAGACGATCCCGCTGCGAATCTCGCTCGACGAGACCTTCGACGTGGGGCGGGACACCGGGACGCCTGTCGTCGAGGAGTACGTCGACCGAATGCCGTTCGCGTTCAACGGCCGCCTCGGCAAGGTGGTGATCCGGCCGCGCGACGACGGGCCGGCCGGCCCATGAGTCGCGCGCCCCAGGAGTGTCGCCGCTGACCGTGGAGCCGGAGGTCGAGCGGCGAGCCCGCTTGTGTCGCTGGACAGGCCGATCGGCGGCGCACTCCCCGCCGACGAGCCGGGGGCGATCGCTATCGGCACCCCGACCAGTCCGGTCTTTCCCTCACGATCCAAAACGGCGCGGAGATCCACGACATCGTGCTCGTGCCCGAACCCACTGCATTCCCACCATGACGCGCACCATGTTCCCCCAACGGCAGGCGGTGTGCCTCGCCGCCTGCCTGATGCTGACCGCGGGCGTCGCGACCGCCGACGACCTGCCGCGGTTCATCGTGCCGGGCCACGAGCAGGCGATGAAGTCGCTCGAGTTGTTGCACGCCCTCCACGCGCCGCCGGCTTTCAGCAACTGCACGCTCTGGGACGGCATGCTGCCGCATTCGACCCTGTGGACCGGGCCGGGGCCGCGCCAGCGGTATGCCGCCGCGCTGCTCGCCCGCCCGATCGATGCCGAAGGCTACGTGGCGATGCAGCAGCTTCGCGGCCTCGGCCACAGTGACGGCTGGCCGTTTCCCACCTGGCAGCAGTCCGGCGGCACGGGCTTCCATTTTTCGAAGCACGACGAAGTGTTCGCGATGCAGATGTTCAACCTCGAGCCCCTCGCCTCCACCGACGGCTGGGAGATCGACGGGGCGACGGTGGCGGGGATCGATCCCATCCGCGGCCTCATGCTCAAGGCCACGGGCGACGTCGTCACGATCACCACGCCCCCCTTCCGCTGCGGCACGATCGTCGCTCCCTTCGCGAGGATCGAATGGGCCGCCCGCGGTCTACCGGCAGAGTCGCGTCCGGCCGTGTCGTGGCTCATGGAAGGCGAGGCTGCGTGGTTGCCCGAGCGGCGGGTCGAGTTTCCCCGGCTCGCGTCCGAAGACGGCGTGCGCTACGCCAATGTGCCACTCTACCGCCAGCCTGCATACGCCGGGATCCTCACCCACTATCGGATCGTGATCGACCACGCCGCCGGCGCCGAAATCGACCTCAAGTCGCTGATCACGGCGATCGACACGCGGCATCCGATCACCGGTTCGCTCTTCATCCGGGCCTGCAGCGATTGCTTCAACTGGACGGCCGACCTCCCCTTCCTCCGTCAGACCATCGGCCGCATGCGGAAGGCACTCCATTTCACGCTGAACGAGTTCGCGGTCCGCGAGCAGAAACACGTGTGGGTGCGGTGGGTCGGCCATGACGGCCGCAGCGGGCTCGAGCTGCTGCCCGAGGGAGGCGCAAAGCCGCGCCTCGGCCTCGGCGTCGGCAACAACTACTGGGATCTCCTCCCGTTCGGTGGTCACGACGCCTACGCCACGATTTATCTGCACACCGCCCTGCTGCGGATGGCCGACCTCGAGCGTGCCATCGCCGCCCACCCGGCCTGGGGCATTCCCGCCGACGGCGGCCCGTTTTCGGCCGACGAGCTGACGGCGCTCGCCGATGCCGTCCGCGCGGAGTTCCAGCTCCGATTTTGGAGCCCGGCGACGGGCCGCTTCGTCGGTTGGATCGACAGCGAAGACAAAGCTTACGACTACGGCTTCACGATGCTGAACCTCGAGGCGATCGACGCCGGCCTCGCCGCGCCCGAGCAAGCCCGAAGCATCCTCGACTGGCTCGACGGCAAGCGGGAGGTCGAGGGCGACACCTCGCGCGGCGCCGACATCTACCACTGGCGGTTCGGCCCTCGGGCCACAACGCGGCGCAACGTCGAGACCTATGTGTGGGCTTGGAGCCGGCCGGAATCGATCCCCTGGGGTGGCCAGGTGCAGGACGGCGGCGCCGTGCTTGGCTTCAGTTACTACGACATCATGGCGCGTCTCGACGTGAACGGTCCCGACGACGCCTGGCGACGGCTCCAGGAGATCCTCGCCTGGTTTCGCGACGTGCAGGCCGAGGGCGGTTACCGCCCCTACTACGCGACGCCCGGCCGCGGCACGCTGCAGGGAGGGGGCCCGTCCGGCGGCCTCGGTCTCGATCAGGAGTTTTTAGAGAGCGTGCTCGTGCCGCAGGTGATGCTCTACGGGTTTCTGGGGTTCCGGCCCACGCCCGAGGGCTTCGAGATCAACCCTCGGCTGCCCGAGGCCTGGCCCTCGCTCACGATCACGGGAATTCACGTGCACGACCTCGTGATCGACGTCACGGCCGAGCGAGGCGGAGCCGTGCGGATCAACCAAAAAGGGGAGGCCGCTCATGTGGATCAATGAGCTGCCTCCCCTTTTTCCATCGCGGCCGGATAGCATCGAAGCGGCGTTCCCGCCCCGCGACCCATCCACGCTGCCAGTCACCGGAGCCTCAGCGATGCCGTGTCCCTCATCCGGAGTGTTTCGCGCGCTGATGGCGCTTGTGCTCGCTGCCACCGCGATCGTCGCGCAGGCCGCGCCGGTGCCCGAACTCCGCTACGCCGGCGAACTCATCGCCTACCCCGGCCCGTGGGCGTTCCAGCTGGGCAAGCCCAACCTCGTGCTCGTCAACGATCAGCAACTCGACGATCTCACCGATCCGGACAAGCCGGTGAATCTCAGCCTGACGGGCGAGCCTTGCGTGGAGTCTCTTCGGCAACTCTGCGAGCGCTCGCGGGCCGCGGGATTCCGCACGGTGATCCTCGCCCACGACCACTTCTTCAGCCAATATCGCCAGCCGACCGAGGCCGCGCCCCGGGCCTACCTGCCCGACACCGACGCCGCCATCGAGCGCATCGGCACGATCAGCCGCTTCGCCGCGGAGTATGGGATCGGCCTCGAACTGAGCCTCTTGAGCCCCCTGGAGATCGGCCCCGGCTTTCGCACGGCCACGGGCGAGTCTGGGCAGTGGATGCACTACCGCAAGGGCCTTCGTGACACGACGAGCGGTGCCTACAGCGTGGCCCTGTGGCGGCAGCGCCGCTGGACCAATAATAAGGGGCCGGTCGCGCTCGAGGATGCCGGGATCCGCGTCTTCGCCTTCCGCGAGCGCAAGTTGCGTGGCACCCCGCACAAGGTCGTCGATCCAAATGAGATCGTCGAGATCACCGAGACGGCGGAGGCCGAGGTGTTCGAAGGGCTTGTCCACAAAGCCGGCACGTTCGAGGCCGTGCGGGTGCGGGTGCACGGCCGCGGCCGGGCCGACCTTGCGGGGTTCAACCGTGTGCTGGTGGTGCAGCAATACCGCACGCCGGAGCTCGACTATTTCAGCCCGCAGGCGCTGCCCTTCCTGACGGGCCTCGTGGACCGCTACGTCGACGCAGGCGTGAAACTGCACGGGCTCTACAGCGACGAGATGCACATCCAGCAGGACTGGCATTACTTCTTCCACCACGACCACGGCGAGTTCGCGGTGCGCTACGTGACGCCTGCGCTCGGCGCACGCTTCGCGGAGCTCTACGGCGAGCAGTATCGCGACTTCGCGAAGTGGCTCGTCTATTTCACCTACGGCCAGGAAGACTTCGTCGGCGATCTGGGGGCGACGGCCGGCGCGGGACACGTGTGGGGGGAAACGCCGGAGGCCGTGGCCGACACGGCGCTCTTCCGCGCCCGCTACTACCGGCTGCTGCAAGACACCGTGGTCGACCTGTTCACTGAAGCGAAGCACCACGCGGAGGCCCGCGTCGGGCACCGGCTCGAGGCCCGGGCCCATGCCACCTGGGCGCAGAGCCCCACCATCGACCGCTGGGACACGCTTGGCGAGCCCCCCCAGCGGCACCACTACGAATACACGTCGAACTTTGTCTGGTCGAACACGGTGCAGCAGGCCGCCTCCGCCTGCTCCGACTATTTTAAATGGGGCGACTACCTCACGGGCAACGGCAACGACCACGCCGAGGGAGGCTGGCTCGATCGCAACTACTATGGCCTTGCGCTCGCCTGCAGCCTCGGGGTCATCAACGAATTGCCCTACGCCTACGCCGCGCACTGGGGCATGCCCGGGGAACTTCACCGCCGACGCCAGGCCGTGGCCGACGCCTACGGCGTGGGCAACTCCACCGTGCATGGCCTCGTGCAGAACATGCAGCACCGTGACGTCGATGTGCTGATGCTCTACCCGCTGAATCTCGTCGCCAGTGAGGAGCGGTTTGGCAGTTGGATGACGCAATACGGCTACGCCAACCTGATCACGCAGGAGAAGCTCGCGGCACTCGGCGAAGTGCGCGACGGGGCGATCCACCTCGCCGGGCGGAAGTTCACCACGCTGGCTGCGCTCTTCGAGCCGTTTCCCAGCGAACGGCTCCTGGCGATGATGCGGGAACTCGTCGCGCAGGGCGGGAGGGTGGTGTGGTCGGGGCCGCCGCCCTTGCGCACCTGGGAGGGGGGCGATGCCCGAGGCCCGTGGCAGGATCTCATGGGGGCCGACTTCAACCCCCGGATCGATGGTGGCCTCGTCGCGCCCGGAAAAACGGTTGCCTTCGAGGGCGTGCTTGGAAACGTCCTGCCGCAGGCCGTGCTCACGCATTTCCTCGTGGACCGCGTGCACCCGCTCGTGCCGCGGGCGGAGAGCGCCGTGGCGGCGCGGCTCTTGAACGACGTGGTGGGCGTGCACCGCACGCACCCCGGTGGCGGCCAGACGCTCGCCCTGGGCATGCGGCCGCGCGATGATCAGTCGGCGAGCCTGGGGCAGGATGTCGCAACCTGGTTCCACGTGTTGCGGTCCCTCGGGGCCTACTCACCCACCAACGCCTTCCCGGACCACAACGACCAGACGGAACATCTCTCCCGCACCGGGCCCCACCTGGCCTGCCGCTTTCCCAACGGTGCGATCTCGATCGCGCCGCACCTGCGCAACGTGCTCGAAGACTGGCCCGGCGGGTTTGCCCGCAACGCAGCGGAAGACCAGGCCTATCTCGCCCGCGTGCCTCCGCCGAGCGAGCGGCTCGAACTCGCCGACTTCCGCGTGAATGGCCGTCGCGTGACCTATGCCGGCGACGGCACCGTCAGCTTCCGCACTGCCGCCGACGGAATGCTCGAGTCTTTCGCGGGGCGCAACACCGCCGGCATCACGATCGACGGCGTCGAGACCCGCCTGGCCGACCAGCCGCTCGCGCAACTCGCCTTCGGGCCGGTGCCTGGGGATCGCATGGTCGAGGGAGGCGCGCTGTTCCTGATCCTGGCGCAGGGCGCGGGCACGGTCCGCGTGCCCGCCGTGGGGCTGCCGCCAAGGGCGGCGCTGTGGACGGAAGGGCCCAAGCCTGGCAGCCGCGGCACCGCGGTCGCGTCGCGCCGCGAAGGGGAGACCCTCGTCTTCGAGGCCGGGGACACGCAGGGACGGCTGGTCTACGTCGTCGCGGAGCCGTGACCCCACGCCGAGAACCCTCATACCCTTCGACGGTAGACCCCCACCCGTGCTGCCCTTAAACTATTTCCTTGTCACGACTTACGTCGCTGGCGCGATTGCTGCGTTGCAGCCAAACGTCGTCAAAACCCGATGAAATATGAGGTGGAACGTATAATCAGCCGTGGTCTCGGGTGTTCCGGAGAAAAAGACCGATGGCACGCTTCTCGAACGGTGTGGATCGCCGCGGCTTTCTGACCGTCGGCGCCCTTGGTGGCTTGGGCCTCACGCTCGGCGACTTCTTTCGGATGGAGGCAGCCCGGGCCGATGCCGGCCAACCGGCCAAGGAAGGCGTCGCCAAGTCGGTCATCTACATCTACCTGCCCGGCGGCTACGCCCACCAGGAAACGTTCGACCCCAAGCCCTACGCGCCGGTCGAATACCGCGGCCCCCTGGGCAGCATCGACACGGTTTTGCCCGGCGTACGATTTGGTGAACTGCTCCCGCACACGGCCAAGATCGCCGACAAACTCGCGATCTGCCGCTCGATGACCCACGGCGAGGCGGCCCACGAGCGCGGCACGCACAACATGTTCACGGGCTATCGGCCGAGCCCGGCGCTTCAATATCCGAGCATCGGCTCTGTGATCTCTCACGAATTCGGACCGCGCGAAAATCTACCCGCCTACGTCTGCATCCCGAGCGTCCCCAACGAGTTCGCGGGCTCGGGCTACCTGTCGAGTGCCTACTCCGGATTCAGCCTCGGCGCCGATCCGGCCGATCCCAAGTTTCAGGTCCGCGACCTCAACCTGCCGGCTGGCATCGACGTGGCCCGGTTTGACAAGCGGCGGCGGATGCTCGACGTCGTTAACGACCACTTTCGGCAGAAGGAGAAGGGCGACTCGCTCGACGCCCTCGACACCTTCTATCAGCGGGCCTACGGACTGATCAGTTCCGCCAAGGCGCAGGAAGCGTTCGACATGGCGAAGGAACCCGACGCCATCAAGGATGAATACGGTCGCAATCCCGCCGGCATGCGGATGCTGCTCGCGCGGCGGCTCGTCGAGTCGGGCGTGCGGTTCGTCACGCTCACCTACGGCAGTTGGGACCACCACGACGCCATCGAGGCAAACATGCGCACCAACGCGGCCCCCTTCGACCAGGGGTTCGCCACGCTCGTCCGCGACCTCGACCGCCGCGGCCTGCTCGCCTCGACGCTCGTCTGCGTGGGCACCGAATTTGGCCGCACGCCGAAGATTAATCCGACCGCGGGCCGTGACCATTGGCCGAAGGTGTTTTCGATCGTGATGGCGGGCGGCGGCATCAAGGCCGGCATCGTGCATGGCTCGAGCAACGCGACGGCCAGCGAGCCCGAGGACAATCCGCTCTCCGTCGAGGACTGGGCCACGACGATCTACGACCGGCTCGGGATCGACGCCCGTAAGGAGTTGATGTCCCCGGGAGCCCGCCCCGTCGAGATCGTCGACGGCGGGAAGGTGTGCGGGCCGTTGATCACCTGACCAGCCGCTCTCCCCGCCCCCGGCATGCCGGAGCATCCGATGACTTCACGACGCCTGCGATGGTTGACGCTCGGAGCGTTCGTCGGGGCGGCGCTGCAGGCTCTCCCCGCGGCCGCCTCGTTTCCACAACTCTCCCTCATCCTGCCCCGCGGGGTCCAGCGCGGCGGTGATCGCGAGTTCACGTTCACCGGTGCCCGGCTCGGCGACGCGGAGGAGATCCTCTTCCACTCGGCGGATGGCCTCGCCGTGAAATCGCTGACACCGGTCGATGCCAACTCGTTCAAGGCCGTCGTGCATGTGCCCGAAGGATGCCCGCTCGGCGAGCAACTCGTGCACGTGCGGGCGAAGTCAGGGATCACCGAATATCGCTCGTTTTGGGTCGGTGCACTTCCGATCACGGATGAAGTCGAGCCGAACGGCTCGCTGGAGCAGGCGCAGGCGGTGCCGCTCAACACGACGGTGCACGGGATCGCCGAAACCGAAGACCTCGACAGCTTCGCCGTCGAGCTCAAGCAGGGGCAGCGGCTGTCGGTCGAGGCCGAAGGCCTGCGGCTGGGTAGCCATCGCTTCGATCCCTTCATCGCGATCGTCGATGCGAAACGGTTTCAACTCGCGGCCGCCGATGACTCGCCCGCCACGCTCCAGGACGGCATCCTCTCGCTGGTCGCACCCGCGGACGGCCGCTATGTCGTGCAGATTCGGGAGGCGTCGTACGCGGGCGACAAGGAATCGCGGTATCGGCTGCACATCGGCACGTTTCCGCGGCCCACCGCCGTCTCTCCGGCCGGCGGCAAGGCCGGGGAGAAGCTGAAAGTCGTGTTTCTCGGTGATGCGGCCGGCCCATTCGAGCGCGAGATCGACGTGCCCCCCGGGCCGGTCGGCGGCGTCCACCCGCTGTTCGCCACCGACGACGGCGGCATCTGCCCCTCGGCGCTACCGTTTCGGATTTCGGGCTATGGCAACACGCTCGAGCAGGAGCCCAACGACGAGATCAAGACGGCCACCCCCGGCGACGCAGCGCTCGCGTTCAACGGCACCATCGGCCACCCCGGCGACTTCGACCACTTCCGGTTTGGGGCGAAGAAGGGGCAGTCGTTCCAGGTGAAGTGCCATGCCCGCGGCCTGCGCTCGGGGCTCGATTCGGTGATCCACGTCCTGAACGCCGACGGCAAGAACGTAGGCGGCAACGACGACGCGCAGGGCCCCGACTCGGTCTACACGTTCGACGCCCCGGAGGACGGCGACTACATCCTGCAAGTCAAGGATCATCTTGGCCGCGGCCAGCCCGACTTCACCTATCGCATCGAGTTCGAGCCGGCGCAGCCGGCCCTTTCCCTCTCGATCCCCCGCATCGACCGCTATTCGCAGACGCGACAGACCGTGTTCGTGCCGCGTGGCAACCGCTACGCCGTGCTCGTGAACGCGGCGCGCAAAAACTTCGACGGCGACCTCGTGCTCGACGGGGGCCAGTTGCCCGCCGGACTCTCGATGACGGCGCCCGTGATGAGGGCCGGGCAGACGCAGGTGCCCGTCGTCTTCGAGGCGGCTGCCGACGCGCCGCTCGCCGGAAAAATGATCACGTTCGAGGCGAAGCAGGTCACGGAGCAGGATCCCGAGGGCAAGGCGGGGGTCCGCGGACACTTTGAGAACGAAGCCGACTTCGTGCTCGGCGACCCGAACAACGCCGTCCATTACAGCGGCCACGCCGAGAAGCTTGCCGTGGCGGTGATCGACGCGGTGCCGTTTCATGTCGAGATCGCCCCCCCGCAGGCCCCGCTCCTGAAAAATGGCGTGCTCGATCTGAAGGTGATCGTGCGGCGCGGAGCGGGATTCACGCAGCCCGTCACGGTTGAGTTGCCGTTTCGTCCGCCCGGAGTCGGCGCGGCACCGTCGATCACGATTCCGGCCGACGCGTGGGAGGGTATCTACCAGATCAACGCCGACGGCAAGGCGGCGGTGGGCGCCTGGCAGGTCTATTGCATCGCCGCAGCCGACGTGGGCGGCACGGCGTGGGTGGCGTCCCAACTGACGCCGCTCGAAGTGGCCGAGCCGTTCACCACGGCGACGCTCGCGCGGGCCTCTTGCGAGCAGGGCCAACCGGCCCAGATCGCCTGCACGCTCGCACAGGTGAGGCCGTTCGAAGGCGAGGCGATCGCGCGGCTCCACGGCCTGCCGCCGGAAGCGACCGCTCCGGAACTCAAATTCACGAAAGACACGAAGGATATCGTGTTTGAGGTGGCCACGACCGCCAAGAGCCCGGCGGGCAACCACAAGTCGGTGTTCGTGGAGTTGCTGACGCCCGTCAACGGCGCGCAGACGCGGATGTCGGGCGGCGCCACCGAACTGCAGATCGCCCAGCCTGCTCCGGCCGCCCCCGCGACTCCGGCCGAGGCCGCGGCACCGCCTCCGCCAGCGCCGCCCGCGGCCAAGCCGCTGACGCGGCTGGAAAAACTCCGCCAGCAGGCCGGTGGCACGAAGTAGGGTTGGGCGGCAACACCATGAAACCTTTGCAACACCGCTTTCCGCAGCAGTCGCTCGTTACCGTCGCGATCCTCCTCGCGCTGCTCGGCCACCGCGTTGCGCCTGCGTCCGAGGACCCTGGCCCGAGCTTCCGGCTCGACGTGATGCCGATCCTCATGCGGAGTGGCTGCAACACGGGCAGCTGCCACGGCGCCGCCCGCGGCAAGGACGGCTTTCGGCTCTCGCTCTTCGGGTTCGATCCTGAGGCCGATTACCAGAGGATCACGCGCGAGATCAGCGGCCGGCGCATCAACCTCGCCCTCACTGCCGAGAGCTTTCTGCTCACGAAGGCGACCAATGCCGTGCCGCATGGGGGCGGCGCCCGGATCAAGCCCGGAGACGAGTACTACAACACGCTCAAGCGCTGGCTCGACACCGGCGCGAAAAATGATCCCGGCCCCGTGCCGGCCGTCGTCGCCGTGGTGCTCGAACCACCCGAAGGCGTGCTCGACGGCGCGGGCGCGACCCAGCAGCTCTCCGTGCGGGCGAAGTATGCCGATGGCAGCGAGCGCGACGTGACGTCGCTCGCCGTGTTTCTCACGAACAACGACAATGCGGCCAAGGTCGACGCCACCGGCCTCGTCACCGCCGGCAACCGCGGCGAGGCGTTCGTGATGGCCCGGTTCGAGACCCACACGGTCGGTTCCCACTTCATCACGCTGCCCAAGGGCCTTGCCTTCCAGTGGACGAACCCGCCCGCGGCCAACGTGATCGACGAGCTCATCCACGCCAAGCTGCAGAAACTGCGGATCAACCCGTCGGCCATCTGCACCGACGAGGAGTTTCTCCGCCGGGCGAGCCTCGACATCTGCGGTGTGCTCCCCACCTCCGATGAATACCGCTCATTCATGGCGAGCGCCGACCCCCAGAAGCGGGCTGCGCTCGTCGACCAGCTCCTCGTGCGGAAGGAGTTCGTCGACCTCTGGGTGATGAAATGGTCGGAACTGATGATGATCCGCACGGTGCCCAACGAGGTCAGCTACAAGGCGATGCTCCTCTACTACAACTGGCTCCAGGAGCGTATCGAGGCCAACACGCCGATCGACCAGCTCGTCCGCGAGCTGCTCTCCGCCAAGGGGGGCACGTTCACGGAGCCGGCCACGAACTACTTCCAGCACGAGCGCGACACGCTCAAGACGGCCGAGAACGTAGCGCAGGTGTTCATGGGGATGCGGATCCAGTGCGCCCAGTGCCACAACCATCCCTTCGACCGCTGGACGATGGATGACTACTACGGCTTCGCCAACTTCTTCGCCCAGATCGGCCGCAAGCGCGGCGAGGATCCCCGTGAGACGATCGTCTTCAACTCCGGCAATGGCGACGTCAAGCATCCCGTGGGCGGCCGCGTCGTGCCGCCGAAGTTCCTCGGCGGTGCCGTGCCCGACACGCAGGGCCGCGACCGCCGCGAAGTGCTGGCCGACTGGCTCGCCTCGCCGGCGAACGAATACTTCGGCCGCAACCTCGTCAACATCGTCTGGGCTCACTTCTTCGGCTCCGGCATCGTCGACGAAGTGGACGACGTGCGGGTGAGCAATCCGCCCGTGAACAAGGCGTTGCTTGACGTCCTCGCCACACGGTTCGTGGAGTCGAAGTACGACTTCAAGCAACTTGTCCGCGAGATCTGCACGTCGAATGCCTATCAGCGTTCGACGCAGGCCAACGAAACCAACGCCGACGACGACCGAAATTTCTCGAAGGCCCGGCTGCGGCGGATCCGCTCCGAGGTGCTCCTCGACGTGGTCACTGCCGCCACGGCCACGCAAAACAAGTTCCAGGGCCTGCCGCTCGGGGCCCGCGCGGTGCAGATCGCCGATGGCAACACGAGCAGCTACTTCCTCACCACCTTCGGCCGCGCCACGCGGGGCACGGCCTGCTCCTGCGAGGTGAAGATGGAGCCGAATCTCTCGCAGGCCCTGCACCTGCTCAACGGCGACACCGTGCAGGAAAAGATCGCTTCCGGCGGCGTGGTCAAGCGGATGCTCGACGAGAATCGCTCTGCCGAGCAGATCGTCGAGGAGGTCTACCTGCGCACGCTCACGCGCATGCCCACCGAGAAGGAGCGCACGGCGCTCCTCGAGATCCTGCAGGATCCCGCCGCCCAGGATCCGGCAGCCATCCAGCGGAATCTGGAGGACAGCTTCTGGGCGATCCTCAACTCGCGAGAGTTCGTTTTCAACCACTGATCATGAAGCGTCGCCCAGCCTGCCTTCACCGCCTCACCTTGGCCGCAGCGTGTGCCGCTGCGGTGGCCGGCGGCCCGCTCCGCGCTGAGGAGAGGGTGACGTTCGTCGACAACGCGCTGCCGGTGCTCCGGCAGCGCTGCGGCTCCTGCCACAACGCCGACAAGAAGACGGCCGGCCTCGACGTCACCAGCTACGCGGGGATCATGGCCGGCGGCGGGTCGGGCGAGGTGATCGTGCCGGGCGACGCCAACCGCAGCCACCTCTTCCGTGTCGTCAACCACGACGACGAGCCGGTGATGCCCCCCGACGCGCCGCCGATCCCCGAGCCTGAGCGGCAGGCACTTCGCGCCTGGATCGATGGCGGCGTGCTCGAGAACAAGGGCAGCGTTGCCGCGGTGCCGGTGAAGAGGGTTGAGATCGCGATGACCGCGCCGGCAACGGCCCGCCCCGCGGCGCCGCCGCTGCCCGCGCGCCTCCCGCTCGAGCCCGTGATCCGCACCCCGCGCCTCGACGTCTGTGCGTCGATCGCGACGAGCCCGTGGGCGCCGCTGGCCGCCGTTTGCGGACAGAAACAGGTGCTGCTCTACCGCACCGACTCGCTGCAGTTGGCCGGGGTACTCCCGTTTCCCGAGGGTCGGCCGCATGTCGTCAAGTTCAGCGCTGGCGGTGGAATCGTGCTTGCCGGCGGTGGCGTCGGCGCCGCAAGCGGTCGGGTCGCCATCTGGAGCGTGAAGAGCGGTCGGCGAATTCGCACGCTCGGTGACGAACTCGACGTCGTTCTCGCCGCCGACATGAGCCCCGACCAGCGGCTCGTGGCGTTCGGCGGCCCGCAGCGGGCCGTGCGCGTGTATTCACTCGAGACTGGGCAGAAACTGCACGATCTCACCAAACACACCGACTGGATCACCGCGGCTGCCTACAGCCCCGATGGCGCGCTCCTGGCGACGGGCGACCGTGCCGGTGGCGTCGTCATCTGGGAAGCGACGAGCGGCCGCGATTTCCTCACGCTGCAGTCTCATCCGGCGAGCGTCACCGGCATCGCCTGGCGGTCCGACTCGAACATGGTCGCCACGAGTTGCGAGGACGGCCAGATCCGGCTCTGGGAACTGGAGAATGGCAGCCAGGTGAAGGCCTGGGCAGCGCACGGCGGCGGTGCGGCGGCGGTGGAATTTGCCCGCGACGGCAGGCTCGTGTCGGTGGGCCGCGACAAGACGCCCAAGCTCTGGACGCCCGACGGCACGCAGGAGCGGGCCTTCGAGGCCTGTGCCGATGTCGGCCTCGCCGCGTCCTTCTGCGATGAGACAAATCGGCTCCTGGTCGGCGACTGGACCGGTGAGATCCGGGTGTGGAATGCGGCGGATGGCGCCCGCGTCGGCACGCTCGATCCCAATCCGATCTCGCTGGCCGACCGCGCAGGAGCCGCCGATCGCGAGGTGGCCGCCCGGCAGGCAAAACTCGCCGAGGGCACGCAGGCCGTCGCGGCCGCGGCCACCGAGATGGCAGCGGCCAGCCAGGAGCGTGCGGCCGCCCTCGCAGCCAAGACGGCCGCCGACGGCCCGCTCGCAGAAACCCAGAAGCAGGTCGATGCCGCCACCGCCGCGGTCGCGGCCGTGAAGCAGTCGCACGCCGAGGCCGCCGCGGCGCTGCCGGCGATCGACCAGCAGATCGCGGCCGCGGCCGCGGAGGTGCAGGCAGCGACGGCCGCCGTCGGGGCCGCCGGAGAGGACGCCATTGCCAAGGAGGCGGCGAATCAGGCCCTGGTCGCCGCCCAGGCGAAGCAGGCCGAAGCGCAAGGACGCCGCGAGCCCCAGAAGGCGGAACTCGACAACCGTGCCGCGGCAATCACGTTGGCGGAACAGCAGGTCGTGGCAGCCACCGGACCGCGCGACCAGGCCAAGATCGTCGCCGATGTGGCCGGGCAGAAGTTGGCACAGACCGATGCCACGGTCGCCGCCGCCACGACGAAGCACCAGCAGGCGGCCGCCCTGGCCGATGCGCTCAAGGCCCAACTCGACCAGGCCGCCGCGGCCCACGCCCACTGGCTCGCCGAGGTGGTGTTTCAGTCGAACTACGTCGGCCTCGCCACGGTGCTCGCCGAACGCGAGCAGGTGCTCGGGCAGGCGGAGGCGGACCTGGCCCAGACGGAGGCCAGGCGGCAGGCCGACGAGCAGGCGCAGCAGGTCGTCGTCGCGAAGAAGGACGGCATGCTGAAGCAGATCGCCTCCCTGACGGCGGCCATCGCGCAGGGGGAGCAGGCAACGCAGGTGCTCACCGGCCAGATCGAGAAGCGCGGCGGTGAACTCATCGTTGCCCAGGGGGCCATCGAAAAATCGCTGCAGGCGATCGCGGCGATCGACGAATCGACGAAGAGCCTCGACACGGGCCTGGCAGCCGCGCCCGACGACGCCACCCTCAAACAGGCGCGGGCGGGCGTCGGCGCCGCGCTCGATGCCAAGCGGGTACAGCTCAAGCAGGAGCAGGATGGGCTCGCCGCCTTGATAGCCGAGAAGGCGGCCTGGGAGAAGGCGATCGTCGACATGCGGGCGGCCGGCGACAAGCACAAGGCCGACCTTACCGCCCTGACCGCAGCGCTGCCGGTGGTCGACGCCGAGTTGGCGGCGGCCGCCAAGGCGTTGGCCGACGCGGTGCAGGCGAGCGTGGAGAAGCGTGCGGTCGTGACCGCGAAGCAGGCGGAGGTCGATGCCGCCGGCAGACAACTCGACGCGCTGCAGGGCATTCCGGGCTGAGTGCTCGAATGAGAACCGAATGAAGACGGCTTTGGTGACCTTGTTTAACGCAGGAAGAGTGTGCCGCCGTCGACGGGGTAGGCGCTGCCGGTGATAAAGCTCGCCTCGTCGCTGCAGAGGAACAGGGCGGCGACGGCGATTTCGTCGGGTTTGCCGATGCGGCTGATCCGCTACGTGGGAGATCACGTGCAGGCGTTCGCCAACATTGACTGCGTCCTCGTCGGCAGCCACCTGCCGCACTGCTGGACGGAACAGGGCTGCACCACCGGATTCGCCCTGCAATTCAACCTGCCTCCCGACCTCGTGCTCGACCACCTCGGCGGGGGCCACGAGGTGCGGCGACTGGCCGGCGCCCGCGCGGGAAGGCCCTGGCTGCGCGTCTGCGGGCCGATCGTGTAGTGGGGCTGTGCCGAGATGTCCTGAGCGTGATCAGCGGTCCTGGGCGCCGGGATTTCCTGGACGGTCAGCCTCGCGATCTGATCCTGCGCGGCCTGCTCGCACGACTGGTAGGTCCGCTGGACGACGAGCCGGAAGCCCTCGGTGTCGTTGAGCAGGCCGGAATCGAGTTCCGCCTCGATGGTGCAGCTGGCCGACGCGCTAGAGAAGCCGGGCAGGCCGACTTTCTTGGAAATACCCGCATGGAGCTTGAGCATGGGGAGTAGGTTCCTGTTGGGAGTGGCGTGGTGGCTGGATCGCTGCGTGGCTGGTGGCAGAGATTTCAGCGTCACCGTTCGCGCCCGCGATATGCTGGCGGCATCACGGCCAACGGCACCGGATTACACGGGGCAAACACGGAGCGAGGAGACCGAGCGCATGGAGACCGGTGCGACGTGGTTTTTCTGGGCGTTGCTTTCGGCCGTGTTTGCAGCCATGACGGCCATCTTCGCGAAGGTCGGCCTCACGGGGATCGATTCCGATCTGGCGACCCTCGTGCGGACCGGCGTCATCACGGTGGTGCTGGCCGCCTTTGTATTCGCGACCGGGAAGTGGACGAACCCGATGACGCTGCCCCCGAAAACGCTTTTGTTCCTGGTGCTTTCGGGGCTTGCCACCGGGGCGTCGTGGGTCTGCTACTTCCGGGCCCTGAAGGTGGGTGAAGCATCGAAGGTGGCCCCGGTCGACAAGCTCAGCCTCGTTCTGGTTGCCGTGTTTGCAGTGCTGTTCCTCCATGAGCGGCCATCCGTGCGGGAGTGGCTGGGGATCCTCATGGTCGGTGCCGGTGTGCTGGTGCTGGCCCTGAAGCGATAGCAACGAAAAAGCGACGGGCGTGGGTGCAGGTCATCTGGGCAACGGCGGTGAACAGGTGACGGTCGCTCATTGCGGGGATCTCCTGGAAAAGGGGAAAGGGGCAGGAAAGACGCCCGACAGCCAGAGGGTCTGATTGGCCGCCGGCGTGCTGGTTTCCAGGGTCTGCAGTAAGGTTTTTTCAGAGCCTGGTACGCCGTTTCTGCGTTTGCCCCGAACACCAGCCACCCCCTTTCCGCCCTCAACGCCTCCGACCGGCTTCCGAACGGCCCCAGCACCATCAGTTTGGCCCAGGCAATCCGCGACGTGTCGTGGAAGCGGGGCTTTTGCTTCGCATCGCAACAGCCTTCCGAGCCGTGACCGTCGCCTTCGTAACCGACGCGCGGCTCGCCCACGCCCACCAACTCGTCGCCAACACGACCCGCCCCATCGCCGACATCGCCTTCGCGAGCGGCTTCGGCAGCCTCACCCGCTTCAACGCGGCATTTCAAGCGCGGTTCGCGCGGGCCCCGCGGGAGCTCCGGGGCGCGGTCGCGGTCCACGCCAAGGACCGCGGGACGGATTGCCTTCGTTAAGGATGAAGATGTTGTCGATGTGCTCACCCTCGAGACCAGCGACCGGGTCGCTCCATTCCATGCCGTCACGGCTGGTGACCCGCACGCCACGGAGCCCGTGCATGCGACCGCTCCGGCAGTCCGTCGCGCGAAGGCGCTGGTGGACTACCGCCGCACGATCGACGACGCCCATGCGGCCGGCCTCGAATTCTGGCTCGTGCAGACTCCGAACCTCACGCCGCCGCAGTCGATCGCCGCGAAGCCGTGGAAAGAACGCAACCCCTATCCTGTGTGGAAGCATGTCCGCCTCGACGACCCGGCTGAAGCCGCCGCCTATTTCGCACACCGTCGGGCCATGATGAAAATCGTCAATTCAGCCGATGCATACGTCACGATCGATGGCGACCCGGGCGGGTATCCCGGTGCGAGGCCGGAGGAATGGCTCTCCGTCTTCCTCGCTGATCGGGCAGCCATTGATGCCCACGGCACGGCGCCCACAAAGCAGCGGGTGATCCCCTGGGTGTGGTGCGGCTGGGGCACGGACAGCGTGTGGGTCTTGCGCCCGGCCGCCCTTCGCGATGGAACGGCTCTCCGTGAGGCGCGGTGAAGATGGCCGCATCGCTCAAGTCCGCTACGTGTTCCCCCGACACAAGGCGGCCAACTGGGTCGGCCCGGGGTGCGGTGGCGACATGCGACTTCGAGGAGAAGGCCGGCAGGAGCCGGCCTTCGTCGAACCGGAGGTTCGTAAGTAGATGAAGGCCAGGATGGCTTCGTCTGCGTGCAGTGAGCCCCTGACACACCTCGGCGAACCGCTCGAACGTCCGCCCGACGAACTGCCCGTGATCGACATCCACAGCCTCTGACGGCATTCCATGCCAGAGTGCGGACGGCCCGCGAGCTCCTCATGACCCGCCCCACTCGGCCAACGCTTGCCGAAGTGCCATTGGCCGACCTATCCTTTGAATAGTGGGATTTGTCTGGCTCTTTGGTGTTATCCTCATGAAGTTTCTCATCACACTCGCGCAGGACGAGGACCGCATGTGGGTCGCGGAATGCCCCAGCATCCCAGGCTGTGTGTCGCAGGGCGAGTCTCGCGATGAAGCAATCAAGAACGTCCGCGAGGCGATTGCTGCCTGCCTAGAGACTCGTGCGGAGCGGGGCATGCCGCTCACCGTTGAAACGCAGCAGGTCGAGGTCACGATCTGATGGCTCGGCTTCCCATGCTGAGCGGAGGCGAGGCGGTCAAGGTCTTCGAAAGGGCAGGCTGGACGATCGATCGCCAACGCGGCAGCCACGTCATCCTCGTGAAGGATGGCCAGCCTGCGACGCTCTCCGTTCCTGACCACAAGGAACTTGCGAAGGGAACGCTCCGTAGTCTGATTCGCGCTGCGGGCATGACCACCGAAGATTTCGCATCGCTTGCGGACGAGTGAGCCCCACGGTGGCCACCACGCCACGCTCCTGCTGATCCCGTCGCGGAACAAGCCCTGCCTGCGGTCCGCCCGGCTCGAGGTTCGCGCGGCTCAGCGAGATGCGTGACTGGCTGACTTCACGCGGCGTCTGCCGCGCGTGACCGCTCACACGATCGCCACGGCCCGGATCGGAGAGCCATCGCGGCCGGCGAAGTTGAGCGGGAAGCCGATGAAGGTGATGGCGTCGGGCACCCGGTCGAGATGGGCCAGCGACTCCACGACGACGATCTCCGCATCCTTCGCCAGCAGGATATGGTGCACCTCGTACCAGTCGCGACTAGGGGTGGGCGTGTCCATGCCGAGCATGCGGATGCCGCGGGAGACGAGGTAGCGGGCGGCATCCTGCGTGAGCGACGGGAAATCGCTGAAGAAGTTTTCAGCGCCGAACTGCCTATGCCAGCCGGTCTCGTAGATGATCTTGGCCCCCGGCACGAGTAAGCTCTCATGACGCCGGAAGTCGTCGGGTGTGATCTCCTCCCGTGGGGCCTTCGGGATACGCAGCACCGTAGCCGGCCCGTAGAACCAGTCGAGCGGCATTTGATCGAGCGTTTTGCCGTCATCGACAAAGTGGTACATCGCATCGAGGTGCGTGCCCTGATGGGTCGACATCGACACCTGCGAAATGTTGTAGCGGAGCGTGGCAGTGGTGCCGTGCGGTACGATCGAGAGCTTCGGGTCGGTCGGGAAGTTCTGCTGCCCGTGGACCAGCGGGTGGGAGATATCGACGAGAGGCATGGCATGCTCCGGTGATCGGTTTCGAAGAAAGGGGAATCGCGGCTGACGAGCAGGTGGTGACGCCGGCGACGCCCGCTGGCACTGGATCGAGTGGTTGTAGATGGCGGGAGGACTCCATGAGAGAATCTCCGAGGGCCGGTTGGGCGTTTCGGAGATTATCCCACGCCTCCCGTCTCGTGCACGCCGGTCTGGTTCCATCCTCTGCCGCCCCTCGGCAAGCCGGGCTCCGCGGCGGTGACTATCTTTTCACTATGTCGCGGGTCATTTCCATCAGACTACGGGTCGTCGTGATCACGCTGGCCGCATGCGCGGCTGCGAGCGCTGCCGGCGGGCAGCACGATCCGCCCGAGTGGAACGCCGCATTCGTCCAAGAGGCCCTTGCCGACGCGCGGGCGCAGGGTGACGCCCGGCGTGGGGCCGGCGTGTTCAGCGTGGCCACGACCGGCTGCACGGCGTGCCACAAGGTGGCCGGTGAGGGCGGCGCGGTGGGCCCCGAACTCACCACGATCGCCAAGTGCCTTTCGCCCGAGGAGATCGTCGAGAGCGTCTATTGGCCCGCGCGGGCCGTGAAGCCCGAGTATCGGGCCTATGCCTTCACGCTGGCCGACGGCCGCGTGCTTCAGGGCATCGTCAAGGAGGAGACGCCGGCGGCCGTGGTCGTCGTGGACGCCACGGGCAAGAGCCACAGTGTGCCGCCCGGCGAGATCGAGGAGCGGACCGAGGTCGGCTCCCTCATGCCGGCCAACGTGTTCACGTCGCTCCCGGCGGAGCAGCGGCGAGACCTGGTTCGCTATCTCCTCGAACTCGGCCGCACGCCGGGCCTCGAGTCGCTCTCCCACCGCCCGGGCACGTTCGACGTTCCGCGGGAACCGCTTGTGCCCGCCGATTGGCCGAACCGTGGCCTGTGGGTCAACGAGCACCGCATCTATGACGCCTACACGAAGCAGGCCATGCAGTTTCGCGACCGCAATCCGATGCCGATCCTGCTCCCCGCGTATCCCGGCCTCGACGGCGGCACGCATGGCCACTGGGGCAGCATCCCCTGGTCCACGTGGGACGACACCCGCCGCGACACCTGCGACCAGGGCACCGTGCAGGCCTGGCCACTGAAGCTCGACGAGCGGACGATCCCGCGGGCTGTGAATGTGCGGCTCGGCGACTCGGGCGAACTCGCCGCCTGCTTCAACCCCGATACGCTCCAGTTTGAGGCCACGTGGACCAGCGGCTTCCTGAAGTTCGACAAAACCCGCTACGGCTTCCTCTCACCGGCCACTCCGGCCGGCCCCGTCAGCCCGCCGCCCGCCGCAGCGGAACTGCCGCCCGGGCCGCGTACGTATCAAGGGTTTTATCGGCATGGGAAGCGGGTTCTCTTCCTCTACGTGATCGGCGGCGTGCAGTATCTCGACGCACCGTGGGTGAAGGATGGCGCGCTCGTCCGCGAGATCGCGCCGCTCGCGAGCCATTCGCTCACGGAAGTCTGGAGAGGCGGCCCCAGCCAGTGGCCGCAGACGCTCACCACCACCGGCACCCTTGGCTCAGGCAAGCCGTATGCTGTCGACACGATCGCGCTGCCGGTGGACAACCCATGGGGCAGCCTGATGTTTTTCGGGGGGCACGACTTCTTCTCGAACGGCGACGCCGCGATCTGCACGATCCAGGGCGACGTGTGGCGGGTCTCCGGCCTCGATGCGGAGCTCAAGAGCGTGCGTTGGCGGCGGATGGCGGCCGGCCTCAACCAGGCCCTCGGCCTCGTCGTGACAGACGACGTCGTGTATGTGCTCTGCGGCGACCAGATCACCCGGCTCGACGACACCAACGGCGATGGCGAGGCCGATTTCTACGGCTGCGTGACCAACCGCTTCGAGCCGTCCGGCGGCCACAACTACAAGTGCGGCCTCGAGCGCGACGTGGCCGGCAACTTCTTCACCGCCTCGCACCAGGGGCTGCTGCGGATCAGCCCCGACGGCCAGACGATCGACATCGTGGCCACGGGCTTTCGCAACCCCGACGGCCTCGCGCTCCTGCCTGACGGCTCAATCACCGTGCCGGTCTCCGAAGGCGACTACGCCAACGCCTCGGCGATCTGCGAGGTGAAGCAGAAGCCGGGCCAGCCGCCCGCGAACCCCGTGCTGAATTTCCGGGGCGTCCCTCCTGCCCTGCCGATGGTGTATGTGCCACGCGGGCTCGACCACTCGAGCGGCGGGCAGACGTATGTATCGAGCGACCGCTGGGGACCGCTCGGCGGCCAGCTCGTGCACTTTTCGTTTGGCGCCTGCACGCACTTCCTCGTGCTCCGCGACGAGGTGGCCGGCCAGACGCAGGGAGCCGTCGTGCCGCTTGTTGGCGACTTCCGCTCGGGCGTCCACCGCGGCCGGTTCAGCCCCGCCGATGGCCAGCTCTACGCGAGCGGCATGAACGGCTGGCATGTCTACGGCGTCGACGATGGCTGCTTCCAGCGCGTGCGCTACGTCGGCGGCACCGTGCAGCAGCCGGTCGGGATTCGGGCTCACCGCAACGGCGTGCTGCTGCGATTCTCGGCGCCGCTCGAACGCAGCGTGGCGGCCGACGCGGCGAGCCACTTCGCCCAGTGCTGGAACTACCGCTACGGCCCGGCGTATGGCTCGCCCGAGTTTTCACCGAGCCACTACGGCACGGTGGGCCACGATCCACTCGCGATCCGCTCGGCCACGGTGCTCTCCGACGGCCAGAGCCTGTTTCTTGAAATACCCGACCTCCAGCCGGTGAACCAACTGCATCTCCAGGTGGCGGTCGGCCCAGACACGACACGCGACGTGTTCGCCACCGTGCACGCGCTCGACGAGCCGTTTCGTGACATTCCGAACTATCAGGAAGTGACGCGGCCCGTCGGGGCCCTCCCGATCCTGCGCGACGTCGTGATGATGAAGGCCACGGTGAAGAATCCCTGGCTGGCGAAGGTGGAGGGCTCTCGCGAGGTCGTGATGGAGGTCGCCTCGAACCTCGCCTACAAGACGCCGGAACTGCGGGCCACGCCCGGTGAAAAAATGGCCCTTACGTTCGTGAATCCCGACGTCGTGCCGCACAACTGGGTGCTCGCAAAGCCCGGCATGCTCGCCGCCGTCGGCACACTCGCCGACGGGCTCATCGCCGACCCCGAGGCCGTGGCCCGGCACTACGTGCCCAAGACCGACGACGTCGTCGCCTACGCCGACATCACCGAGCCCGGCAAGCGGCAGACGATTTACTTCACCGTACCCGACGTGCCGGGCCGCTATCACTTCCTCTGCACGTTCCCTGGCCACTGGAAGCTGATGAACGGCCTGCTCATCGTGGAAGACGACGAGCCCATCGATGTCGCCGCGAAGGCGCAGGAGCTCTTCCGCCGCGACAACCTCGTGGCCTGGTGCATCGTGCCGTTCGACGCCAAGCAGCGCGGCCCTGAGGATCGCGCGGCGATGCTCGCAAAACTCGGCTTCAAGCACTTTGCCTACGATTGGCGGCCGGAGCACATCCCCACGTTCGACCGGGAGTGGGACGCGCTTGCGAAGCACGACGTCGCACTCGACGCCTTCTGGGCCACACCACCGGATTTTCCCGGGCTACTCACAAGCCTCGAGAAGCGCGGGCTCAAGCCGTCTTTTTGGACGATGATCGATGCCCCGACCGAGCTCGACCAGGCGGCGAAGGTGAAGCACGCTGCCGCCGCCCTGCGGCCCGTGGCCGAGCAGGCCGCGAAGGCGGGCTGCCGCGTCTCCATCTACAACCACGGTGGCTGGGGCGGGGAGCCGGAAAACATGGTGGCGGTGTGCGAGGCCCTCGCCATGCCGAACGTCGGCATCGTCTACAACCAGCACCACGGTCACAGCCACCTGCCGCGATGGAAGGAATCGCTCGCGAAGATGCTGCCGCACCTGCACTTCCTCAACCTCAATGGCATGACCGCCGATGGTGAATCGACCGGGAGGAAGATTCTCGTCATCGGCCAGGGCGATCTCGACGTGGCCCTCGCGAAGACGATCTGCGAGAGCGGCTACACTGGCCCGATCGGGATCCTTAACCACACCGGCCATGACGCAGAGGCTCGGCTCCTCGACAACCTCGAGGGCCTCGACTGGGTCGTCGGCGAACTCACCGCGAAGCCAATCCCGAAGCCCACGCCGCGAACGAATTGAGGGATAGCCCGGCCAATGGCACTTCCGCCAGCATTGCCCAACTGGTGAGCAACGCGTGAACCGCGTGCTTGCGTCTCCCTGGTCCCAAAAGCGATTCCCGGAACGCCTGCCTTCCCTCCCCACGTGGCGTTTCTCCAGCGTCAACGCGGAATATCTCCGAGTCCGGCCGCCTGGCGGCTTTGTTTCCGCCTCGCGTCCGGCATGGCTCATACGTGTCACACTTGATCCTCGCGTTTTGAGGGCCACCGCAGCCGGCCGGCGACATGCTCGGCGCCGGCGGGACGTGTGAGTT
>JBAXOU010000002.1:0-53194 GCA_037133115.1 Planctomycetota bacterium | reverse complement strand
GATCACCCAGGACGGCCGCTGGGTGGCCGACCTCGTGGCGTGGATGGAGGAGCAGGGCCTCACGGCCGACGTGATCAACGTCGGCCTTTCGAGCGAGACGGTCTCGGGGCTCACCGAACAAGGACACGCGGGCGGTCGATTTCCCCGGCCCGATGTCTTCGACCGTCTCGATCACGTGCTCAAGGTGACGCGGCCGGACCTCGTGCTGGCGATGTACGGCATGAACTGCGGCATCTATCAGCCGCTCGACGAGGAACGGTTTGCGAAGTTCAAGGAGGGAATCGAGCGGCTCCATACCGCCGTCGAGAAAACCGGGGTGAAGACCATCCACCTCACGCCTCCCGTCTATGACAAGCAGCCCACCAATCCCGGCCCGGCTGGCGACACCGACTACGACGCGGTGCTCACCGCCTACTCCAACTGGCTGCTCGCGCGGCGGGCCGACGGCTGGTCGGTGATCGACGTCCACGGGCCGATGAGGGCGACCCTCGAGGAACGAAGGACGGCTGATCCGGCGTTTACGTTCACGCCCGACTGCATCCACCCGAACGACGAGGGCCACTGGGCGATCTGCCGGGCGGTGATCGCGGGCCTCGGTGACGCGAAGGCGGCAGCGAGCGCCGACCTGCCCACGAAGCTGGGCCCCTTCCTGCCCGAGGTGACGCAGCGAATGCGGTTGCTCAGCGATGCCTACCGCGAGGCGGCGGGCCACGCGCGTCCTGGGACGCCTGCGGGCCCGCCGATCGGCGACGCCGAGGCGGAGGCCCATCGGCTCACGGAGTCGCTCCGCTTCCGGCGACTGCAGCTTCGCGGCACGAAGCACGAGAGCGGCGAATGGCGGATGGCGATCGAGTGGCCGCGGCCGAAGGCGGTCGATCCGGGCCCGGCCCCGGAGAAGCCGGCCCCGATTCCCCCCGACGCGGTGGTACTCTTCGGCGGCAAGGACATGACGGCTTGGGAGAACGGCGAGAACTGGCCGGTGACCGACGGCGTGGTCACCGTGGGCAAGGAGCGGATCGTCTCCAAGCAACCCTTCGGCGACTGTCAGGTGCACGTCGAGTTTCGGATGCCCTCGCCGGCGTCGGGCAAGGGCCAGGGCCGTGGCAACTCCGGTATCTTCCTGATGGGCAAGTATGAGATCCAGGTGCTCGACTCGTTCGAAGACGGCACCGACGGCCCGCTCACCTATCCCGACGGCCAGTGCGGCGCTCTCTACAAGCAGCGGCCCCCCGCGGTAAACGCCTGCCGCAGGCCGGGCGCGTGGCAGACCTACGACATCCTGTTTACGCGGCCGCGATTCGCCGCCGACGGCAGTCTCGACAAGCGGGGCCGCGTGAGCGTGCTTCACAACGGCATCGCGATCCACTCCGACACCGTGATCCTCGGCGAAACGTTCTGGCACCAGCCACCGAGCTATCAGCAGCACGCCGATGCCTTGCCGCTCATGATTCAGGATCACGGCAACCCGGTGCAGTTCCGCTCAATCTGGGTCCGCCCCTTCCAGCCGGTCGAGCCGAAGTTGCTGCCGTAGGGGCCGTTGGAACCGTGCTCGTGCATCACACCGAGGCACTCTCGCGAAGCGCCGCAGCCGGCCGGTGACATGCTCGGCGCCGGCGGCACTTGTGATTTCAGCGCACCAACGGAATGTCGACGTCCGGCGTCCACAAGTGTCACCGGCTTCTGCGCGTGCCTCCGATCCGGCTGCTCCCCCTCACGATCAACTCAGCGAGGGGCTGCGCGTGCCCGGGAGCCGGGCTCTGGGAGCAAGCGTAGGCAGGATGCCGAAGCGCAGCGGACAGGCAGAGAGCGGATGCCACGATGGCATCCGCGAACGTCCGGCGACGGGCACGGGCAGCCCCGAGCGGCGTGATCAGCGCGTGTACGAGGTCTCGATCACCGTCGCGCCCTCGGCCACGAACGACGGCTCCTCCGACACGATGATCTCGCGGGGAGCCGAGCCGTAGACCACCGGATACGGCTTCCGCCAGCCGGCGGCCACCCAGCCGTCCTTACGGGCGTCGAGTTGTTCGATCGGCAGCGGGCCGGCTTTCTCCATCTCGCCCGGTAGCTTGAGCGGCTCCACATCCACCACCTCCTTGAACACTTTGTTGAACCGCTTTTGGAGGATGCCCCGCAGCGAGGTCTGCTGGATGCTCAGCTTCTTGCCGCCGCCGGGCACGAATCCCGGCGGGTAGATCTGCACGTCGCCGTCCCGCACCAGACGGACACCCGGGTGCCCCGGCTCGATCCGGTAAGTCGCCCAGACGTCCATCGCGTCGAACTCCCGCTCCCCCGAGGTGTAGCCGGTGCCGCGGACGGTCATCTTCACGCGGTTGTTATCGACGTCGAGTTCCACCGGCCGCCGCTTCGCGAAGGTGATCGACCAGGGCTGCTGGTCGGCGTCGTTCTTGAGTTCGACCGGCACGGCCATGTTGTTCTTCTTCAGCTGTTCTTCGACGAACTTCTGCGTGATCGTGCGGCCACCGAGCGTGATCTCAGCCGAGTTGTTGACCATCGACTCATGCACCCGGGCCGAGAGGACGGCATCGGGATCGACCGCTGGGGGCGCGGTGAAGGCGGCGATCTGGTCGGGCAGCGACTTGCGGGCGGTCACCTGGAGCCGCGACTGCGTGGTGGAGAGATTCAGCATCTCCGGATACCAGCCCCGCTCCATCATTGGCCTGCGAAACTTCGCCTGATAGTCGCGCGACGCGCGGGCGATCGGGTCGGCCGTCTGGCTCTCGAACTGCTCGCGGACCTTCGCGAGGGCTTTCCCCTCGGCGATTGCCTCGACCTGGGGCCTCATCTCGGCGATCTTCCGCGACGCAATCTTGCGAATCAGCCGCTGGCCGAACTTCTTGTTGACGCCGATCCCCGCAGTCCGCGTGTCGGTGGACGCGTGGGCATCGATGGGCAGGGCAACGATCTGCTGGTCGTCGATCAGCATCCGCTTGCGGGCGCCGAGTTTCGTCGTGCCCAGGGTTCGAACCGTGACGGGCCCCTGTGAGCCCTTGGTGTCGGAGTGGTTGGTGGCGTTGAATGCGATGTCGACGGTGGCCCGGTCGGTCGAGGGCACGAAGTCGAGGAACACGAGGCCGTCCGTGCGGCCCGTGCCCCGGACCCGCGTGCCAAGCACGGTATCGTTGATCGGCGACACATCGTTCACGGGACGGTTGACGCCGTTGGCCAGCAGGCTTTCATCGACTTCGAGAAACAGGTTGGGGCGGCTCACGGCGCCACGAATCCGCGCCACGGCCCCGGGAGCCTGTCCCGAATCCTCGAGGCGGGCCAGCAGCGGCCCAACCGGATCGAGCGGTTCGGGCGTGCCGGTTGCGGCGGCGGTGGCCACCGCGGCGGCGAGCTTGTCGAGCCGCTGAACGTAGACATCGGCTGCCTGCGCGCTGGAGGCGGTGTCGGCTGCCTCCAGGTAGCTCCCGACGGCTCGGCGGACGGCCGCGAACTGCGGCATCTCCAAACCGTTCTCACCGGAGTCGAGCCGACCAAAAATCCGTCGGAGCGTGGTCACGTCGGCGTGCGATCCAGAGGCCGCCTGCTGCTGGAGCGCGGACCAGTCGAGGTATTTCTTCCAATTCTCACCGCTCGCGCTGCGGGCCAGGAGCCGGTCGAGGGGGCCGATCGACTCACGGAGTTTCGACGCGGCGGCCGCGAGGCGGCCTTCGGACACTGGACGGAAGGCCTCGCCGGCGCCGAGCGGCTGGCTGCCGAGGCTGGTGAGATCGGCAGCGACTGACGGGGTCGCCACGAGAGCGAAGGCGAACGCGGCAGCGAGAGGGGCAACGTGGCGAAGCGACATGCGAATGGGGTCCTGGGAGAGAATCCTGTGGACGAATGGAAGAGCGACGGCAGCGCACGGCCGGTCTCCCCTTCCTCGGGAGGCCGAAGTCTATCTCGACAGGGTTGCCGGCCTCCACACCAAACCTCGCGATCACCGCCGGGCCGCAAAAAACCGCCCAATACGACCCCGCGGTGGCATGGTGGTTGCCGCTGTGACTCCTGGCGTGGTTCAATCGTGGCCCCACCCAGCGGCCATCCATCCCTCCCCGGCCGCGCTCTCCCTCCGTCCATTCCCGCCACGAGGTGATCATGTTTCTTCGCGCCGCTACCCTTGTGCTTCTCTCTCTGTCTCTTACCTCTGCGCTCGCGGCCACGCCGCTGCGAACCAGCCCCGCTGCCGGCATCCAGACGGTTCAGCGGATCGACGACTACACCGCTGCCTCCGAGGCCGCGCGGGCCTCGGGAGCGATGCTCCTGGTGGCGGTCGAGTCTCACGGCGGCGAGAGTTCGCTCGACCGCCCTGGCCTCGAGGAGCGGTTTGCCGCGAGTGGGACGCCCTGGGTCTTCTGCCGCCCCGATGCCGCCACCGCGGCGACTCTCGCAGCCGACCGCGGCCTCGTCGAGATGCGGGGCGGCGCTGGCCTGTTCGTCGTCGATCATGCCCACGACGCCTGGCGGGGCCGGATCGTGTCGGTGCTCCCGCAGACGCCGGGGAAGTACTACCGCTTCGCCCCCAACCATCTCGACGAACTCGCCTCATTGCCGGCGGGGTCGCTCACGCAGCGGTCGATGATCCTCGCGGTTCGCCTTCACCCCGAGAATCCCCGCAGCACCGAGGGCTTCTGTGATCCGGGGCTCTGCGGCGAGGCCGAAGCCCACTCGGCCCACCAGGCGAGGATCCGCCGGCAGGGCCACCACGGCTGGGAGACGCGATCGCAGCGGCTCGGCGGCGCCGCGGCCGAGGTCTGCGCCGAGAGTTGGGAGAACCAAGACCTGCTCGATTCCTGCGTGGACTGCGTGGCGAGTTGGCGGCAGTCGTCGGGCCACTGGCGGGGCGTCAGCGGATCGCACTCGGCCTACGGCTACGACATCCGCCGCGGCAGCAACGGAATCTGGTACGCGACCGGCATCTTCCGGGAGTAACGGATGGTCCGGCCAATGGAGCTTCCGCAATGAACTGCGTATCGTGATAACAGGCCGAGCACGCTGCATCAGCCCCCAGTGAGCACATCGAGGTACTTCTGGTAGGCGTATACGCGGTCGCGGCGTTTGCCGGTGGTCTCCTTCAGGATGCCTGTCTTCTCGAGCGACTCGATCGCTTTGATCGCTGTTGGCTTGCTGACATCGAGCAACTCGACGGCCAGGGGCAGTGTGACGACTGGGTTCGATGGCAGGAGATCGACCAGGCGAACCGCGGGCACGGTCACCGTGTCGTGCTTGATCAGGCGGGCGCGGTCTTTCCCAACGAGCGTGAAGATCGCCTCCGCGGCCCGCACACCGTCGTCCGCCGCCTCGCGCACACACTCGAGATAGAACGTCGTCCACGCTTCCCACTCACCCGCGGTGCGCACCCCGCTGAGGTGCGCGTAGTACTTCTGCTGCCTGCGTTTGAACGCCAGACTGAGGTACAGCATTGGGGTCTTGAGCAGCCCCCAGTGCTCGAGCAGCAGCGTGACGAGCAATCGCCCAATCCGACCGTTGCCATCGAGGAACGGGTGGATCGTCTCGAACTGCACGTGCGCCAGCCCGGCCTTCACCAGCGGCGGCAGCGCGTCACTGGAATGCAACCACGTGTCGAGCTGCGCCATGAGCGCGGGCACTTTCTCCGGCGGCGGGGGCACGAAGCTGGCATTGCCCGGGCGCGTGCCGCCGATCCAGTTCTGCGACCGCCGGATCTCGCCGGGTTGCCTATCCGCGCCACGCACGCCGCGCATGAGCCGCTTGTGCGCCTCGCAGAGCAGACGTGAACTCAGCGGCAAGCCCTTGGGCTTGGCGATCTCGGCCCGCGCGTAGGTGAGCGCGTCGACGTAGTTGCAGACTTCGCGGACATCGTCTGGCCGCTCGGCCTGCTTGGTGGCCTCGTAGGTGACCACGTCCTGAAGCGTGGCTTGGGTGCCCTCGATCTCCGACGAGACCACGGCCTCTTTGCGCACGAACCCATAGATGAACCACTGCGGACTCGGCACCATCGCGCCGGCGACGCTCAACTTGCCGACAGCGGCAACCGCTTCGGCATGCAACGTCATCAGCGGCTCGTCGAGCGCGAGCGGCGGATTGGCCGGCGGAAGCGGCACCGGAACAAACGCCCGCACCTCTTCGTCGCCGCCCTTGGTCACCTGATAGGTCCCGGTTGTTCGTCGCATGACGAAGGTAGCCCTCCTTTCCTCTTGGCATCCGCTGGTCAAGAAGTCTTGACCAGCATCGGCCACTAGTCAAGTGTACTTGACTAGTGATGAAGGGACGGCCCGGTCTGCTGCACGTGCGCAACGGTTTGCCGGCTGACGGACGGCGCGTGAGCGACGAGATCGCGGCTCGGGGCAGTCCGGGGCCCTCCGTCACCCGTCCACGGCCGCCGCCGGCAGTACGAAGATCTTGCCGTCGCCCATGCGGCCGGTGCGGGCGACGGCGGTGATCGCGTTGACGACCTCGTCAACGCGGGCGTCTTCCACCCAGAGCTGGATCTCCACCTTCGGCAGAAACGCAAGCGCGTATTCGCTGTCGCCATAGGCGTCGAGGTAGCTCTTCTGGCGACCGTAGCCCTTCACCTCGCGGACCGTGCACGCCTCGAGCGGCGCGAACTTCAGCGCCTCGAGCACCCGCTCGGCGAGAAACGGCTTCACGATCACGATCACTTCTTTCATCGGTTCACGACCCCGCGTCGTGGGTGCAGAGTGTCAACCCGCACGTGCACTCCAACCGCGGCAGAGCATCACCGCAGGTTGCCAACCTGCGGCTACGATCAGCCATTGCCGCCCGCAGCCATGGATGGCCCAGACCGGTCAACTAAAAAAGTTCTCACCGAAGAGGTTCAGCGGCGGCTTGGTGGTGACGGTGATGTCGCCGTTGACCTTCGTCTGGCAGGCCAGCCGCATCTGCGACTCGTTGCCGATGTAGGCCAGCGATACCGCCATCCGAGCCGACTCCATCAGGCCCCGCTTGCTGCAGTTTTCCATCCCCTTGGTGACGAGCACCCGGCAGCTGCCGCACTGGCCGAACCCATGGCAGTTCACGACCTGATGGACGCCCGGATAGAGTTGGACGCCGGCCCGAATCGCTTCCTTCCGGAGATTCGCTCCGGCCGGAACCTGGATTTCCTTCTTTTCGTTCGTGAACGTGATGGTGGGCATGGGAAACTCTCGATGGATCCTGGGGATTTCGCCGATACTGTAGCGGTCTCCCCGGCAACCTCCAAGCGACGGAACCCCCGCCATGGCGGAACTCACAAAGTACCAGCGGTCGATCGTCAAGAACTACTACGCGAACCTCGACACCGCCCTGCTCCAGCGGCTGGGCGAGCAAGTGACCGACCTCTATCTGGCCGAGGGCAAGAAGCGGGAGAAGCTCTGGACGAGCATCGTCACGTCGCTTACCAAGCTCGAGGTTCCGAAGACACGGATCGACCAAATCCGCCAATCGGACGATGCCCGGAAGCTCGCGGCCCTGCTCCAGGAACTTCTCGCGAAGGATTGACAGCCGGGATTGCCGGGAGCCGATTGACCGGGCCGGCGTGCTGCCGCATTCTGTGGGACTCTCCCGCCCCGCAGGATCGCCGGCCATGAACGCTCCCGACACACCGACCGCCTCCGCTGGTGCCCCGACCGCCTCCGCTCGCACCGCGGCCGTTGAAGCTCTCCGCTGGAAAAAGTTTCCCGTCCTCGACGATGGCTTCGTGGCCCTGGTCGACGTGATGGGCGACGACGGGTCGGTGGTGCAGGCCGCTCGAGTGAGCTACGGCGAAGGCACCCGGCAGGTGAGCGACGACCGCCAGCTGATCCGTTACCTCCTCCGGCACGCCCACACCACGCCGTTCGAGATGGCGGAGATCAAGTTTGTGGTCCGCGTGCCGATGGACTGCTGGCGGCAGTGGATCCGGCATCGCACCGCGAGCGTCAACGAATACTCCACCCGCTACTCGCTTGCGATCGACTCGATGCAGGCGACCGGCGACGACGAGTGGCGGAGCCAGGCGACGAACAATCGCCAGGGTTCCTCCGGCGTCATGTCGGCCGACGTGGGCGGCACACTCACGCAGGCCGAGCACGAACTGCAGAGCTTCGCCCGCAAGATCTACGAGGAGCGGCTCGAGGCGGGCATCGCCCGCGAGCAGGCCCGCAAGGACCTGCCGCTCTCCACCTACACCGAGGCCTACTGGAAGATCGACCTGCACAACCTGCTCCACTTCCTCGCCCTGAGGATGGACACGCACGCCCAAGTCGAGATTCGCCGCTATGCCGAGACGATCGGCAACGACATCGTGAAGCCGCTCTTCCCACTCGTCTGGGAGGCGTTTCTCGACTACCGCGTGGAGGCGATGCGGCTCACGCGGCTCGACCGCGAACTGATCGGCCGGCTCGTGGCCCAGGCCGGATCGCGTGGATTCCCGGCGAATCACGACGCCTTCCTTGCCGCCCAGGATCCGTCGTGGAAGGATCTGGCCCGCTGCCGCGAGCGGGACGAGTGCCTCGACAAGCTCGTTTCTCTCGGCCTCGTCGCCCGCCCCGCCTGACACCCCCGCACGGAGTTATCGATGCCCACGCCTGCCGAGGAAGTGCTCGCCGTCACCCGCCGCCTGCTCGACGCCGTCGCCGCGGCCGACTGGAAGACCTATCAGGAACTCGTCGCCGACGACATCACCTGCTTCGAGCCCGAGGCGAAGGGGCAACTCGTCGAGGGCATGCCCTTCCACAAATTCTATTTCGATCTGGCCGCCGGAAAGCCGCAGGGCCCGTCGCACGTCACCACGACGCTCGCCTCACCGGTCGTGAAGATGCTCGGAGACGACGTCGCCGTGGTCTGCTACGTGCGGCTGGTGCAGAAGCTCGATGCCTCCGGCAGCCCGGTGGTGTCGAGCGGCGAGGAAACGCGGGTCTGGGTTCGCATGAAAAACGGCTGGAAGCACGTGCACTTCCACCGTAGCGTGCCGGGCTGAACGAATACGGCTCGCACTTGATCCTCGCATTTGAGTGCACGGCACGTGAAAGCCGGCCGGCCGTGAGGCCGCGGGCGAACCGTGCTGGACGCCGCACCCTGTGATGGTTTGCCCCACGCCTCACGGCGTTGGGCTTGGACGGCGGCCGCGCACGCGGTTCGGCTGACGTCTCTGGGGACACGCTCAGGTTGACAACCTCTGCTACGAGAAGCGTGGACGGAGCGAGGGGCTGCCCGTGCCCCAGGAGCCGGCGTTGCTGACGAGCGGAGCCATGGATGGCGGAGCGAAGTCAGCATCGAGCGAGCGGAGGCTCTGGAGGGCCGTAGCGAGCGTCCGGCGACGGGGCGCGGGCAGCCCCTCGCGGCGCACCACACACAGCCCGCGGTGACGCTCACGGGAACTCGCCTGCACGATTTACTCGATCGAGCCGCTCGCAAACTCCAGCACCTCGACGTCGGTACCGGGCTCGGCCTTCGCCCCGGCCGGCAGGGCGACGAGTCCATCGGCCACCGCGAGGCCGACCATGTCTGAGGAGCCGGTCCATGGCAGCGGCGTCACATCGAGCCGTGCACCGGCCCGCGTGATGCGGCATGGCAGGTAGACAGGCCGATCCGCCGCGGCCTTCGCCGCCGCTGTCAGCACGCCGCGGCATCGCGGGAGATGCCAGCGATCGCGGGGCAGCCCGGCGAGGATCGCGATCGCCGGCCGCACGAAGAGCTCGAAGCAGACGAGGCTGCTCGCCGGATTGCCTGGCAGGCCGAAGACGACCGCCGGCGGCTGGCCGAGTCCTCGGTCGAGCCGGCCGCACCAGACCGGCTTGCCGGGCTTGAGCCGCACCTTGTGGAACACCCGCTCCACGCCGCAGGCGGCGAAGATCGCTGGCACGAGGTCGAGATCGCCCGCCGACACGCCTCCCGAGAGCACGAGCACGTCGGCCGCAAGGCCCTGCATCACCGCCGCGCGGATCGCCTCGGGGCGATCGACCGCGATACCCAGCTGGATCGGCTCGCCGCCACAGGCCGCGACCGCCGCTGCGATCATCGGGCCGTTCGAGTTCCGCGTCTGGCCGTGTGCTGGCACCACATCCACGGGCACCAGTTCGCTGCCGGTGGAGAGAATCGCCACCCGCGGCCGCGGCACCGCCACCACGTGCGTGGCGCCGGCTTCGGCGGCCAAGCCAATGGCGGCGGGTGTGAGGATCGCGCCCGCCGGAAGCACGGGCGTCCCGGCCCGAAAGGCTGCGCCGCGAATGCCAACGTGCTGCCCCACACGGAATCTCGGCTCCCGGAATCGCACGCGGTGGCCGGCGTGCGCGGCCGCCGTGTCGTCCACCGCCGACTCCACCGGCACCACCGCGTCGGCGCCGGGTGGGATCGGGGCGCCGGTCATGATTCGCGCGCAGCCGCCTGCAGGAATCGGCCGCGTGGTCACGTCGCCTGCCGCGAGGTCGGCGACCACCTCGAGTTCGATGACGTCGCCGGCCCGATCAGCCACGTCGATCGAGCGGATCGCGAAGCCGTCCATCATCGCCCGGTCCCACGGTGGCGAATCGACGTCGGCGACCACGGGCTCGACAAGTCGCCTGCCCGCCGCATCGAGGAGCCGCTGGCGACGTGGCGGCAGCGGACTGGCGGTCTGCTCCACCAGCCCGATCGCGTCGGTGAGGTCGATCATGCAGCGACGGTGCTCGTCCGGAGGAAAGCCCGCAGCAGGTCGTAGCCGGCGGGCGTCAGAAAACTCTCCGGATGGAACTGCACGCCGAAGATCGGGAGCGTCTTGTGGCGGATCGCCATGATCTCCCGCGAGCCGTCGGGCGCCGCCGCCCAGGCATCCACCTCGAAGTCCTTGGGGAGCGTGGGCGGGTCGATCACGAGGCTGTGGTAGCGCGTGGCCTCGATCGGTGAGCTGAGGCCCGCGAACAGCCCGCTGCCCGTATGCGCAATGCGATCGACCTTGCCGTGCATGAGCTGCTTGGCCCGCACGATCGTGCCGCCGAACACCTGCCCGATCGACTGGTGACCGAGGCAGACGCCGAGGATCGGCATCCGGCCTGCGAACCGCCGGACCACGTCGCAGGAGATTCCCGCCTCGTCGGGAGTGCAGGGCCCGGGCGAGATCACCAGGTGGCTCGGAGCCTTCGCGGCGATCTCGTCGCCTGTGATCCGGTCGTTGCGATACACCTCGACGGCCGTGCCGGGCGCGATCTCGCCGATTCGCTGGACGAGGTTCCAGGTAAACGAATCGTAGTTGTCGATGAGGAGAATCATCGCACCGAATTCATTCCACAAGAGTGCTCGGATGCCCCTCGCGGTCGACGAGCGGCATCACCTGCGGCTTGTAGATCGTGGTGTAGGCTTCGGCGAGCCGGTGGGCGTCGATCGCCGCCTGGTCGGCCCAATGCTCGACGAGCGTGAACCGCCGCGGCTCTGCGGTGGAGTGGTAGACGTCGAACCGCAGGCAGCCCGGCTCGCCGCGGCTCTTCCGCATTGCCTGAGCAAGCAGGTCGCGGAGCAGCGGGATGTCGGCCGCGTCTTTGGCCGTGAGAAGAATAGTGAGGCAGATCATGATGCGATCAGTCTACCAGCACGATGGCCCCGGTGGGCCGGCCTTCGGCCGTGCGGCGGGCGAGAACGCGGAGGTACGGGGGCAGGAAGGCCGCGCGGTGGGCCGTGCTGCCGACCGCTGCGGAAGGCAGGGCGTGGTCGGGTTCGGCCACGTCCTCGATCGTGAACCCCGCCTGGCAGATGCCACCGAGAAGACTCCTCAGGGAATGGACGTACTCGCGAGTGCCCGCCTCGCGGAGCCGCGACGGAGGCATCGCCGGCAGCAGAATGCCGGACTGCTGAGGATGCTCCAGTTCATAGCGGCCGCGGTCGTTGGGGACGATCCCCGCCTGCAGGCTCGCCGGCGACTTGTGCTGGCTCACGTAGAGTCCGTTCGCTCGCGTCACCCGCGCCACCTCGCGAAAGACCACCGACACATCGGGCAGATAGCAGGTGCTCACGGGATGGATCACCAGGTCGAACCGGGCGGTGGCGAGCATCGCGAGGTCGTCCATCGAGCCCTCGATGATCTCGAGGTCGATCCGCCGCTCGCGAGCCACGGCACGGTCGAGCGCGAGCATCGCGGGGGAGACGTCGAGCACCGTCACTCGTGCCCCGGCGGCCGCGTAGAGCGGACCGTGCTTACCGCCGCCAGCGGCGAGACAGAGTACTTCGAGACCATCAAGCCGCGCTGGTAGCCATGGACGGGCGGCGCTGCCCGCCGAGCCCAGCCAGCCGCGCGGGTCGCCAAACGCTTCATCCGTCGCCGGCCGCGCAAGTGGCACGCCCTCGGCCGCCAGGCGGTCCCAGGCGCGGCGGTTGTGGTCGATCGCCGCCGCCTGCTCCGCCGTCCGCTCGGCCTCACGCATGGCGGCGTCGACTCCGAAGTTGCCGCAGGCCGTAGGCGACGGTCGCCAACGCCGCCGCGAGCGACGTCGGCTCCGGTACGGCGGTTACCGTGAAATCGTCCATCGCGAAGTACGCAGGCGTGTTGAGCCCGAACGTCCCCTTGTCGGAACCGTCGAACGAGAACTCGATCCGATCGACCGTTCCCAGCGACGTGAGGTCGAACCACGACCAGGCGGCAATCACGCCGGGCGATGAACCGCTGCGGAGGTCTGCCAGGTAGAACGTCACGGATCCGGTGGTGGTGCCGCCGAGCCTGCCGGTGGCCGTGGTGGAGAACCAACCGCCCGCGGGGAGCGGGGCCGAGAAACCGTATTGGTCGCCGTTCTTCATCGTCAGCGCGGCATAGGTGGTGTTGGCGATCTGGAAGCCGGAGACCGTGGTCGCCACAGGAAGCGTCAGAACCGCCGCCTCGGAATACGCGACGGCGTAGGTGCTCGAGCCGAACCCACCGCCCGGATAGGAGGCGTATTGGTTCTCGAAGGCCGGGTCGGTCGTGTTGACCACGTTTGAGTAGGCGAAGCCGTACCAGTAGGGGTAGTCGAAGCCCCCGTAGCTGTCGATGCCGAACATGTTGGCAAACGCTGCGCCTCCGGACGTCCAGGGCGTGTCCACGAACTGACCGGGCGCGAGGGTGCCGGGATCGCCATTGAAGAAGCCCGACGGTGGGACCGGGAGATTCTCGAAGTCGATCACCGCCGCCTTGCAAAGCGTCGACGGCACGAGGAAGACGAGACAGGCGAGCAGAACGACGAACGGACGGACGGGTGCGATACGCATGAGTGGACTCTCCAAATCAACCAGAGGGGAGGCGGCTACCCGCGTCGGGTGGCGAGCACCCGGCGCGACGACGTGGTCTTGACCTCCGCGGCAGCGGCGGTCACGAGTGTCATTCGCGAGTAGCGGCACCTCCGGGCTGACGAAGAGCGGGTCGCGTCATGGCGTGGTCCCCGCGACCGGGAGCGACTCACCGCCGGCCCGCGTGCAGGCGGCGGCGAGAACTCGAGTGTCGAGCGATTCTCCGAGCAGGCGGACGGATCCATCACCAAAGAGGGCATGCCCACCGCCGGGGTGACGACTGCGAAGCTCATCCTCCCATGTCGGCCAGTTCACGGCGTAGGCCTGGTCGAAGAGGTTGCGGCCGTTGATCCACTGCCCGTCGGGCCAACTGCCGGCCGCGCACTCACCGACGAGCACGGTGTGCGCGAGGCCGTCGGGGATCTCGCGCGGGGAGAAGGCACGGTCGTGGATCATCCCGCCCTTCTCCGGGTTGTTGGGGGAGGTGATCCGCTCACCCGTGACCCCGCCGTAATCGCTGCGGCCCAGGCCCGCCACGAGGAGATCGGGCCGGTCGGCCGACGGGCAGCGGTAGATACCAAGCGCCGTCGCGGCGGCGGTCGCATTGACGGGATGGTCGAACGGCTTGTCGAAATCGATCCGGTCGGCCACCGCCTGTTCCTCGAGCCACGGAAGGATACGGCTGCTCCACGCCAGGCACCGCTCGGAGCCGGCCTTGCCGGGCGACCGCCACTCGGCGCATCCCACCGGAAACGCCCGCCGCGTGAGCAAGTGGCCGTGGAGGGCACAGCCGATGTGCCGGAGGTTGTTGAGGCAGCCGATCCGCCGAGCAGCCTCTCGGGCCGTCTGCACGGCCGGCAGCAGGATCGCCGTGAGGCCGGCGATGACCGCAACCACCACGAGCAGCTCGATGAGCGTCATGCCTCGACCGGAGTGGGGCTGGTGGATTGGTGCGGCCATGCAAGGCGATGACCACGCGCACGCGCCGCCTCGAAGCGGCCACGCGGGCGCACGGCATCCCGTTCCAGGGGAGACGACCCGAATATTCGAACGGCCGCGGGCGGCCGTGTCCGCCTTCCCGCCCTCGCGGTCCAACGAACCCATGACACCTGGTAGGTCTTCTGACTTCCAGACTTCGTCGGCCGCATGCCTTCTCACGGACACGCGCGTCGTTCGCGCATCCCGCAATGGCCTGAAGCGGCCGACCTCGTCGCCTGGTCACAGCGGCGGGGCCGTCCCGGATTTGCACCGGAGTTCCCTGTTTGCCGGTCGCGTGAGCGTTCGCGCGGCCGGCCACCAGAGTCGAAGGCAAAGTGTAGGGGTCGGGCAAAGCCTGTCAAACAAATCGCGCCACCCATCCTCCGGCCGCAGAGTTTCCCACGGAGTGGCACCACGGGTGGCAAACCTTGCCGGTTAGGGATGACCCTGACGCGAGACCTTGACGGTCCCGCAGCCCTGCGCCGCAGGCCTCGCCGAAGCGGCTTACGCCGCAATCTCACCGCGATGCGCAAGGGCAAGTGGCGCAGGACAAAAAACTTGGGCACCGTTCAAGAGCGTCGATCGTGGCCGCCGATAGCCCCCGTGTCCCCCGGGGCATCACTGTGCCCGTCGGGCAACCAGGGGGCGGCAGTAACCTGAAGATCCCTCGAGTCACGGAATGGCTCGACAGGCCTGCCGCAGAGAGTAGTGGATCACAACCTCGGGGTGACACCGTCGCGAGCGGGACGACCACACCGGTGATCCATAATCAAAGGAGATGTGGCTCGATGAAGCGTATGATGTATCTCGGTGCGCTGGTTCTCGGCGTCACCGTTTGTAGCCAGTCTTTCGGTTTCGAGCTCCTCGATCGGATGCTCGGCTGCAAGGGCTGTGCTTCGTGCTGTGAGCCCGGCTGCGATGCCGGTGCTGGCTGCTGCGAGCCCGGCTGCGGTGCCGGCAACGGCTGTGCGGAACCTGCTTGCGGAGCCGGCAACGGCTGTGCCGAGCCGGCCTGCGACGCTGGTGCGGGTTGCTGCGAGCCGAGCTGCGGTGCGGCTTCGTGCTGCGGTGTCCGGAAGAAGCATGACCTGTTCGGTGGCCTGAAGGGCCTGTTCGCGAAGTGCAAGCGGAAGCACAGCTGCTGCGGCAGCTGCACCGAGCCCGGCTGTGACGCTGGGAACGGTTGCTGCGAGCCGGCTTGCGGTGCTGGCAACGGTTGCGCTGAGCCTGCTTGCGGAGCCGGCAACGGCTGTGCCGAGCCGGCCTGCGACGCTGGTGCTGGCTGCTGCGAGCCCAGCTGCGGTGCGGCTTCGTGCTGCGGTGTCCGGAAGAAGAAGCATCACCTCATGGGCATCATCGCCCACCTGAAGGCCAAGCACGCTCGCAAGAGCTGCTGCGGCACCAGCTGCTGCGGTGGTGAGCCCGACTGCTCGGCCGGCAACGGCTGCTGCGAGCCGGCGTGCGGTGCGGAGCCGGCTTGTGGTGCGGGCACGGGCTGTGCGCCGTGTGCCGCTGAGCCGACCCCCGATGCCTCCGCCTCGACGGTGAAGGCGGTTCGGACGGTCGCCAGCAAGTGAGTTGAGGGTCAATAGGTCGAACGGAGATCTGTTGCCCGACTTCGGCCAGTGAGCTCCGCCCGGGGGGAAACCCCCGGGCGGAGTTTTTTCGTTGCTGTGTAGAAGCCTGCACGGCCCTTCCATGGCCCGTGCAGGATGATGCGTTTACAGTCTCAAGCTCACTGCGAATCGAAAAGACACACAGGTTGAAAACCTGTGCTACGTGGGGCACACAGGTTGACAACCTGTGCTACGCAGGACACACAGGTTGAAAACCTATGCTACGAAAGCAACCGCTACGGCAGCACCTCGGTGGCCGTGCCCTGACGGATGACCCGGCCGGCGGCAAGTTCCACGACCCAGGTCGCGGCCCGCTTCGCGAAGCCGTAGTCATGCGTCACCACCACCATGGTCTGCCCCCCCTTCGCGAGATCGACGATCACCTCCAGCACCTCGGAGGTCATCGTGGGGTCGAGGGCGCTGGTTGGTTCGTCGAAGAGCATCACCCGCGGCCGCATCGCCAGCGCCCGCGCGATCGCCACCCGCTGCTGCTGCCCACCGGAGAGCGTGGCCGGCCGGGCCGCGGCAAAGGCGGAGAGTCCGACCCGGTCGAGCAGATCGACGGCGCGAGACCGCGCCTCCTCGACGGGCAGCTTTGACACCACCCGCGGGGCAAGCATCACGTTGTCGAGCACGGAGAGATGCGGAAAGAGGTTGAACTGCTGAAACACCATGCCGACATCCCGCCGCAGGTCATCGAGCCCCACGGTGGACTGACCGCCGGCGGCGAGCCGGTGGCCGGCGATCGTGATGGAGCCCCCCTCGAAGATCTCGAGGCCGTTGAGGCAGCGGAGCAGCGTGCTCTTGCCGCTGCCCGAAGCACCGACAAGCACCGTCACGCCAGCCTCGGTGCCGCGAAGGCTCACGGCATCGAGCACCGGCCTGCCGGCGCGTTGCTTCGTCAACGAGTCGACTTCGATCATGCGGTTCGCCATGCCCTTCACGGCCCGCCCTCCGCCGGCCGGTCGAGCCGCGACTCGAACCACCGCGAGAGCAGCGCGAGCGGCCAACTCATACAGAGGTAGAGCACCGCCGTCACCACCGCCAGTTCCACGATCCGGCCCGTCGAGAGGGCGAGCACGCTGTATCGCTTGGTCAGCTCGATCACGGTGATCGCCGAACAGACGCTCGTGTCCTTGAACAGCGCGATGAAGTCGCTCGTGACCGGCGGCATCACGATCCGCACCGCCTGCGGCACGAGCACGTGCCGCAGCGCCTGCCACTTCGTGAGCCCGAGCGACAGGGCCGCCTCGAACTGCCCGAGCGGAACCGCCTTGAGACCTGCCCGATAGATCTCCGACTCGTAGGCGGAGTAGTTGAGCGCGAGGCCGATGATCGCCGCCGCGAGTGCCGGCAGAGCGAGGCCGATCTTTGGCAGCAGGAAGAAGATGGCGTAGAGCTGGAGCATCAGCGGCGTGCCGCGGAGCACCTCGACGTAGCCGGTGAGCAGCGGCCTGAGCCAGGCCGGGCCGTACAGCCGACCGACCGCCACGGCCAGGCCGGCCGCGACCGCCAGCGGGAACGCGGTGCACGACAGCAGCACCGTCATGCCGGCCGAAGAAAGCAAGAGCGGCAGTGCCTGCCGGAGGAGTTCGCCGAGCGTGCGGCCGCGGGCGACAGGAATCTCGGCTGCGTCGCGAAGCATGAGCATCTGCTGCCGGCCGGCGAGGTCCCAGCGATCGTAGAGTGTCTTGAGCCGGCCGTCGGCGATCAGTCTGCCGATGGCCTCGTCGATCGCGGCGGCGAGCTTCGGCGTGCGGTGGGAGGTGAGCACGGTGTAGAGGCCACCGGCGAATGGCCGATCAACGTTTCGCAGCCCGGCGAAGCGATCGGCGTAGAAGGCGACGATGCAGTCGTCGAGCACGGCGGCATCGAGCACGCCGGTCTGTACCTGCTCCATCGAGTCGAGCGTGCCGTCGTAGCCGATCACCTCGATCTGGGCCTCACCGCGGGCGGCGCGGGCCCGCATCTCGATCTCGGCGGCCGAGCCGGTGAGCACGCCGATCCGCCACGCCCCCGATGGTCCGGGTTCGGCGAGGTCGGCGAGCGTCGCCGGTGGCGCGGCGCGGCGGCCCACCATCTGCAGCGCATAGCCGAAGTAGGGACGCGAGCAGCCGTAGTCTCGCCGCCGCTCGGGCGTGAGCTCGAGGCCGTTGATCACGCAGTCGACCGACTGGTCGAGCAGGAGCGGCAGCCGGTCCCACTGCCCCTGCTGGAAGCGGGCCTTCACGCCGAGTTCGCCGGCAAGCAGTTTGGCGAACTCCACCTCGAAGCCGGTCAGCCGCCGCGGGTTGGCAGGATCCGGAAACACGTGGGGCCCGCCCCCCTCCTGATCGCCGGCCCAGACCAGTTCCCTCCGCGATTGGATCTCATCGAGTTCGGCGGCGCCGGCCCACGAGACTGTGGCGGCCACGACGCAGGCGACTGCCACGATTGTGTGTCGGCAGCCGATCACGTCCCCGGCCTCCGCAGTCGGCCGAGTCCGGTTGTCTCGCCGCAGCCGCCGGCGAGACGGTCAGCCTCGGCACCGAGTCGCATGCCCTCGTCGATCCATGCTGAGGCACCAGCGGCGGCCACCGCGAAGTCGGCAAGCAGGGGATCAACGAGCCGCGACGAGGCGACGGAGCCGACGAGCCCCTGGATGTCGCGGTCGAGGCCCAGCCGCACCAGCGCGAAGATCAGCCAGCGGAGCAGTAGCCCCCAGAGGATCACCCAGACGATCGCCTCCTCGAGAAAGCCAATACCAGAGACGGGCTTTCCCTCCCAGAGGTTGCCGTGGAAGAAGTTCCAGCCGGCCCGCACGAGCACGGTGACCAGGAGCGCCGAGAAGAGCGTTTCGAAGAGCCAGTGGTAAGCGGAACGACCGACGCGGCCGCGACGCTCCGCCACGAGTTGGTCGATGCCGGCAGAGAGCCACGCTCCCGCGCGATCGACGAGCGCCGCAGTCGCCGCGGAGGCGGCAGCGTCATCGAGCCGCGCCCGGCCAACAAGCGGCTCCTGCATGCCTGCCCGCGCGGCGAGTCCTGCGAGCACGCTCCGCGACTGCTCCACTTCTCCGGCCGGCAGCCCAAGTTCCTCGACCGCCTTCCAGCCGCCATCCCGGCCGGTGCCAGACATCGACTGGCCGGCCAGCAGCCTGCCGACGACACCCGTTCCGGGCCGCACGCGACTCCACAGCGACCCCAGCGCCGCGATCACGTGCAGGAAACTCGCGAACGGTCCGCCGTGCCAGCGGGCCACCACATCGTCGGCGATCAGCCGCTGCCAGGCCGAGCGGTTGGCGCGGAGCGTCTCGCTGATCGAGCGGGCGAGGATCGATTCCAGACGGCTCCGTTCCGCGTCGACACCGGCCGCGAGCGCCGCCACCATTTCCCCGCTCGCGGCAAGGTCAGTCCGCGCCTGCCGCGTGAACCAGGCGGCGAGGTCGAGGGCGCCGGTGCGGCGCACCCGCCTAGCCGCGCGGCCTGCGAGTTCCCCATCGATCGCCGCCACGAGGTCGCGGAAGCCGGGCTCGGGTTCGAGTCCGGCCGCAGCACGCGCCGTCGCCTCGACCCCATCGATGCGGAAGATTCTTGGCACATCGAAGCCTTGCGACTCCAGCTCCTTCCGCCAATCATCGCGGATGTCGGGATCGCGGGAGGCGTGGGTCTGCACGAAGAGCAGCGGCCGGCCGGGCGCGAAGGCCGCCACCTCGCGGGCCACGATCCACGAGCGGTACTTCTGCGCCGTCGAGACCAGCAGGAGCACGTCGCAGGCCGGCAGCACCGCCTCGAGCAGGTCGCGGTTGCGATTGGCGGCGCTCGGCTTCGACGACTCTGCGGATGGCGTCCCTGCCGCGGCCTGCGTGTCGGGATCGGGGCAGTCGACGAGTACGATGTTGGCGACCGCGGGCGAGTCGCTCCGCACGAGCCGCGCCTGCATCACATCCAGCGGCAGCCACGAGACATCCACATCGCGGGCCGCCACGACGACGGGATTGATGGTCGTGGGCCGGGCCACGTCGCCGGCCGTGGTCACCTCGCTGCCGGCCAAGGCGTTGACGAGCGTGCTCTTACCCGTGCCGGTGCCGCCGACCACGCCCACGACGAGCACCCGTGAGAGTTCCAATCGCGCCTTGTCGAGTCGCGGGGCCACGCCCTCCCACTCGCTTCTCACCCGGCGGGCGGGCGGCCAGGCGGGGCCGGATGGCGCCCAGCGGCCGAGCGCCTCGACGAGCAGATCGAACGCCGCGAAGTCGGGCTCGGCAGCCGCAGTGGACGACGATGATCCGTTCGGTGTGTCCATCGTCAGCCGCACTCCCGCGAACATTCCACGAGCAGGTGTCGTGCCCGAACGAGTTCGGGCCGCGAGCCCGATGATGCCAGCCGCCCGATCTCCTCGACGCCGTCGCCGAGCACCACGTTGTGGAGCGTCTCGGCGAGAATCCGCCCTCGTTCCGCCGACCAGCCGGCGAACAGCCGCTCGATCAGCGGCCGAATGCCCTGCGACGCCGCCGCGACGGCCCCCTCGCCTGCCAGCGGCGCCGCCACCGCGACACCGAAGTCGAGCACGTGATGCAAGACGCCCGCCGCCGCGGGCACGGCGGCGGCCCCCGCGCTGAAGAGCGCCAGCGTCATCACCGGCCGCACGACCGATCCGACGGTGAGCCCAGTGAGCACCGCCTTCACCATCCCGGGATTCGCGGCGGCGAACCGGTCGAGTTCGGCCCGCACGAAGGTGCGATAGTCCTCCGACACCAGCGGCAGCGCCGCATGCCGCCGCTCGAGGTCGGCGTACCACGCCTTGCGGTCGCCGGTCGCGAGCCGGGGTCCGAGCAGCCGTCCCAGTCGGTCGTCGCGCCGGCAGGAGTCGTCGAGCCGATCGATGAAGTCGGCGAGGGCCCGCTTGAGCGCCTCGAGTTCGGTGGCGGCGAAGTCTTCTTTCCGCTCCGCGGCCGTGCGACCGACGCCGAGCCGGCGAGCGGCCCACGACATCCCCTGGCCCACGGTGCGATAACCGCTGCTGACCACAAGATCGACCGCCGATCGCCGCGGCTCGAGCCACGTCCAGACCTCGTCCCAGACGATCTCCCGAGGCGGTGACGGCAGTTCCACCTGCACTCGACCCTCGCGTTCCAGGAGCCGCTGCGCATCTCGCCAGCCGGCGGCGGCTCGGTCGATGGCGTCAAGCCAGCCTGCCAGCCCCTGCTCAGGATCGGCCACCACCCGCATCGCGCCGGCCATCGCCTGCCGTTTGATGCGGTCGAAGTCACCGGTCGCGAGCCGCTCCTTGAGCGGCACATCGGCAGCGCCGGGCGTGAGTTCGGGAAGCGGATGCAGCGTGATCCTGCCCGCCTCGGCGGCGTCGAAGTCGTGCGGTCCGGCATAGACCGCCGCCGCCACAACGCCCGTCTCGGCAGCGAACGTGGCCAGCCAGCCGGGGATCCGCTCACGCTGCCGCGGCCAGTCCACCATGTTGAAGACGACGATCACCGTCTTGCCGGCCGCCGCGGCGGCCGCGAAGAAGTCGCGGACCGCGGCATCGTTGTACTTCTGCTGCGTGAGCACGGCGACGATCACGTCGGCGGCATTGCGGACCAGTTCGGCCCGGTGCCAGTTCTCTCGCAGGGTGCCGTCGATGTCGGGCGTGTCGAGGACGACGAGCCGCTCGGGCTGCTCGCCACCGGATTCTTCCCTCCAGACGAGCACGTCGGCGGCCGCGGCATCGACCGCGTCGGCCTCGCTCCGCCAGGCGACCGGCCGGAAGCCCGGGAAGAGCGCGGCCAGATCGGTGCGGGCGGCGACGCCCCGGGCGAGGCTGGCGACAGGATGGAGCGTGCGGGCGGCTTCGGGCGTCGAGCGGCTGATGCCCGAGCCGACGAGCGAGTTGGTGATCAGGCTCTTGCCGGTGTTCGTGCCGCCGCAAACGGCGGCGACCAGCAGCGGCTCCCGCGACACCTGCGGCCGCAGCTTGCCGTAGAGGGCGCCGTGCCACGCGGCAGCCGACGCATCGGCGACACCGAGAGAGGCGGCCACTGGCGTTAGACGATCGACGGCATCGCAGAGTTCGGCCACGCTCCCGGCCCAGGTGGCAAACGACGACGCGGCGGACTGGCCACTGGACACCATGCTCTGCCGCGACTCGGCACTTCGCTCCTGTATGTGGATCCACTGCGCTGGCCGGACGGCCGCGGCGTTCGTTGCCGCCGCCGTTTCGCCACCCTAGACTGCGACCGTCGTGCTCGACCGCGAGCCGAACCAAGTGTGTCCTCGGCGGGATTTCCCCGCAAACCCGGCACGCCCTCCCCCTTTCGTCCGCCTCCCCCGCCATGCTCGAACGCCGTCCCGTCTTTCCTGGTGTGATCGAGATGAACTATCAGGCGGGCTGGCGGATCGGCTGCAACGTCTACCTCGTCTACGACGACCGCGACTGGGCGCTCATCGACATCGGCTACGAGGAGAGCGTCGACGAGATCGTCGAGCTGATCCGGCAGATGGACTTCCCGCTGTCGCAGTGCCGGGCGCTGGTGGCCACGCATGCCGACGTGGACCACATCCAGGGGCTCGCCAAGGCCAAGTCGATCCTCAAGGCCCCGGTGCTTGCCCATCCGAAGGCCGTACCGTCGCTGGAGAACGGCGATCGCATCAAGACGTTCGCCGAAATCGACGCCCAGAACGTCCACCTCGAGATGCCGAAGGTGAAGGTCGACCGCCAGATCGTCGACGGCGACACGATCGAGGTCGGCGGCCGGTCGCTCGAAGTCTGGCTCACGCCTGGCCACACCGACAGCCAGCTCGGCTTCCGAATGGGTAACCTGCTGCTCTCGGGCGACAACATCTACCGCGACGGTTCGGTCGGCGCGATCGACGCCCACCACGGCAGCGACATCCCGTCGTTCATCCAGTCGCTCGAGCGGATCGCCGCCAGCGACGTGGAGTGGCTGCTGCCGAGCCACGGTCCGATCTTCAGGAAGGACGACCGGCTGCTGGCCGCCACCATCACCCGCCTCAAGGGATATCTCAACCTCGCCGACTTCGGAACCTGCGCCCCTCACTGGCCGCTGCTCGACGAGTGGGACCGCGACCTCGCCGAGGGACGGTTCCCCGCCTCCTGACACCTGGGCGACCCTGCGGAATTTTCCGTGAAGACCGATCGTAGGGCCGGTCGATACTCCTCCTGACACTGGATTCTCAGGGGGCCAATCCGATGCTTCGTTCCTTCGCCGCCGGGGCGGTCACCGCCCTTGCGCTTGTCGCTTTCACCACCCGTGACGCGGCCGCCCAGGCACCCGTTGGGGCCGGCACGCAGGCCTACGGCTACCAGTGGGGCAACTCCTACAACGCCCAGGACTGGAACCGGCTCTACCACTATCCGTACGTCTGGTATCCGCAAAACTTCTACCAGGACGGCTACTACCAGAGCGCCAACGACCTCTACTACCGCTATCCGCAGGAGATGCGGGTGCCGGTCTACAACCGGGCGTGGCAGAACGAATACCCGAAGTCGCGCCGCTACTACCAGGGCCACCACTTCCATCTCGACGTGTTCTAAATTCACGCGAAACACGGGCATCCTGCCCGTTTTCGCTTGGGCATTCGGAGCCGCAGCCAAGGTGCGGCTCGAATGCCGGCGGTCGCACCTCCAGGCGACAACGCCGGGCCATCCATGCCCTGCGGTCTTGGGCAACCGCCTGTCCAAGCCCAACGCCGTAAGGCGTGGGGTGGGTCCAGGCTGAACACGGAGCCCAGCGAGAGTCGCCCGAGGCCTCACGGCCTGCGGCTTTCACGAGCACGAACTCAGCGAGGGGCTGCCCATGCCCGGGAGCCGGCGTTGCTGACGAGCGAAGCCATGGATGGCGAAGCGAAGTCAGCATCGAGCGAGCGCAGGGCAGGATGCCCGTAGCGAGCGTCCGGTGACGGGCATGGGCAGCCCCGAGCCGCCGCGGGATTCTTGTGCAGGTTGACAACCTGCACCCACATGCCTGAGCAACCACCGTCGCCCGAAGCCGCACCATCCCGCTACCTTGGAGGCGATCCGTCACACCTGGAAAACCCCCATGGCCCGTTCCATCCTGCCCCGGAAGCATCCGCCGTTTGCCGATGACCGCGAGGCGGGGCGGTGGTGGCTCGAAAACGTCTACGCCGGCGACGACGCCGTGCAGCTCACGCCCCGAGCCGTCGTCACGGGGATGCTGATCGGCGGGCTGATGTCGGTGTCGAACCTCTACGTCGGCCTCAAGACCGGCTGGGGCCTCGGTGTCACGATCACCTCCTGCATCATCGCCTACGCCGTCTTCAAGTTCCTCGAGCAGATCGTGCCGGCCTATCGTAACCGGCCGTTCTCGACGCTCGAGAACTACACGATGAGCAGCGCTGCCAGCGCCGCGGGCTACATGTCGAGCGCCGGTCTCGTATCGGCGATCCCCGCGCTCTACCTCACCACCGGCAGGCTGCTCGAGTGGTGGGAGATCGGCCTCTGGCTCGCCGCGCTGTCGATGCTCGGCGTCTTCATGGCAATCCCGCTCAAACGCCAGCTGATCAACATCGACCAGCTCCCCTTCCCCTCTGGTATCGCCACCGCCGAGACGCTCACCAGCATGCACAGCGAGGGAGGCGAGGCCGTCGTCAAGGCCCGATCACTCTTCGGGGCCGCGGTACTTGGAGCTGTCGTGGCCCTGTGGCGGGACCTCGTCGGTGGCATCAAGGCGATCTCCGCGTGGGCGATCCCCAGCGAGATCCCCTTCGGCCCCGGTGGCTTCGCCCGTGACCTGCTCACGAAATACACGCTCGGCATCGAGGGCTCGCTGATCATGGTCGCGGCCGGCGCGATCATGGGGCTGCGGGTCGCCGCGTCGATGCTCCTGGGGTCGATCATCTTCTACGGGATCATCGGCCCGATCCTCGTGGAGCGGGGCATCGCCCAGCCCGGCTACCGCGGCATCGTGTCGTGGGTGCTCTGGCCTTCCACCGCGATGATGGTGTCGTCGGGACTCCTCTCCTTCGGACTCAAGTGGAAGACGGTGCTCCGCGCCTTCGGTGGCCTGAGCCGGCTGGTGGGGGGCACCGCGGCCCCTGAGCACGACGATCCGCTCGCCCATGTCGAGGTGCCGTCGAGTTGGTTCGTGTTCGGGACGCTCGCGTCGGGGGCCGCCTGCGTGATCCTCGGCCATTGGCTGTTTGGCATCACCTGGTGGATGGGCATCCTGGCGGTGCTCGTCACGTTCTTCCTCTCGATCGTGGCCGCGCGGGCCACCGGCGAGACCGACATCACGCCGATCGGCGCCATGGGCAAGATCACGCAACTGATGTACGGCGTGGTCGCCCCGTCGAACATCACGACGAACCTGATGACGGCGTCGATCACCTCGGGCGCCGCCTCGCACGCAGCCGACCTGCTCACCGACCTCAAGAGCGGCTATCTCCTGGGCGGCAATCCCCGCAAGCAGACGATCTCGCAGCTCTTCGGCGTGATCGCCGGCACGATCGTGTCGGTGCCGGCGTATCTCTTCGTGGTACAGCGGGATCCCACCAGGCTCGGTTCCGAGGCCCTGCCGGCGCCATCGGCGAAGGTCTGGGCGGGTGTGGCGGAACTGCTTGCCAACGGAATCCAAGCCTTGCCGGCCGGAGCACTTCAGGCGATTGCGGTGGGCGTGGCCATCGGCATCGTGCTCACGCTGCTCGAAGAGTTCGGGCCGAAAAGGTGGCGGCCCTGGCTTCCCTCGACCACCGGCCTGGGCATCGCCGGCGTGATCCCGGCCTTCAACTCGTTCGCGATGTTTGCCGGCGCCCTTGCCGCCTGGCTCTTCGCCCGCGCCCGGCCGAGACCTGCCGAAACCTACACCGTGCCCCTCTCGAGCGGCCTGATCGCGGGCGAGAGCCTGATGGGCGTGGCGATCATCCTCGTGCTGGAGCTCATGAAGGCATTCGGGGCCGGCTGACGGGGCGTGCGCTTCCTCGCCCGAGTGGCCCGATGGTTGCTTCCGGCGGCTGCTGAGAGCCTCACCCAACCCGGATCGCGTTGTCCCTTTCCGCGTGCTGCTGGCAAAGCCTCCGCACGCGGAAAGGGATGAGGCGCGTGGCCGCGTGGTTATTGCCGCCCTGCCCGGCGACGCCGGAGCAGGCAAGCGGCCATCGCGGCACCGTCTTGCCTTGAGCCAACCCAACCTCAGCCTCACGGAGCTTTCCGATGATCTGCTCCGCAGTGAACTTCTTTCCTCATGGCATCTCTTGCCCTCCCTTGGTTACCGCCACCTGAGATTCTCTGTCTGAAAGCGGCGCCGTGTAAGGGGGGCAGGTCTGTCGGCGGTGCGGATTCAACTCGCGCCGCCAACGGCGAGACCCGGTCGAGAGCAGCAGAAAACTTTAATGGACTTCTCACGCAACGCTCATCAAGGTCTCACGCTTTCGAGGGATAGTCCCGCCCGGCTAAGTAGGCGTCGGCAAGTTTATCCCTGGCACTTCCCATGTCGTCCTCAGCAACTCTCCGTGGGCCTTGGCGCGGTTTTACGCTCGTGGAACTGCTCGTCGTGATCGCGATCATCGCGACGCTCATTGGGCTGCTCCTGCCCGCGGTCCAGACCGCCCGCGAGTCGGCCCGTCGGATGGCCTGCTCCAACAACCTCAAGCAGAATTCCCTGGCGTGCCTGAACTTTGAGGCGTCCAAGCGGCACTTTCCGCCAGGCGGTCCGACCTGCATGCCGACGGAGGGCAAAGCCCCCTGGATCGTAGCCGGCACGCAGGCGGGCGGCACATGCTATGGCCCCAACTGGGCCCTGCAACTCTTCTCGTACTTGGAGGAGGGCGGACTCTCGGCTCTTGCGAACCAAGCCCTGGAGTCGGCCGAAGTCGACCGAGCCAACCCGCCCGACACGTGGGACATGCAGCGTCCCGAATGGCGGGCGTTTCACCAAAACGCCGTCTCCTCCTTCCGCTGCCCGAGTTCCGGCACCCAGGGCACGGAGGTGCCCTTCAACGACGGCGATGAGGGGGGCGGTGGTGTCGGCCTGGCCCACCTGAGCCGTGGCAACTACGCCGCCTGTTTTGGCGCGGGCACGATGGCGAACGCCTTCTCGTTCAAGCATGGTGGGTTTGAAAACATCCATCCGGGATACGTCGGCGTGTTCCGGATGGAACTGATTCAGAAATCGCCGGTGCGGGGGCGGCTCGGAAAGGGCGCCCGGATCAAGGACGTGTCCGACGGCACGTCGAAGACGGTGATCCTCAGCGAAGTGCTGACGTGGAACTCGCCCAACCCAGAGGGCGCGCCGGAGGAGGGCAGCGGCGTCAGCCAGGGCAATGACGACTGGCGCGGTGTGTGGATGATTCCCGGGCCCGGCGCCAGCGCCTTTATGGCGAACACGACGCCGAACTCCTCGCAGCCTGACGTCATCGATGCCTGCGGCACGGGACTCGACGGCACGCCGGACTTCACCCGCATCCCCTGTCGGGAGGAACGGGCCCGGGCCAATGGCGGCAATGTGTTCGCCGCGGCCCGCAGCCGCCATCCCGGTGGCGTCAACGCCGCCCTCGCCGATGGCGGCGTTCGATTCGTCGCCGACAACATCGAGCGCGGGGTATGGCGGGCCGCCTGCACCATGCAGGGCTCCAGCCGTCCAGCGCAGTCGAGCGACACCGACTTCCAGTCCGAGAGCCAGTCCCTGCCGTGATCCGTGATCGAGGTCTCGACCTGTCGAGCGCCACACAACTTTTTACTTCCCCAGTTCGTCAACCCCGAGGTGCACCATGGCTAGCCGCCGTCGTCCGTCAAGCCGCCGCTCCGCGTCAACCCGCTCCACGGCCCGTCGCGCCTCCCGGCGCGGCACGCGCTTCGAGGGCCATGCTCCGGAGCGGCTCGAGGGCCGCGCCGTCATGGCGACGCTCGCCTTCGTCGACGGTAGCATCGGCAACGGCTCGCTCACCAATCCGGTCGCTGGCTACAGCGGAACGCAGGACTGCGTGATCTTCTCCCGTCTGCCCGACACCAATTTCGGCGGCGACACGGGTATCAGCGTCGATCAACAGGACGCGGACGATGCAGGCGTCGCAGGTGTTCGCCAAGGCCTCCTGAAGTTCGATGATCTGTTTACCAGCAGCAACGAAGTCGGGAAGATTCCGTTCGGATCCGTGATCAACTCGGCGCAGTTGGTCGTCTCCGTCAACAACGACTCGAATGCGTCGATGCAAATGAGTCTGTACCGCATGCGGCAAAACTGGTCACAATCGGCCGCGACGTGGAACGTCCCCACTCTCGGCAACACCAACCCCGTCGGCGGTGTGCAGGCCTCGGAGAACGAGAGTTTCGACCTGCCGCCGGATGCGATCCTGCTGGACGGCAGCACGCCGACCATCCCGACAAAGCGGACGTTCGACGTCGGTCTTTCGCTGAAGCACTGGTCGAGCGGCGAGCCGAACTATGGGTGGCTGTTCGAAACCAACGCGACCAACGGATGGGATTTCATATCGTCCGAGGCCGCCGATGGCGACCGGCCCGTGCTGGTCGTCGACTACACGGCGCCGTCGGCTTCCAGCCCGGGCACGGTGGAGTTCCTCGATCTCGCTCCGCGGGTGACCGAAGGCGACGCCGGGACCCGCACCGCATCGCTCACGGTGGCTCGATTCGGTGGTCTGGCGGCCACCACGGTGGGCGTGACGGTGACGGCGGGATCCGCCTCGGCGGCGGACTTCTCGTATGCGGGCCCCACGACGCTGTCGTTCGCGGAGGGGGAGGAATACAAGACGGTCGATATCACGATCAACGGTGACACCTCGATCGAGGGCCTCGAAACGCTCGCTGTCACGCTCTCGTCCACGGGCGGCGCGACCATCGCCGCCGGCCGTGGCGCCGCAACGCTCACGATCGCGGACGACGACCTGCTGATCAACGAGGTGCTGGCGAACGCCCAGGGCTCGGGACCGTCGAATCGGCGGTATGTCGAGTTCATCGGCACGCCGGGCGCCACCATTCCGGCCGGCTGGCAGTTCGTGGTGTTCGAGGGCGAGGAGGAGGAGCGCGGGGGCAAGGACAACAGCGGCGCGTCTGTCACGAACGAGGGCGCCGGCATCGGCGTCGCCGACGTCGTCTACAACCTGTCGGGTTTGACGATCGGATCGAACGGTCTGCTGGTGATCGCGGCGAGCGGCTGGCTGTACTCCGCAGAGGCGGGCACCACCGTCGCCCCGACGGCGTTGCCGGCGCTCGAGAACTCATCGCAGACCTATGCCCTCTGGTACAGCCCCGGCGGCAACTTCGTGCAGGGCGAGGACTACGACCGTGACCGGTTCCTGATCCAGTCGAGTGTGTCGGGCTTCCAGACTGAAGTTAGATCAGGGGTCGGTGTGTTGGATACCGGACTCCTGCCAGCGGGTGCCCAGTTGATCGATAGCGTGGGCACCGTCGAGGGCGGTGGCAACGACCGCGACCGCGTCGTGGGGCTGGCCAATCCGGGCGTCCATGTCCACATCCCGACGGGCAAGGGCTCGGGCGGTGTGACTCCCGACGCGATCTCGCGTCGGCTGGGGCAACGTGATCCCAACACCATCGGAGTCTGGTTCAACGGCGAGATTCCCAATCCGGCGGCCACGCCGGTCGCCTACGACACGGCCCCCTGGGCGAGCGTGGTGAATCCGCTGGGTGCCGTGCTCACCCCCGGTGCCCCGAACACCCTTCGCAATGCGTTTTTCTCCGTGACCTCGATCGAGGTGCAGGAGTCGGCCGGAGTGGCCGTGCTGACCGTGGCCCGCACCGGGGACGCGACCGACATCGACGTCGCCTACTCGTTCACCGATCAGACGGCCAGTTCCGTCGGGGGTGCCGACTACACTGCCGCTCCGGGAGTGCTGCAGTTCCGCGGCGGCGCGAACACGGCGACGATTTCCGTACCCATCAACGGCGCCGATGGCATTGCCGAGGGCTTCGAGACCTTCCTCGTGAACCTCACGGGCGTCACCGTCCCCGGCGGCGGGGCCAGCAAGTACCTGGCCGTAGGCGGATCCGCGACGGTCACGATCGTGGACGCGAACGTGACGGTCGCGAACTTCCAACAGGGCGCCAGCGGCTACACCGGCACGGCCGACACCTACCTCGACGGCGATCTTCGCGACCTCGCGTTCGGCCAGGGCGAGGAGATGGTCGTCGACCTGCAGAAGGGCGAAGGCGAGCCGTCGCTGGCCGGCCTGGCCACGCGGCCGCAGCAGGCGTTGTTGCGATTCGGTGACCTGTTCGGGTCCGGGCCGGGGCAAGTGCCGGCTGGAGCCGAGATCTTCGGTGGCTTCCTGACGCTCAATGTGCTCAATCAATCCGCAGCCACCGCCAACATCACGCTCCACAGGATGCTCGTGGACTGGAATGAAAACACCTCCAACTTCGACGACCCGCAAGGCAGTGCCGGCAGTGCGGCCGCCAACGGCATCATGCCTGATGGCATGGTCGCGGTCGCCCGCCCGGACAGCAGGGTGACCGCCCCGGGCAGGGCAGGCCGCGTGCAGATCCCGATCAATCTGGCCACGCTCCAGGCCTGGGCGAACGGCAGCGTGCCCAACTATGGCTGGGCGATCCTCTCCGACTCGCCCAACAGTTTCCGCTTCGAGAGTTCCGAGTCGTCGCTTCCCAACGCGTTCGCGCCACAGCTGACGGTCCTGTACAACGCCCCGGCCGGAGCTGGCCATGCCGCGTTCGCGCTGGACGGCGGTGTCCGGGTCAACGAGGGCGAAACCGCCTCCGTCGTCGTCAATCGGGTGGGCGGGGCGAGCGGTACGCTGCAAGTGAGTTACGCGATCGAGGCGGGCACAGGCAGCTTGGCTGACATCGGCTCGGCCACGCCGACCACGCTCACGTTCGCCGAGGGCGAACTCTTCAAGGTGATTCAGATTCCGACGATCGATGACGCTCAGGTCGAGCGGGACGAGACGCTGTCGATCCGCCTGACGTCGGGTGGCGTGACCCTGGGCATGTCGTCCCTGACGATTCGGGACAACGATTTCAATCCGGCGACGGCGCAGCTCCTCCTGAATGAGATCTACATCAACTCCCCCGGACTCGATAGTTTTCACGAGTTCGTCGAACTGTCCGGGACGGCGGCGTTGGGCATGGGAGGGTTCTACGTCCTCGTGATCGACAGTGATCTGGGGCCGGAGACGGGCCTCGACGACGTGACGTTCAGCTTGGGGAGCTACCAAAACGGGTCCAGCGGCCTGTCCGTGATCACCTCGGAAGACCCGTCGGCCGGCTCGAATCGCGGCGACGTCCCGGGGCCCGGTAACTTCGGCTTCCGCATTCCGAGCAGTTCGACACGCATCATGTCGGCTGCCCTGAACAGTGAGACGATCGCCAACGACTCGGCGAGTTACGTCCTGGTCTACAGCCCATCGGCCGACCTTCCCACGATGGGGTTTGACTTCGACTGGAACAACGATGGAGTGCTCGACCTGCCGTCGGGGGCGGTGATCGTTGACTCGATCGCTGTCAACGATGGCGGCATCGGCGACGTTTTGTACGGCGGCACGAACTTCTACCAGGCGGCCTTCGTTGCGGACTCCATCGATCGGCTACGGGGCGACACGACTCGCAACTCAACCGCAGCCTGGTTCGGTGGCGACCTCCGGGGAAGCGATGATGCGGGGGTGTTCGAGGGGGCTCCCAAGAGTGTGCTCCTGCCGGTGGAGGGAGCCGCGATCACGCCGGGCGAGCCCAACGTGACCGCGGCGGCTGCCCGCGTCCGGATCGTATCGGTGACGCCCGGCGCCGGCGGTCAGTCGCTCGTGTTGACGTTCGACGGTCCCGTCAGCCAAGTGCTCGACGGTGACGGGTCGTTCCAGGGTTCTGCCGGCACGGGGATCTCCATCAGCACCACCGCTGGCACGGCTGTCACGAATGTGCAGCCGCAGCCGAACGTCACCGGGCTCGGTACCAACACGCTCACCGTGACCTTCCGCGGCAGCGCCGTGTCCGGTGGTCTGCCGCCGACGGGCACGTATCGCCTGAACTTCGTGGGCAACAGCCTGATCGGCAACGGCCGCTCGACCGACAACGACCTGAATGCGGGCACGGCCGTCGCCAGCAACGGCTCGTTCGACTTCCAGGTCGTAGCCGGCGGCTCGGGACTGATCATCGTCCAGGACACGATCATCGCTGTCGCGTCGGGCTCGCAGACCGACTCGACGGTGCATGCGGGAATGGAGCGGCTCGTCAAGCAGGGTGCGGGCACGCTCGTCCTCACGGCCGCGAACACCCATGCGGGTGGCACGGTCGTGACGGCGGGTACGCTGATCGTGCAGAACGTCGCCGCCCTCGGCAGCGGTCCGCTGGAAGTCCAGGCTGGGGCGAAGGTGGTGCTCGACGTCGGCACCCGCACGGTTGACATCACCTCGCTCGTTCTTGCGACCGGGGGCCTCGTCGACTTCGGTGCGGGCAAGATGACGACCCGGTCCGGCCTGAATCGGACATCGATCCTTGCGGCGATCAACGCCGGCAAGAGCGATGGCTCGTGGAATGGCACCGCGGGCTTCACATCGTCGGTCGTGGCCTCGAACCCTGGTCGGACGCTCGGGTGGATGGATAACGGCGGGTCGTACACCGTCGGCTTTGCGGCGGCGGGTGACTCGAACCTCGACGGTTTAGTTGACATCCAGGACGTCGCCGCCCTGCTTACGTCCAGTAAGTACGAGACCGGTCTGCCTGCTGACTGGAGCGAGGGCGATAACAACCATGACGGAGTGGTCGACATTACCGACATCACCGGAATCCTCGCTAGCGATGTCTACGACACGGGCTCCTACCTCCCCGCGTCCCAGTCGGCTGCAGTCGAGGTCGGAACGACCACGACGCTGTCGCCGGCCGATGCGGCCTTCGCCGCGATCGCGTCGGAGTCGCAGGGTGTCGTCGGCACCGGTCGCAAGAAGTCGGTCTTCGCGGTGATCTGACGAGGTGGACGTGCCGACGTCGCACGTGGGCCAGCGAGGGCGCTGTTCTGGCGAGTCGACGGCGGGGGTGCAGGTTGCCGACAAGGGGCCTGGCTTCCGCGTTTCTCGTCAGCATCGGGCGCAACCACGGCCCCCCGGCCCGCGTCGCCTAGGCCGAGATACCATTGCATCAGGGGATTCCTCCACCTCGAGTTGGATCGGCGGCGGTCGACCGACCAGGCTCACGCCCAGGGCCGCACGACCGCACCCGATTCACCCTGCCGTTGCCCCGCCGCTCAGGCCTGCATCTCCTTCACGAGATTGGCGTCGATCGCCGCCAGGAACTCCTGCGTGGTGAGGTGGGGCTGATTCGGGCCGATCAGGATCGCGAGATCCTTCGTCATCTTCCCCTCCTCCACCGTCTGGATGCAGACCCGCTCGAGCGTCTCGGCAAACCGGGTCACCTCGGGCGTGCCGTCGAGTTTGCCACGGTGCGCCAGGCCCCGCGTCCAGGCGAAGATCGAGGCGATCGGATTGGTGCTCGTGGGCTTGCCCTGCTGGTGCTGGCGGTAGTGCCGCGTGACCGTGCCGTGGGCAGCCTCGGCCTCCACCGTCTTGCCGTCCGGCGTCATCAAGACGCTCGTCATCAGCCCGAGCGAGCCGAAGCCCTGCGCCACGATGTCGCTCTGCACGTCACCGTCGTAGTTCTTGCAGGCCCAGACATAGCCGCCCTCCCACTTCAGGGCGCTGGCCACCATGTCGTCGATCAGCCGGTGCTCGTAGGTAATCCCCTTCGCCGCAAACTCTGCCTTGAACTCGGCGTCGAAGATCTCCTGGAAGATGTCCTTGAACCGGCCATCGTAGGCCTTCAGGATCGTGTTCTTCGTGGAGAGGTAGACGGGGAAGTTTCGCGCCAGGCCGTAGCGGAAGCTGGCACGGGCGAAGTCGCGGATCGAATCGTCGAGGTTGTACATCGCCATCGCCACGCCCGACGACGGAAACTCGAAGACCTTCATCTCCATCGGCTTCGTGCCATCGGCCGGCGTGAAGGTGAGCGTGAGTGTGCCCTTGCCCGGGATCTTCACGTCGGTGGCACGGTACTGGTCGCCGAAGGCGTGGCGGCCCACCACGATCGGCTTCGTCCAGCCGGGCACGAGCCGCGGAATGTTTTTGATGATGATCGGTTCGCGGAAGATCACGCCGCCGAGGATGTTCCTGATCGTGCCGTTAGGGCTCTTCCACATGCTCTTGAGGCTGAACTCCTTCACCCGCGCCTCGTCGGGCGTGATCGTGGCGCACTTCACGCCCACGCCGCACTCCTTGATGGCATTGGCCGCGTCGATCGTCACCTGGTCGCTGGTGGCGTCGCGGTTCTCCATCGAGAGGTCGTAGTAGCGGATCTCGAGATCGAGATAGGGCAGGATCAGCTTGTCCTTGATGAACTGCCAGATGATCCGCGTCATCTCATCGCCGTCGAGGTCGACGACCGGACCCTTGACGTTGATCTTGCCTGCCATGCTTTCACTCCTCCGTGCTTGGGGTATGTGGTGGCGATGTTGTACCAGCCTGAATCGGCCGGAAAAGACTCGCGGTCACCGGCTGCGGGACGGGACGAGTTGGATCGCTGCGGCAGGATAGCCGAGGCTCGCCATCCTCGCCCCGATCCCTTCGCCTGCCCGTGAGAACTACTGACGGGCGGCGTGCCTGCGGGGATGATGATGCTGATGTCGCTCCCTGTGCCCTGCCACGACGTCACGTAGTCGCAATGACGGCCGCCAGGATTTCGGCGGCCGTGCCGACCTGGGTGAGGTCGATCCACTCGTCGGCCGTGTGGGCCTGGGCAATCGAGCCTGGGCCAAACACCACGCTCGGCACACCTGCGGCCGTGAACACGCTGGCGTTGGTGCCGTAGCGGGCAGCGGTGCGGGCCGCCGCAGCGCCGCGGGCGCGAGCCATCGCAGCGAGTTTCTCGATCCATGCGGCGGCCTTCGAGTCGCTCGTGGCGTCGACGAGGCCGGCACTTTCGAGGAACGGTTCGTCGTGCTCGATCCGCGCGTCGCCACAAGCGGCCGCGATCCGCGCGATCGCCTCGGCCCGGGCCTCGTGGGGAGACTCACCAGGCAGCACCCGCCGCTCCACTTCCAGCACCGTGAGGTCGGGAACGAGGTTCACGCCCGCACCACCGCGGATTGTGCCGAGGTTCAGGGTAGGCGGGCCGCACGGGTGGTCGGCATGCCGCGTCAGCAGATCACAGGCGAGCGCCTCGAGCGCGAGGATCACGCGGCCGGCCGGATAGATGGCGTTGCTGCCGTGTTCGGGGAAGGCGCTGTGGCAGGCGCGTCCATGCACCCGGATCCGCCAGCGGATGGCCCCCTTGTGCTGCATCACGAGGTCGAGCGCCGTGGGCTCAGCGACAACGGCCAGGGCGGGACGGCGGCCGACGACCTTGCGGGCCGCGGCATCCGTCACGGGGGCGTCGGCGGCGGCCGGTTCCCAGAGCCGGGCCAAAGCCCTGGCGCCCGAAAATCCGAACTCCTCATTGACGGTCGCGGAGAACACAACCGTGGCGGCGCGTTCGCCACGATGCGTCAGCAACCGCTCGACCGCCGCGATCATCGCCGCCATGCCCCCCTTCACGTCGCACGTGCCGCGACCATACATCCGCCCGTCCCGGATGACCGGCACGAACGGCTCGATCGTCATGTTCTCCACCGGCACCGTGTCCTGATGGGCATCCCAGAGGATGACCGGGGCCCGCGGCACCGTGGCATCGAGTCGGGCGACGACATTGTCGCGGCCTGGCGACACCGGCTGCCGGGCCCAGGGCAGGCCGAGCGCCGTGAACCGCTGCACGAGAAAGTCCGTCACCCGACCCTCGAGATACTCGGGGCCGGAAACATCGCGGCCCATCGGATTGACGCTCGGCCGCCGGACCAGGTCGGCGAGCAGGGGGATGTGACCGGACATCCCGAAAACCCTACCAGACGAGCCGCCCACGTGCTTTCCCTGAGCGACCCGTCCGTGGTAAAATAGTCGGCTCGATCCGCCCCATGTGCTCGTGGCACGCGGGAATCGACCTTCTCCTTCACCCGCCCGGTGTTGCATGCCGACGTTTCTGGAATCCCGCGCTTCCCAAAGGGCCGCCACGCTGCTGCACGCGATGCTCGCCCTCGTCATCGGTGCGATCGTGCCGGCATCAGGCCGCGCTGATCTCGCCGCCGACACCAAGGCGATCCAGGAGGCCGGGCAGGCCTACAAGGTGGCGCTCGAGCGAGGTGACGGCAAGGCGCTCACCGCACTCTGGACGCCGGACGGCGACATCGTCGATGCCATGGGCAACGTCATGAAGGGCCGCGACACCGTTTCCATGCTCGAACCGGCCGCCGAGGGCGACGCAAAGCCGGGCCAACCGGAAATCGCCGTCCGCGAGACGAAGCTCCGGTTCCTCGACGCCGACGTCGCCCTCGAAGACGGCACCGTCGAGGTCGTGCCGCCGGGCCACACCGCCCCGCTGCACGGCCGCTTCTCGGCAACCTGGGTCCGCCATGAAGGCAGCTGGAAGTTGGCCGCGCTTCGTGAGGCGCGGGGCGACGAAGCCTCGGGCGAAGAGTCGCTCGCATCACTCGATTGGATGGTAGGCGATTGGACGGCCGTCGATGAGGCGACCGCCGGCAAGCCCGCCGCGAATAAGCCGAAGATCGAGGTCAGTGCCCGCTGGAATCCGACGCGCACGTTCCTACTCCGTGACATGAAGATCACGCCCCCCGGAGCGGTCGCCGACGCTGCGATCCAGGTTACGCAGCGGATCGGGTGGGACCCGCTCTCGAAGAGCATCCGTTCCTGGGTCTTCAGTTCCGACGGCGGGCACGGCGAGGCGGCCTGGAGCCGGGACGACGGCTCGTGGGTCGCGCGGACCACGGCTGTGCTGCCCGATGGCTCGCAGACGTCTTCGCTCAACATCTACAGCTACGATGGCAAGGATAAGTGCCTGTGGCGGTCGCTGCCGACCCATGTGGGCGGCGAGCACATGCCGCAGGTCAAAATAACGCTCGTCCGCAAGCCCGGCACCGGAACCACCGAGGGGGCTCGCTAGAGCCTGAATGCACCATGCAGTCGATCATGACCTACCCTACCCGACGCAGTTCACTTTTCATGATCGCCGCCGTGGTGATCGTCACGGCGGTGCCGCCGGTTCGTTCCTTCGGCCAGCAGCCAGCCGCCCCGGCCAAAGCGGCTGCCGCCCCGGCCAAGGCAGCCGACGACGATGAAGGCGATCTGGCTCGCAAGGCTGAGATCATGAACAGCCAGCGGTGGCGGCGGGCGATCTTCGAACTGGGCGAATGGCTCTCCTCCCAGCAGATCTATTCGCCTCAGGAAGTGCACAACATCAAGGCCGACTTCAACAAGCGGGTCGCGGGGATGTCGTCGTATGAGCTCGAGTATCTGCTTGAAGACCTCGACTCCAAGTTCAAGCTCCTGGAGACCCCGGAGGCCAAGGATGCACGGCAGTGGGTCGGCCAGTATCTCTCCGTGATGTCCGACAGCAAGCGGTCTGAGGTGCTCAAGGACGTGCCGAATGTCGTCACGATGACGAGCGCTCAGTTGCAGCAGGAGATCGACAAGATCGAGCAGAAGAAGGCCGACCTCCAGCAGCGTCAGGCGGCGTTCGACTCGAGCCGCCAGCAGCTCGTCGATCGGGCGCAGGCCGCTCGGCAGGCGACGGCGGCAGCGTCAAACTCGGCCGCGGCCGCGGCCCAGTCGGGCGCCTCCTTCTCTCCCTACCGTGGTGGTAACCAGGGAGGCGGCAAGCCACCGTTCGCCGACGCGAAGGGCTCCGGCATGAGCGTCGGCGTCGGGCCGTGGGGTGCCTACGTGAGCATGAACGTCGGCAACATGTGAACCCGCGCACACACCCGAAGCCCACCCGACGGGGTGAGCCGTGAGGGTCTGGGCGATTTGGGCGTTCAGGGGGCCTCTTCAGTTTGGCGATGCCGCCTTGCCGTTCGGTTGGTCTGTCGGCGTCGGTCGGGGGCTGCTATTTCCCCCCTGCTATGTCGCTCCAGCATCAGGCCTCCGTTGCGGCCCCGCCACCCATCCAACCGTTGCCTGACGGCCTCGCAAGGCCGCGGTTTTCGGTGATGATTCCCGCGTTCGAGCCCGACGCCAGACTCCGCGACTCATTGGAATCCGTGCTGACCCAGGCACTGCCCCCTGCGGAGATGCAGATCACCGTGGTCGACGACGCCTCGACTCCCGGGAGCGTCGAACGGCTCGTTCGGTCCATCGATCCATCGGGCCGCGTCAACGTGGTGTCGCATGGCCATCGGCTTGGCCTCGCCGGCAACTGGAATCGTGCGATCGCGCTGGCCCGCGGCCACTTCGTGCACCTGCTCCATCAGGACGATGCCGTTCGACCAGGCTTCTATGCCGCGATCGACCGCGGCTTCCGCCACGCCAACGACATTGGAATGGCCTTCTGCCGCAGCCGCATCGTCGACGATCGCGACCGACTCATGAAGACGACGTCGCGACAGAAGTGGTTCGCCGGCGTGCTGGCCAACTGGCTGCCGACGATCGCCGAGCGACAGCGGATCCAGACGCCGGCGGCCGTGGTGGCCCGCACCACCTATGAGTCTATCGGTGGCTACCGTAACGATCTCTGTCACGCCCTCGACTGGGAGATGTGGGTGCGGATCGCCGCGCGGTATCGCGTCTGGTACGAACCCAGGTCGCTCGCGATTTACCGCCGCCACATGGCCAACGAAACCACCCGCCTGTTCGCATCCGGGGCGGTCTGGCCCGACATGGCCCGTGCCCTGCGAATCAACGCCACCTCGCTGCCCGACTCGATCCGCGAGGCCACGCTCGCCGCGAGCGTCCGTTGGCACGCCGCATCGGCCATCCGCACCGCGGAGCGCCAGCTGGCCGCCGGCGCCACGACTGCGGCCGCGGCAACCCTGAGGGCGATCCCCGACATCCTCGATGTGCTCGACGGAAGGGCTTTGCAGGGCGTCGCCACAAGACGTCTCGCGTCGCTGCGAGCCCGGCTCCGCGATGAGCCCATTCTGCGGCGGGCGGCCTGATGTCCGCGCCGTCCGCCGGCAACGAGGTGATCCTGCGGTTGCAGCGGCCAGTCGCTCGCCGCGCGATCGTGCTCGCGCACTTCGACCCGCACGGCCGCTTCGATCCGCATGTGACGCACGCCGCCCGGGCCTACCGCAGGCTCGCGGAGCGGCTGGTGCTCGTCTCAAACGGCGGCGGACGCCTGCCGCGCGACCTCGCAGCGCTCGTCGACGACTACCTGCCGAGACCCAACGTGGGCTACGACTTCGGGGCCTGGAAAGACGGCCTCGCCACACTCGACCGCGGCGACTACGACGAGGTGGTGTGCGTCAACGACAGCGTCTACGGACCGCTCTTCGACCTTGCCCCAGCCTTCGACGACCCCCGCACGGCGGCGGCCGACCTCTGGGGCATGGTGCTCTCTGAGCAGCCGACGGGCCGCGACGGCCCCCGCATCCCGCACCTGCAATCGTGGTTTTTCGCCATGCGCCGGCCGCTGCTCGAGTCAGCATGGTTCGACACCTTCTGGTCCGCGGTCGAGCCGGCGCCAACGAAGCGGGAGATCGTCGAACGGTTCGAGATCGGGCTGTCGCGGTCTGCTGTTGAGGCCGGTTTCCAAATCGCCGGGCTGTACGACGCCACGACTGCCCCCCGGGTTGCCCTGCGGGAAATCATGCCGCACGTCTCGCTCTCCGCACCCTACCGGTCGTGGCGGCTGATCCGAAAAAGCCGCCGCACGCCTCACAACCCCAGCGAACTCGTCTGGTGGCGGCTCTTCGCGGCGGGGGTGCCCTTCGTCAAGGTTGGCCTGTTTCGCGTGAACCACTACGGGATCGACCTCGACCGGGTGCTCAGCGAACTCGGCCGGCAGACCCCCTTTGATCGAGGCCTCATCCACGGCCATCTGGCCCGCTTTGGCTAGCCCCGGACCGGGCTGGGCTGATCGCTGGTCCCCGGGAAACCGATCCGACTCGTCGCCCGGATTCGAGGCCGGTATAACTGTGACGGTCATGGCCGAGCCGGCGGGCGGAACGCCCACCGGCTTTTTTGCGGGCCGACTTTGTGACGAATTTCACGAAGTCGGTTTCCGCGGCCGAAAAACGCATATCGCCCCCTTCCGCACCGCCCCAGAGCTTTCATGGACGCGATCCTGCCAGTCCTGCTGTTCGTCGCGATCGCGGCGGCCGTGTCGGTCGGGCTGGTGGTCTTCGCCAGCCTCGTCGGCCCCCATCGCTCGGGCGCCGTCAAGGAAATGCCGTACGAGAGCGGCATGGACCCCGTCCATGACACCCGACGGCGGTTCGACGTCCGCTTCCACCTGGTGGCGATCACGTTCCTCGTGTTCGATGTCGAACTGCTCTTTCTCTATCCATGGGCAGTGGCGAGCCGCTCGGCGGCCGGGGTCGACGCCGCGGTGCAGGGCGGCCTCGTTTCATCCCGCGGACTCGTCTTCGGCGGCGCGATGCTGTTCATCGCGATGGTGATCGTGGGCTTCGCCTATGACTGGCGAAAGGGGGTTTTCCGATGGCGGTGATACCTTCCGGATCCGGCGGACGGATCGAGTTGCCTGAAAACGTCGTAGTCAGCCGGCTCGACGCCTTGGCGAACTGGTGTCGCAAGAACAGCCTCTGGCCGATGCCCTTTGCCACGGCCTGCTGCGGCATCGAGCTGATGGCCACCGGTGCGGCCAAGCACGACCTGGCCCGCTTCGGCGCCGAAGTCTTCCGCTTCAGCCCGCGGCAGTGCGACCTCATGATCGTGGCCGGCCGCGTGGTGATGAAGATGCTCCCGGTGCTGCAGCGGATCTGGCAGCAGATGCACGAGCCGAAGTGGTGCATTTCGATGGGTGCCTGTGCCAGCACGGGCGGCGTGTTCGACACGTATGCCGTCGTGCAGGGCATCGACCGCTTCATCCCGGTCGACATGTACGTGCCCGGCTGCCCACCGCGGCCCGAGCAGTTGATCCAGGCGATCATCGACCTCCAGGATAAGATCCAGCGGGAAGGGACGATCACTGGCCGCGAGTTCGACACTGTCGGCCGCCAGCTGCGGAAGCGATCGCTGGTCGAAATCACCGGCCACGCGACGATCGACGCCTCCCGCAATCCCGTGCTGCAGCGAGAACTCGCTGCCGCGGCCGAGGCCATCGCCTCCCGCACCTGACCCTCCTCACGCCCCCCACCGATGCCCTTCACATCACCATCCGTTGACGACGTGCTCGCCGGCCTTACGGACCGGTTCGGGACCCTCGACGCGAGCGTGTACCGCGGCCAGGCCCGGGTGGTCGTGCCGGCCGACCTGTCGTTCGACGCGCTGGCGTGGCTCAAGGAGCGGGGCTTCGATCTGCTCGTCGACGTCACCTGCGTCGACTACCTCGAATATCGCGACGCCACGCATCGTTACGGTCTCGTCTACCTGCTCGCCTCGACAACGACCAACCAGCGGCTCACGGTCCGCGTGTTCGTTGACGATCCCGACCCGACGGTGCGGAGCGTTGTCCCGCTCTGGGCAGGTGCCAACTGGCTGGAGCGCGAGGTCTGGGACCTGTTCGGCATCCGCTTCACCGGCCACCCCGATCTCCGCCGCCTTGTGATGCCCGAGGAGTTCACCGCGCACCCGCTGCGGAAGGACTATCCGTTGCAGGGCCGTGGCGAGCGGCACAACTTCCCCGTCATCACCCGCGACCACAGCTAGCCCATGTCCATCGCCACGGCTACGTTCGACACCCACGGCCCGGAAGCGGGCGCCCGGAGCGAGGACTACCTCTGGACGCTCAACTTCGGTCCGCAGCACCCCGCCACCCACACCACGCTCAGGCTGGTGCTCAAACTCGACGGCGAGCGGGTGGTCGACGCCATGCCCGAGATGGGCTACCTCCACTCGGGGTTCGAGAAGCTCGGCGAGCACCTCACGTTCAACCAGTACGTCACCGTGACGGACCGGATGAATTACATCTCGCCGATGGCCAACAACGTCGCCTGGCACCACGCGGTGGAGACGCTGCTGGGCATCCAACTGACGCCACGGTGCACCTACATCCGCACAATCATCGCCGAACTGGCGAGGATCAGCGATCACCTGCTCAGCAATGGCGCGGTGGGCCTCGACACGGGCGCGTTTACCTTCTTCCTGTATGGCTTCTACCAGCGGGAAGTGATCTACGACATCTTCGAGACTCTCTGCGGCGCCCGGTTCACCAACTCCTACACACGGGTCGGCGGCGTCTCGCAGGACTTCACACCGCTGGTGATCGAGAAGATTCGGGCCTTCATCCGCACGTTTCCCAAGACGCTTAACGACATGGAGCGTCTTCTCACCAGGAACCGCATCTTCGTCGACCGCACCAAGGGCGTGGGCTTGCTCTCGAAAGAGGAGGCCATCAATGCCAGCGCCAGCGGGCCGGTCGCCCGGGCCAGTGGCGTCACGCGAGACCTCCGCAAGGACGAGCCCTACCTCGCCTACGCCGACCTCGACTTCCAGATCTGCTGCGCCAGTGCCGGCGACTGCTACTCCCGGTATCTGGTGCGGATGCAGGAGATGCGGGAGAGCCTGAAACTCGTCGCGCAGGCCCTCGAAAACCTGCCGGCAGGCGACGTCAACGTGAGCATCGACCAGCGGGTGGCCCCGCCCACAAAACAGCAGGTCTATTCTTCGATCGAGGGCACAATCTCGCACTTCGAGCTCTCGATGGCCAATCGTGGCTTCGAAGTGCCTTCCGAGGAGTCGTACGCGGCAATCGAGGCCCCCAACGGTGAGCTCGGCTTCTACATCGTGGGCGACGGCACGGAAAACGCGTACCGCGCCCGCTGCCGCCCCCCTTCCGTACTCCACTTCGCCCTCTTCCCGCAGCTGATCCGCGGCCACACGCTCTCTGACGTGGTGGCCGTGCTCGGCAGCCTCAACATCATCGCTGCGGAGCTCGACCGATGAGACGTGCCATCCAGCGCGGGTCGGGGTTGCCCTCCGCTCCGCGGAGGCTGAGTCGAGGAGGGGTTGTCCCTGCCGGGGAGCCGGCGTTGCTGGCAAGCGAAGCCATGGATGGCGAAGCGCAGCCAGCATCGAGTGAGCGGAGCCCAGGATGGGCGCAGGGAACGTCCGGAGACGCGGCGGGGACAACCCCGACTCACCACGCATGATCGCCCACAGAAAAGTCCTCACCGACGAGATGGTGGCCAAGATCGAGGCGCTCGCGCCGCGGTACCCGAATCGCCGCGCCCTCACGCTCCCGGCGCTGCACATCGTCAACGCCGAACTCCGCCACGTGCCGCTCGAGGCTGTCGTCGAGATCGCCGCCGTGCTCGGCCTTGCTCCCGCCGAGGTGCAGGACACGCTCACCTTCTACCAGTTCTTCCATCAGGAGAAGCCGCACGGGAAGGTGCGGGCCTTCGTCTGCCGCTCGGTGTCGTGCGCCCTGCGGGGCGGCGACCACCTGCTCGAACAGCTCTGCGCGAAGAACGGCGTCGAGCCCTACGGCACGACGGCCGACGGCGAGCTCACGATCGAGCCTGCCGAGTGCCTCGGCGCCTGCGACTTCGCCCCCTGCATCCTCGCCAACGACGACCTGCTCAAGAACATGACTCCCGAGACCGCCGAGGCGGAACTCAAGAAGCCACGGGCGAGGGCCACCTGACATGACACCATTCAAGCCCGTTCTTCTCGAGGCGGTGGGCGTGCCCGACGGGCACACCATCGCCAGCTACAAGAGCCGCGGCGGCTACGCCCCGCTCGAGGCAACGCTCGCCGGAAAGCAGCCCGGCGACGTCATCGAGATGGTGAAGTCGTCGGGGCTTCGCGGCCGCGGCGGCGCCGGCTTCCCCACGGGTCTCAAGTGGACCTTCCTACCGAAAGACCACCCCGGCCCGATCTACCTCTGCATCAACGCCGACGAGAGCGAGCCGGGCACGTTCAACAACCGGATCCTGATGGAGGACGACCCACACCAGGTGATCGAGGGGATCATCCTCTCGTCGTTCGCCACGCGGGCCTCCACCGCTTACCTCTACCTGCGGTATGAGTATCCGCAGAGCTGGCACCGCCTGCAGGGCGCGATCGACGAGGCCTATGCGGCCGGGTACCTCGGCAAGAACATCCGTGGCACGAGCTTTTCGCTCGACATCTATCTCCACCGCGGCGCGGCCGCCTACATCTGCGGCGAGGAGACGGGGCTGATCGAGAGCCTTGAGGGCAAGCGAGCCTGGCCGCGGATCAAGCCGCCGTTCCCGGCGATCGAGGGGCTGTTCCGCAAGCCGACGGTCGTCAACAACATCGAGACGATGGCCTGTGTCTCTCAGATCGCCCGCCGCGGCGTCGATTGGTTCAAGTCGATTGGCGTGCCTGCCGATCCGTCCAACCCCCGCGACCCGGGCTCCTACGGACCCAAGCTCTACTGCCTCTCCGGCCACGTCGAGAAGCCGGGCTGCTACGAGGCCCCGCTGGGCATCACGGCCCGCGAACTTATCGACCGCTTCGGTGGCGGCGTCTGGAAGGGACGTAAGGCGAAGGCGGTGATTCCGGGTGGCATCTCGATGGGCCTGATGACGGAAAGCGAACTCGACACGCCCCTCGATTTCGCCGGACCTGGCAAGGTCGGCTGCCTCGGCCTCGGTACGGCAGCCGTCGTGGTGATCGACGACCAAACGAGCATCGTGGATTTCCTCCACAACTCGGCACGGTTCTTCGCCCACGAGTCATGCGGCCAGTGCACTCCCTGCCGCGAGGGCACGAGTTGGTCGCTGCGGATCCTCGAACGGATCAAGGCGGGCAAGGGCCGGCTCAAGGATCTCGACATTCTCCTTGAAATCGGAAACACGATGGGCATGATGCCGGGCAGCACGATCTGCGGCCTGGCCGACGGCGCCGCCTGGCCGATGAAGAACGCCATCAAGAAGTTCCGCGGCGAGTTCGAGGATTACATCAAGCGGACCAACCCCTCGGGCTGGATGGTGACCGACCCCGTCCCTGCCCTGCAGATCGTGGGAGCGCACTGATGCCGGTCGTGATCGTCGACGGACAAGAGATCGAAATCGGTGCCGACGAGCGGCTCAACTGCATCGAAGTGGCGCGGCGGGCCGGTAAGGAAATCCCGCATTACTGCTGGCATCCGGGCCTCTCGGTCGTGGCCAGTTGCCGGATGTGCCTCATCGAGACCGGACAACGGGACGCCGCCACCGGCAAGATCACGATGGTGCCGAAGCTCGTGCCTGGCTGCCAGACGCCGGTCAAGGACGGCACCGTGATCGTCACCGAGAGCGAGACGGTGAAGGAAAGCCGGGCTCGAGTCGAGGAGGCGCTGCTCATCGATCACCCGATCGACTGCCCGATCTGTGACAAGGCCGGCGAGTGCCTGCTGCAGGACTACCACTTCCAGCACGGCCAGCCGGAGCGGCGCGCGGACTTGCAGCCTTTTCACAGCCGCAAGCGGGATGTCGGCCCGACGGTCACGCTGTTCGTCGATCGCTGCATCATGTGCACGCGGTGCGTGCGATTCACTCGTGAGATTTCCGGCACCGCTGAGTTGATGGTCACGAGCCGCGGCGCCAAGGAAGAGATCGACGTCTTCCCCGGCCACCCGCTCGCCAACAAACTCTCGGGCAACGTGGTCGACCTCTGCCCGGTCGGCGCCCTCGGCGACAAGGACTTCCTCTACCAGCAGCGGGTCTGGTTCCTGAAGCGTGAGGCCAATGTCTGCGGCGGCTGCTCAGCAGGCTGCTCGATCCACACCGAGCACAACCAGGATGCTGTCTACCGGCTCAAGCCCCGCGAGAATCCCCACGTCAACACGTGGTGGATCTGCGACGAAGGCCGCTACGGCTGGCATCACCTCCACGATCAGTCGCGGATTCTCGACGCCGCCCGCAAGGCAACGTCTCCAAGTCACCGCGGCAGCGGTGCCACGCCTGCCACCGAAACGGTCGAGTGGGCCGACGTCGTGGTGAAGCTTCGCGACGACCTCAAGACCGCGGGCCGGCTCGCGGTGGCTGTCTCGCCCATGCTCACGATTGAGGAGGCGTGGATGCTCTGCGCCGTCGCCCGATCGATCGACCCCGAGGCCTTCCTCGCGCTCGGCTTCGTGCCGACGAAGGGCGAAGACGAGACCTTTCCCGGCGGGTTCACGATCCGCGCGGAAAAGTGCCCCAACCGCAAGGGTGTTGAGGAGGTCCTCGCCCTCTACGGCGCGGCGGGCCGTTCCTGGAACGAGCTCGTCTCTCACGTCGCCGCCGGCAAGGCCGACGCTGCATGGATCACCGCCGGCTATCCCGGGCCCTGGATCGACACGGCCGCCGCAGAGGCCTTCGCCAATCTCAAGCAACTCGTCGTGCAGGATCTCTTTGACTCGCCGCTGATGCGGCTGGCCTCGTGGCGACTTCCCGCGACCGGTTTTGCGGAGCGCGCGGGTACGTGGGTCAATGTCGCCCACCACGCGCAGAGTTTCCGGCAGGCGATCCGGCCGCCGGCTGGCGTCTGGCCCGAAGGCAGGCTGTTTTGGAACATGCTCGGCCGCCGCGGCCTGTACGACGCGACTGCCGTCCGCCAGCAGATCGCCGCATCGTCGCCCGCCTTCACGGCGCTGGCCGGCGAGATGCCCGCCACGGGCGTCGACCTCCGCATCCACCAGCTCGCCTAAAAGGGCGGCAGCCACCATTTTCACTCCACAGACCATGCTCCCCTCACTCCCCACGATCGTCGCACTGGTGAAGATCGGCCTGCTTGTCGGCGGCCTGATGACGGCCGCCGCCTACCTCGTGCTCGTCGAGCGGTGGATGGCCGCCTGGGTCCAGGACCGCAAGGGTCCCAACCGCGTCGGCATCCCGCTCACGAAGATCCGGCTCTTCGGCCTCGGCCAGCCGCTCGCCGACGGCCTGAAGATCATCCTCAAGGAGGACTTCACGCCCAAGCACGTCGACAAGGTGCTCTACGTCGCTGCGCCGCTCGTGCTCCTCGCCGCGTCGCTCGCCATCTTCGCTGCGATTCCCTTCGGTAGTTCGCTGCCACCGATCCCCGCCCTGGGCCTCACGGGCGAAGAGCCGCTGCTCGTGGCCCCGGGCCTCGATGTCGGCGTGCTCTGGGTGTTTGCGCTGTCGAGCATCGCCGTCTACGGCGTGCTCCTCGGCGGCTGGGCGAGCAACAACAAGTACGGCTTCCTTGGCGGCCTGCGGTCGAGCGCCCAACTCGTCGCCTATGAGATCCCGCTCGGCCTCGGCCTGCTCGGCGTGGTGCTCGCCGCCGGCTCACTCAAACTCGACACCATCATGAATGCCCAGGCATCGAGCGGCGTGTGGTACGCCTTCGCCCAGCCGCTCGGGTTCGTCGTCTTCCTGATCGCGAGCTTCGCCGAGGCGGCGCGACTGCCGTTCGACCTTCCCGAGGCCGAACAGGAACTCGTCGGCGGCTATCACACCGAGTATTCGGGCATCAAGCTGCTGCTGTTCCTCGTGTCCGAGTTTCTCCACATGGTCACGGCGGCGTTCCTGATCGTGATCATGTTCCTCGGCGGCTGGCACCTCTGGGGCGTCACCGGCTCTGGTCCTGTCGAGACATGGTTGGTCGCCCTGATCCGCTTTGCGGTCCTCTCGGCCAAGATCTTCGGGGTGATCCTCTTCTTCATGCTCGTCCGCTGGAGCTGGCCCCGGTTCCGCTTCGACCAGCTGATGAACCTGGCCTGGAAGGTGATGCTGCCGCTGGGACTGGCGAATCTCGTCACCGTGGCCGCGGTCGAGGAGTTCCGGCCGCAGCTCGTGGCGGCGCTCGGCGAAGGCTGGGCCAAGGCTACGGCGATCGCCGTGCCGTGGGCGATATTCTTCCTCGGCTGGATCGCTGCCGGCATGCTCACGCCCTCCGGTACCGACAACACGCCGATTCGCACGCCCGGTCCGCTCGACGCGGAGCACGTGCTTGGGTCGCGACCGCACGATCTGGTGGAGGCCTGATTCCATGAAGCCGTCCGACCCGTCGATCACCTGGCTCGAAGAGAAGCCCCTCGGCCTCGCCGAGCGGCTCTACCTGCCGCTGTTCGTCAGCGGCCTCGCGACCACCGCCAGGCACCTGGTGAGCCCCAAGGTCACGGTCAGCTACCCGGAACAGCGGCCAAAGGTGGGCAACCCGCTGATCTACCGCGGCGTCCATCGGCTCAACCGCGATGCGGAAGGCCGCGTGAAGTGCGTGGCCTGCTTCCTCTGCGCCACCGCCTGCCCGGCCCACTGCATCGACATCGTCGCCACCAACAGCCCCTGGCCCGACCGCGAGAAATACCCCGAGAGCTTTTCGATCGACGAGCTGCGGTGCATCTTCTGCGGCATGTGCGAGGAGGCCTGTCCGGTCGACGCGATCGAACTGACGAGCCTCCTCGATCTCACAGGCAAGAGCCGTGAGGAGATGATCTTCGACAAGGAGAAACTGCTGAGCGTCTACGACATGACGAAGGACGCCGAGCCGATGAAGTCCGCCTCCATGGGGTGCACGCCGTGATCGCCTCGATCCTGCCGTCGATCTCCCCCGGCACGCTGCTCGCCGGCGGCGTGACCGCCACCGCGGCGAGCCTCTGGCTGCTCCTGCCCGGTGGCCGGAGTGGCGCCGCAGACCGGACTGCCCGCCGGCTGGGCTGGCTGATCGGGATCGTCGCGCTTGCCAGTTTCATCGCCACTGGTCACCGCCTCGGCAACGTCGGCGAGGAGGCCGTGTTCCTCACCGTGGCCCTCGTGGCCGTGATCTCGGGAGCGGCAACGGTCGTCTCCCGGTCGCCGGTCTATGCGGCGATCTGGTTCGCGATGGCGCTCGCGGGTGTCTCCGGCGTGCTGCTCGTCCTCGGCGGTCAGTTTCTTGGCGTGGCCACGATCGTGGTCTATGCCGGCGCGATCCTGGTGATGTTCCTGTTCGTGCTGATGCTCGCCCAGCCCGCCGGCCTCGCTCCCTACGACCGGGTTTCGAACGAACCGCTGCTCGCCGCGGTGGCAGGCGCCGTGCTCCTCGGCATTCTCTCACTGTCGATCGGCCGCCTCACTGCCGAGCCCCCTGCCTGCTGCCTGATGGGCGGCACGAAGGCGGCGCTGCTCGCTGATTCGCCGGCTGCCGAGCCGGCAGCCGCAGCTGGCATCGACATGCTGGCCGACAACCACGTCGCCCGGCTGGGCGGCGAACTCTTTGGCCGCCATCTCCTCGCGGTCGAGGTCGCGGGCGTGCTCCTGCTCGTCGCCCTCATCGGCTCGATCGCGATCGTCTCCCGGGGCGCGGCCGATGCCGAATCCGCTGCCGCCCGGAGGGCCATGCCATGAATCCGCTTGCGGACGTCGTCACACCATCGCCGCTGGTCCTCGACGGGCTCGTCGTGGGCGCGATTCTGTTCGCGCTCGGCGTGGTCGGTATCCTCGCCCGTCGCAACCTGATCGTGATGTTCCTCTGCGCGGAACTGATGCTCCAGGGCATTTCGGTGAGCCTCGTCTCCTGGAGCCGTCACCACGGCGACTGGGGGGGCCACGTCCTCGTGATCTTTGTGCTGACGGTGGCCGCCTGTGAGGCTGCCGTGGCGCTCGTCTTCGTGCTCCAGGCCTTCGCCCGAACTGGCCGGCTCGACTCGGCGGCCTGGCAGTCGCTCCGTGAGTCGAACCTATCCCGAACAATCGACCACGAGTTGCCCGCGATCGACACCGTGCCGCTGAAGTTCCCGAAGCTCTCCCCTGCCGGCGTCGAGCCGGCCGCCGACGAAGATGCTGCCCTCGAGCGCGAGCACGTCTGACCCACCGCCCCCTCCCGGCTCCGTCATGAACGACCTTTCTCCCTCGACGCTCCTCGTGCTCGTGCCGCTGCTGCCCCTCGTGGGAGCGATCCTCACGGTGGCCCTCGGCCGCGTGCTTGGCCCGCGCGCTCATCTGCCGGCGATCGCCGGCATCGCAGCGGCGTTTGTGGTCGCGGTGATGCTGCTCACGGGCATGGCCCGAGAGGTCGGCGTCGGCACGACCGGCCACGACCACGCAGCAAAGCCCGTGGAGATGGTCACGACGCTCTGGGAGTGGGCGACGGTTGGCGACGCCGCTGCGACCGGCGACGCGGGCTCTGCGGCACGGTCGTTCTCGATCCCGGTGGCCCTACGGCTCGACCCGCTCACCGCCACGCTGCTGGTGATCATTACCGGCGTCGGCCTGCTCGTGGCGATCTATTCGATCGGTTACATGCACGACGACCCAGGCTACCCGCGTTTCTTCGCGCTGGTGTCGGTGTTCGTGTTCTCGATGTCGATGCTCGTGATGGCGAGCAATTTCCTGCTCGTCTACGTCTTCTGGGAGGCAGTGGGCGCCTGCAGCTACCTGCTGATCGGCTTCTGGTTCACGAAGCCCGAGGCGGCAAAAGCTGCGAAGAAGGCGTTTCTCGTCAACCGCATCGGCGACTTTGGCCTGGCCGTGGCCACGTTCCTGCTCTGGATGACCTACGGCACGCTCAACTTCCACGACACCACCCTCGCCGACGGCACTCTGGTGCCCGGCATCCTCGGCGCGACGAGGCTCGCTGACGCCTCCGCCTACGTGGGCGGCGTCGTGGGCACGGCCATCTGCCTCTTGTTCCTCTTGGCAGCCTGCGGCAAGAGCGCCCAGTTGCCCCTGCACGTCTGGCTCCCGGATGCGATGGAAGGTCCCACGCCGGCCAGTTCGCTCATCCACGCCGCCACGATGGTGACCGCTGGCATCTACCTCGTGGCCCGCACCGCCCCGCTCTTCGAGGCCTGCCCCGGAGCTCTCACGCTCGTGTCGATCGTGGGCGCAACCACGGCGCTCGTCGCGGCGCTGATCGGCACCGTGCAGAACGACCTCAAGCGGGTGCTCGCCTACTCGACGATCAGTCAGCTCGGCTACATGTTCGCGAGCCTCGGCACCGGCACGCTGCTCGGCTTCACCGCGGCGATCTTCCACCTGGTCACCCACGCCTTCTTCAAGGCGCTGCTCTTCATGGGCGCCGGGTCGGTGATGCACTCCATGGGGGGCGTAATCGACATGCGGCGGTTCGGCGGGCTCCGGCGGATCATGCCAATCACCGCGACCACGTTCCTGATCGGGTCGCTGGCGCTGGCGGGCGTGGCCCCCTTCGCCGGCTTCTTCAGCAAGGACGAGATCCTCGCGTCGCTCCACTCCCGTGGCTGGCCCGACGCCCACGGCGAGCACCACGAGGCTGCTCCCGCGGGCGGCCACGCGGCGACCGCAACGCCCTTCCACCTAGCCTTCCACGTGGCGAGTGTCACGCCCGACGCCGCCCAACTCGCCGGCGGCACGCGAGGCTCGGCTCTCGACGCCCTCAACGCGCCCGCCACCTGGCGGCTGCTCTTCTGGATGTCGCTGGTCACGGCAGCACTCACCGCCTTCTACACCTTCCGCGCCGTGTTCATGACGTTCACCGGGCCAACGCGTGTGCCGGAAGAAGCGGGCCACCACGCCCACGAATCGCCGCCGTCGATGACAATCCCGCTGGTGATCCTCGCGGCCCTCGCCGCCGTGAGCGGTTGGTGGCTGTTCAGCACGCACTCGCTGGCCTCCTTCCTCGCTTCGACGCCCTCGTTCACCGCTCCCAGCGTCGCCTCGACCGCCACGCCGCCCGCCTTCCACTGGGACCTGGCCATTCAGGGCACGCTCGCCGCGGCCATCGGCATCGTGGTTGCGGCCCTGGGACACCTCGGCCGGCGAAGCGACGGGCCGCAGATGGAGCGTTTCCTTGGGCCGCTCGAGACGCTGTTCGCCAACCGGTTCTTCTTCGACCAGATCTACTCCGCCCTGATCGTCAAGCCGCTGGAACTGATCGCCACGCTCGCCGCGCTGGTCGATCGCCACGTGATCGACGGGCTCGTCGATGCCATCGCCCGTGTTCCGGCCGGTCTCGGCGCCGTCGTTCGCCATCTCCAGTCGGGGCTCGTGCAGCGATATGCCCTGGCCGGCGTGATCGGCACGCTCCTGATCGTGCTCGCCCTCGTCGCTCGGGCCATGGGCTAGAAGGAACTCCGCACACACGCATGAACGGCTTCAGCCCCTCGTCGCACCTGCTCCTCACGATCGCAGCCCCGCTCGTCGGTGCCGTCATCGCCTGGCTCATCGGCTCCCGCGGCGTATCCGCCGTGCGGCAGAGCGCGGCGATCACGACGCTCGTCACGCTCGCACTGGCCGCCTGGCTCATCGTCCGTTACCTGGCTGATCCCGCCACGGCGTCGGGTCTGCCCTACGGGCTCGTCGAGTTTCCCTGGATCACGGAGGGGATCTTCGACGTCCGGTTCTCGCTCGGCCTCGACGGTCTCTCGCTCTGGATGTTCGGCCTCGCCGCGCTGCTCTCGGTCACGGCGGTGTTCGTCAGCTGGGACGCGATCAAGGATCGGCCGGTCGGGTTCTACGTCCTGCTGCTCGTGCTCGAGGCGGCGATGCTCGGAGTGTTTGCGGCCCGCGACGTGATCCTGTTCTACGTGTTCTTCGAATTCACGCTTGTGCCGCTCTTTTTCCTGATCGGCATCTGGGGCCACGACGAGCGGCGGAAGGCGGCCGTGAAGTTCTTTATCTACACGCTCACCGGCAGTGTGCTCACCTTCCTCGGCCTGCTCACGATCGTACTCTGGCACGCGGCCCACGCGAACGTGGTCACCTTCGACATCGAGTCGCTCGTCGATGGCACGAAGATCCATCCGCTACCCATGACGGCCGCCGGCGGCTGGCTCCAGATGGTCGTGTTCCTCGCCCTGCTCGCCGGCTTTGCGGTGAAGGTGCCGATCGTGCCGCTCCACACCTGGCTGCCGCTGGCGCACGTCGAGGCGCCCACGGGCGGCTCGGTCGATCTCGCCGGCGTGCTCCTCAAGCTCGGCATCTACGGCTTCCTGCGGTTCTCGATGCCGATGCTCCCGGAGGCGACGGCCGTCGCGGCCCCGTGGCTTTTCGGCCTGGGCGTGGCGGGCATCGTCTATGGGGCGCTCGTCGCGCTCGTGCAGACCGACCTCAAGCGGCTGATCGCCTATTCGTCGGTGAGCCACATGGGCTACATCGTGATGGGCCTGTTCGCCCTCACGCCGGTGGCCACCGAGGGGGCCAACCTCCAACTCGTGAACCATGGTCTCTCGTCGGCGGGCCTGTTCGCGCTGGTCGGCATGATCTACGAGCGGTTCCACACGCGAAACATCGCGAACCTTGGCGGCATCGCCTCGAAGGCGCCGTGGCTCGCCGTGTTCTTCATGCTCTTCACCTTCTCGAGCATCGGCTTACCGGGCCTCAACGGCTTCGTGGGCGAGTTCATGATTCTCCTGGGATCCTTCCAGCGGGCCTGGTCGGGCGTGTCGCCGGCCTGGCAGTTTGCCTACCTCGTGATGGCGCTCTTGGCCGTGGCGGGCGTGGTGCTCGGCGCCTGGTACATGCTCTGGGCGGTGGAGCGAGCAATCTTTGGCGGCTCGCGCGAGCCGCCTCGTGCATCCGGCCACGGCCACGACGCCGGCCATGCCGCCCACGGCCATGGTGGCCACGGCGC
>JBAXOU010000001.1:0-70002 GCA_037133115.1 Planctomycetota bacterium | reverse complement strand
TCGCTCCAGTGGGTGGAGCGAATCGCTCCAGTGCCATGGCCAGTTGGTCCAGGTCATTCCCTCAAAATCCCGTATTTGACGGGACATCTGTCATTTTCCACGAGGTTTGCTGAGAAACGGCGCGCGGTTTGCAGTGAAATCTCGTGCTGGGGGTTGCGCACGGTTCATGAGAACCGCCCCTGGGGCAAGCAAGCCAGTTCGGCACGGTCCAGCGACGCGTAAGGAAGCAGGGAAATGCTCATGATGTCCACTCGGGTGTGCTCCGTCATTCGTGTCGTCGCCGTGGTCGGGATGACCTGGCTGAGTCTGTTCGCGGCGGGGGCCGGGCAGGCAGTCGCGGCCGACTATTACTGGGACGTGAACGGCACGACTCTCTACGGCGACGGGCCTGGCATCTTCCGTTCGAGCGCCAGCGGCACGACCTGGTCAACCTCCTCGTCGGGCACGTCGCCGCTCACCTTCGTCATCGGAAGCGGCGTGGGCACCACCCAATCGTTTCAGTTCGGCTTCGGGACAGCACCGACCAACAACACGAACGGCGCCGCGGTCACGATCGGCAACAGCACCAGCACTGCGAACCAGCCCACGGTCGGAGCCTTGATCTTCAATGCATCGGGAACGAGTGGCTACACCATTACGAACGCTGCAGGCAATGCCAACGTCATGTCGGTGACGCTCACGGGATCAGCCACCAACGCCATCGGCTCGGGTACCGGCATTCTGGTCAACAGCAACGTCTCTGGCGACATCTCATTCGGGAAATTCGGTGGCGGCGTGGGCGGTACGGGCTCGAACGCCGCCAATGTCGGCACGGCCGGCATCATCCTCGGCAAGGCACAGACCTGGACGAACAGCGGCACTTCGTACTCGCTGATCGTGAACGCTCCCATTACGGGTGCCTTCGCGCTCACCACCAACGGCACTGGCACGATCGTGCTCGGTGGCTCTAACTCGTTTAGCAGCCTCACCGTCTCCGCGGGCACGGTCCGTGTCACCGCGCCCGGAGGGCTCTCCAGCGGCACTGTCACGGTCGGTTCCGCCGGCACGCTCAATGTGCTCACGGCCGTGACCAACAGCCTTGCCAACTCGGGCACGGTCTCGATCGGCGCCGGAGGCAGTCTGACGACTGGCTCGGTCGGCACGGGTGCCCTCTCGCTCGCCGGAGTCAGCGGAACGGGTGCGAGCTTCACGAGCACGTTTGCCGCCACACAGGCGCCGGCGTCCGTGACCATGTCGGGCTATGCCACGATCACGCTGGCCTCGGCCACCAGCGGGCTGCTCTCGACCGGCCCCGTGTCGATTTCCGGAGTGAGCAACCTGCTGAGCGTCGGCGGCGTGACCGCGGCGGGCAACACGTACACGCTTCTGTCTGGCACGGGCCTGACGAACTCCGGGTCGATCTCGCTCACCGGTGCAGCGATCGGCGGTCAGACGCTCGCCCCTGGAGGTTCGACGACGATCGGTCGCACGACCTACAACTTCAACCAGACGTCCACGGCCCTGCAGCTCGCCGTCACGGGAACGACGTATGACCTCTTCTGGAACGGCGGCTCATCCGGCGCCTGGGATTACACCACCGCCAACTGGCAGAAGGACGGCGCCGGCTCGAACATCGTGTTCGTGCAGGGCGACAAGGCCACGCTCGGCACCGCCAGCACGATCACGGTCGATTCGGGCACGTTCGGCAGCAGCGTGCAGGCCGCGTCGCTCACGGTGAACAACTCGGCCGGCATCGTTGCCCTGAGCGGCAGCGCGATCTCGACGACTGGCACCTTCGGCAAGTCGGGCGATGGAAGCCTCACGATGTCGAATGCGGCCACCTTCGGCGCCGGTGCGTGGGTCGGCGCGGGCTCGATGACCACCAGCGGTTCGATGACGGTGACCTCTGGTGGCCTCAACGTCAGCGGCGGCTCGCTCGCGGCGAATAACGCCACGACGGTCACGGCGGGCGGCCTCAACGTCTCCGGAGGCTCGTTCACATCGAACGCGGCGACGACGGTGACGGCCGGCGGCCTCAACGTGAGCGGAGGTTCGACCACGCTCAACAATGCCAGCACGATCGCCGGCGGCATCACGCTCACGGGTGGCACGACGGCCTTGAATGCCGCCAACACGGTCAGTGGCGGTGTCGGGGTTTCGGGGGGCGGCGTGCTTTCGCTCGGCAACGCAACTGGTGCCGGGGCGAGCGCCATCTCCATCAGCAACGGCACGCTCACCTCGAGCACGGCGGTCACGGTGGCCAATCCGATCGCGGTGGGGTCGGGCAGCGCCACGATCAACAATGACAACGCGCTCACGCTCACCGGTTCGATCACCGGCATCGGCAACACGCTGGTCAAGTCGGGCTCCGGGACGCTCACGATCAGCATCCTGAGCACGTCGGGCACGGGCGATGGCATGGTGGTCAACACCAGCGGCGGCACGACCGTGTTTTCCGGGACGGCCATGAAGAACTTCGGCTACACCTCGACGTTCAACGGGCCCGTGACCCTCGACAACGCCGCCATCCAGCTCTCGAACTCCACGACGCTGGCCGGCACGGGCACGATCACCACGCTCGGCATCTCGTCGATCGACCTCAAGCCGAGCGGCCCGGGCGGCACGAAGTACATCACGGCACCGGTGTCGTTCGGGAGCGGCACCACCTCGCTCAATAGCGTCTCCAGCAAGAATCTGGAACTCTCCGGCGTGATCTCCGGCAGCGGCAACGTGACGACCACCGGCATAGCGACCGTGAGATTCACCACGAGCACCCAGGGCACCTTCTCCGGCACGCTCTCGGCCAACTCCACCGGCGCGGCTGGCACCACGCAGGTGACGACGCAGGCCCTCGGGACAGGGTCGCTCGTGACCAACGCGAACCCGAGTTTCGTCATCGCCACGTCGCCCACCGCTGCCCCGTTACTCTTCAAGAACACGGTGCAGGGCGAATACTCCGGCACGATCTCGGGAGACGGCGTCGTTGGCTCCTACGCCAGCCAAGGTAACCGGGCGATCCTCTCCGGCTCCAATACCTACACCGGCGGGACATACATCTGGAACAACATCGGTTTCAAGAACTCCTCTGCCTTCGGCACCGGCACGATCTTTGCGATGGACTCGTCCTCCCGCATCAACAACGACGCCACCACGACGCTCTCGATCGCCAATCCGATCAGCATCACCAGCGGCATGGTGATGGCCTTCACCGGGTCGTCGGTCACGCGGCTCACCGGCACGCTCACGGGCGGCACCAGCACGATCCTCCGGGCCAGCACCGGCGGCACGATCGACCTCACGCAGCAGTCGACCGCGACCATGAACACGTTCTCGGGCTTGGCCGACATCGGCGGGGCCGGTTCCACCATGTGGACGACGGGTGACGCCAACTTCGGCAATGCTTCGGCCATTTCGTTCAGCGGCACACCGGGCGCGTTGATCAATGGCACCGCCACGAATCAGGTGAGCATCCTTGCGGCCAAGGCGGCGAACGTCACGATCAGCAAGCCGATGCTCATTGGCACTGGTTCGACCGCCAGCACGTACTATGCGACGTTCGACACGGGTGCCAATGCGATGACGATCACAGGCACGATCGCCGATCGTGTCGGTGACGGCACCTCGCCCTCGTCCGGCGGCGTGATCAAGATCGGCAGCGGTAGCCTCACGCTTTCCGCCGCCAACACCTACACCCAGGGCACCACGGTGTCGGAGGGCTTGCTGCGGGTCAACGGCTCGCTGGCGACGGGCACCGTGTCGGTACTCTCGGCGGCCGTGCTCGGCGGCTCGGGCACGATCGGCAGCAGCATCGTCTACAACTCGGGGGCCAACTTCGCGTTCGATCCCCTGAGCACACTGACGGTCAACGGAGCTTCGGTTTCGTTCGGCGGCTTCGGGGTCAACAACCTGACGGGTCTCGACTCGAACACGGCGGATGGAACCTATACGTTGATGAGCGGCAGTTCGCTCTTCGATCTCACGAACGTCTCGAACGTGGGGTTGTCGAATGCCTACTCCCTCGGCGCGGGCAAGACGGCCTACTTGCAGACCGGCAGCAGTCCGAATAGTTTCCTGGTCGTGGTGGTGCCTGAGCCGACGAGTTTGATGGCCGCCGCCTGCGGTGGCCTCGTGGCCCTGCTGGTGGCTCGCCGTGGCCGGGCCCGATGACGGGCGACTGATCCGCATGCTGCATGAAGCACCGAGGCTGCGGCTTCTGAATGGCGTCCCGCTCCGGTGCATGCTTCTGGCGCTGGCGGCGGGTGTGACGGTCAGCCTCGCGTTGCACCCGGTCGGTTTCGTGACGGCGGCCGAGGCCCCCAAGGAGCCGCCCGACCTCACGCAGGGCGCCCAAGTCGATCGGTCGCAGACCTACAACCTCGGGGCGACCGGCCTGCGGGGCTGGATCCATACCCGGGCGGCGACCAACTTCGACGGCGTCCAGGGGCGGACGACCACAGCCAGCCGGCAGATCCTGGTGACCCACGTCGGGAGCGGTTCTCCCGCCGACGGCGTGATGGAGCCGGGCGACGTGATCCTCGGTGTGAATGGTGAACGTTTCACCGACGACGCCCGCAGGAGCCTCGCCGTCGCGATCCAGGACGCGGAGACCGAATCCGGTGGCGGAGTGCTTCGGCTTACCCGCTGGCGGACCGGGGAGGTCGAGGAGGTGCAGCTTCCCCTGCGTGTGCTGGGCACCTATGCCGCGACCGCACCCTACGACTGCCCCAAGTCGCGGCGGATCCTCGACGAGGCCTGCGATGTGCTGGCGCGAGAGCCGCTCACCGAGGACCTCTTCGGCGCGGTCAACGGGCTGGCGCTCCTGGCGAGCGGCCGCCCCGAGTATCTCCCCACCATCCAGGAGTTTGCCCGGAGGCTGGCGGCGGGGGCGCCGGCGGTGGTCCGCGACGACATGCGGACGTGGGAATGCGGCTACCGCACGATCTTTCTCTGCGAATACCACCTGCTCACTCGCGATCGCGAGGTGCTGCCCGCGATCGAGACCCTCACCCTCGCACTGGCTCGGGGCCAGGGCCGGTACGGCACCTTCGGCCACGGGTTCTCCGAGCCGGCGGCCGACGGCGGGCTCCACGGCCCGATCCCCCCGTACGGTCCGGTCAATGCGGCGGGGCTGATCGGCAATCTCGCGGTCGTCATGGGGCGGAAATGCGGTGTTGCCGATCCGGAGGTCGCCGCCGCCATCGATCGCGGCTCCCGATTTTTTGGCTACTACGTCGACAAAGGAGCGATTCCCTACGGCGAGCACATGCCCTGGCCCCATCACGACAACAACGGCAAGAATGCCATGGCCGCCGCGTTCTTCGCCCTGCAGGGCGACCGGCCCCAGGAATCGCAGTTCTTCGCGAAGATGGTGACGGCGTCGTTTCGCAACCGCGAATACGGCCACACCGGCCAGGGCTTCAGCTACCTCTGGGGTGGTCTGGGGGCCGGCATGGGAGGCCCGGCGGCTACGGCGGCGTTCGTCACGGAGGCCTCGTGGCATCTTGACCTCGTCCGGCGGTGCGACGGCTCGTTCACCTACGACGGCAGCGAGCAGTATGGGCCCGGCAGCACCGCCGACGACACCTACTTCGGAAAGAGCAGCTACTACGGCTTGAGCCCGACGGCCTCGTACGTGCTCACCTATGCCCTGCCCTTCCGCGCGATCTGCCTCACCGGCAAAGATGCGGTCGAGTCGCAGTGGCTCGATGATGGCGACGTGGCCGAGGCCGTCGCCTCGGGCCGCTTCGACACCGACCGCATGACCATGTCGACGGAGGACCTCGTCTCCGCGCTGGGCGACTGGTCGCCGGTGGCTCGCAGCTGGGCGGCGGAGGAACTGGCCCGCCGGCCGGAGGCGAAGCGGCTGGTGCCGCAACTGATCGCCCTGGCCGAGGGCCCCGACCCCCGCGTCCGCCAGGGGGCCTGCGAGGCGCTCGGGCGGCTGAAGGCCCCGGAGGCACTCCCGACCCTCGTCCACCTGCTCGTGCACGACGACCGCTGGCTGCGGACCAAGGCCGCGCACGCGCTCGAGAGCATGGGCGACGCGGCCCGGCCCGTCGTGCCCGACATGCTCGCCGCGGTGGCCCGCACCGCCGAGCCGCTCGAGCCGATCGCATGGGCTGATCCGATCCAACTCACGCATGGAGAACTCGCGGCGGCGCTCTTCAAGGGGCTGTTGCGGTCATCCATCGATGGCCTCGATCGCGGACTGCTCCACCCGGCGATCCGGGCCGTGTCGCGGAACGCGGACGGCATGGCCCGGGCCACGCTCACGCATCTTCTCGAGCATCAACTCACGGTCGAAGATGTCCAGGCGCTCGGCCCCGACATCCTCGCCGCGGCCACCACCCCCTGCCCAGCCGACACGATGTTTCGCAACGAGATCCGCATGGCCGCATTCAAGGTGTTGGCCAAGTACCGATTCCGTGAGGGAATCGAGGCGGGCGTCCTCATCGCCCGAACTCAGGGAGGGCATGGCAGCGAGACGCGAACCGGCGAGATCATGAAGGAACTGGCCGGATACGGAGCCGCCGCGGGCGGGATCGTGCCGGACCTCGAGGATCTGGTCGAGTTCTTCAACGCCGAATGCGCGGCGGGTGGCTTTCCAGAGGGCCCGCTCAACGACGCGCGGATCGACGCCGTGAAGGCGGCAATCGCGACGATCGAGTCGGCCACGGAGAGTCCGTCGATCCGCACGCTCACCGCCGCCACCGCAGACGAGTGATCATCCGCGGCAGCGGTGATTCGGCGATGTCTTTGGTGAAGCGGCGTTTAGCGTCGCGATCCGCGCGACCTGATCGCGAGGCCGGCGGCGGCCGCGAGCGAGCTGGCCAGAAGGGCCCACTGCGAGGGCTCGGGCACGGCGGCAATGCCAGATGCTCCCGGGGGCACGTTGTAGTTCCCGTTGTCGTAGAGGCCCGTGCCGAAGAAGTCGGCGGCGTCTTGAATGTCCACGACGCCGTCGTAGTTGAAGTCGCCCTCCAGCCAGGTCGACGGCAGGCCGGTGTCGTACTTGCCGAGCGTCAGGAAGTTGCCGGCGTCGAGGATGTCGACCTGCCAGTCGATGTTGGTGTCGCCAGGGGCGGCGAAGGCCGCCGAGAGCGAACCGTCGCCGTTGTCGAGCCAGCCCACCGCTCGCGGGATGCTGGAGGCAATGTCGGCTGCTGCGGTGCTCGACGTGATGCCGCTCGTGCCGTTCCAGGAGCCGTCGCCTCGGCCCTCGATGAGCTCGGCGACGAGCTGCGTGGCCGTCATGCCGCCGGCGATCGTGAGGAAGCCGCTCGTGACATCCATGAGACCATTGCCGGTGGAGAGGTTGAGGCCTGCGACGCTGGTAGTCGTGTAGGGAGCCACCTGCCCGGTGCCGCCCGCCACCACGACGAGTTGGCTCGCCGAGAGTGCATTGGCATTGGCGAGTTGCAGCACGCCGGCCTGCACCGTGCTCGAGCCCGTGAGCGTGTTGGCACCGCCAAGGCTCATCGTGCCGGTGCCGACCTTCGTGAGCCGGCCGGCCCCGGAGATGACACCGTTGAAAGTCGAAGAAGCGTTGCCCGCGCCGACTGTGAGCGACCCGCCTGACACCACGCTGCCGGAACCGGAGAGCCCTCCGAGCGTCGACGCGTAACCGCCGAGGTCGAGTGTGGCACCTGCGGCCACGGAGGCCGACGAAGCGGATGGGATGGCAGTGGCACTGGCTGCTGCCAGAGTGCCCGAAGCCACGTTCGTTGAGCCGGTGTAGGTGTTATTGCCTGAAAGCGTCACGCGGCCGGCGCCGATCTTCGTGATTGAGGCCGCCCCGGTCACGTTTCCGGGCAGCGTGATGCCGCCGGCTCCGCCGATCGAGACGGCGCCGCTCGCCGCAATGCCGGTGCTCCAACTCGCGGCAGCGCCTGAGTTCGAGTTGACGAGCGAAACCGCCCCGCCCGAGCCGTTGAGCGTGAGGGACTCGCCGACAATCGCCTGGCCGTTGAGGTCGAGCACGCCGCCCGCAAGTGCCGCGTTGACCGTCGAGGTCGTCACGACCGTGCCGGCCGACGTCGATCCGAGAGCCTGAGCGTTGCCCAGTCGGAGCGTGCCGGTGGAAACGGTGGTGGGACCGTTGTAGGTGTTGGCTCCGTTGAGCGTGGTCATGCCGACCGGTGTCGCGGCGCTGCCACCGACGTGGATGCCGAAGAGGAGCGACGGGTTCGTCGTCGACGTGCCGCTGATCACACCGTTGAACACGGTGTTGCCCGCCCCGCCCACGACGAGATTGCGGGTGGCCGTCCCGGTATTACGGAGATCGAACGTCCCGGACACGAGGACCGTCGCATTCGCTCCCACCTCCAGCACCTTGTCGATGTTGCCGTTGAGCATGCCGTTCGCCGCTACGAGCGTGGCCGGGCCGGTGCCCGAGGTGCCAATCCGGAAGCTCTGGCCCAGGAGCAGGAACCCGGTGGAATAGGTGCCGGACGTGGCCATGTCGAAGGCGGATGAGCTCGCGCTGTTGCTGCTCTGGAGCGTGCTGCTCACGAGCACGGAGGGGTTTTGCACCCGCAGCGTGCCGGCCTGGATGCTCGTGACCCCACCGTAGTTGGCCGACCCGGAGAGTGTCAGCGTGCCCTCCCCCCACTTGGTGAGCCCGCCGGTGCCGGTGACGAGGCCCGTGAGGTTGGTGTTGCCGTCGCCGCCGAGGCCGGTGGAGGTGTCGTTCAGCGTGACGGTGCCGGCAACGCTTGCGGCAGCCGCCGTATTGCTGTTGACGAGCGCTCCGCTATTGGCGATGCCGCTCGACGAGAGCGACAACGGTTCCGTAACGCCCGCCTGGCCATTGAGGTCGAGCACGCCGCCCGCAGTCACTGTCGTGCCGGCCGCTGCCGAGCCGAGCGCGGTCGCACTGCCCAACTGCAGCGTGCCCGAGCCAACGGTCGTCGCGCCCGTATAGGTGTTGTTGCCGGATAACGTGATCACGGACGGTGTGACCGTGCCGGTTTGGACCGTCACGGCCCCGCTCCCCGAGATCGCTCCAGCGAACTTCTGGCTGACCACACTCGAGACGACGAACGTGCCGTCGTTGGCGATCCCACCCAGGAACGTTCCCGAGCCCAGCACGCCCGAGTCGGAGACCTTGAGGGTGCTGCCGGCGGCGATCGCGATGTTCCCGGTGGACGTGCTTGTGCCGGTGAGGAAAAGCGTGCCCGCGCCGGACTGGGTGAGCGAACCTGTCCCGGAGATAACGCCTCCCAGCGTCTGGTTGCTCGAACCCGAGTAGACGAGCGCCGCGTTGTTGGCGATTGGGCCGGAGTAGCTGCCGCCGTTCAGGCTGCCTGAGGCACCGATCTGGAACGTGCCGCCCGAGAGCGTCACGCCGTTGATGACGGAGATGTTGTTGTTGGCGGTGAACAGCCCGGCGGCCGACTTGACCAGCGAGTTGGTGGTGAGCGTGCCGCCGTCGAGGCTGACGGTGCCCGTGGTGTTGCTCACGGTGGTGGTGTCGGCTGCGACGCCGGCCGCATCGACGGTGATCGTGGCCGCCTTGGCGATCGTGGCGTTGTCGCCCGGATCGAACGAATAGCCGGTGACACCCGACTGCCAGTTGACGCTGGAGTAGTTCCAGAGGCTGTTGGCCGAACCGGTCCAGGTGAGGTTGTACTGCGAGCCACTCACCGCCAGCACGAGCGCCGTGCCGCTCTGTGTGAATGAATAGGTGCTGCGACCGATCGTCCCGGACGATCCGAGCGCCAGCGTCCGGTTGCCCAGGAGCGAACCCGTTGCGGCGATGGAGCCGGTGTTGAGGATGCTGCTGCCGGAGAGGAGCGAATAGGTCGAGCCCTTGATGGCGATGCCCGACAGCGAGAGGAGGTTCCCGGTGCCGGAGATCGTCACGCGACCGCTGGCCGTGATTGTGCTGCCAACGACCAGGTCGATCTGGGAGTTGCCCCCCATCGTCACCGAGGCCACCCGATTCACGAACCCGCTGGTGCCTGTGTCGGACAGCGTCGCGAGCGAACCGGCCGAGCCGGCCAGCGTGAAGGCCCCGTAGTAGTTGTCGCCGCCTCCAAAGTCGGGAGACGTGAGGCGGCCACCGGGGCCGACGGCGATCGTGCCCTGGTTGCCGACGTCCCCGCTCGCCGAGCCGAGCACGTTGAGCGTCGAATCCGCGGCAACCCAGATCCCGCCAGCCGCGTTGACGACGCTCGCCGCGCCCAGCGTGAGCGTGCCTTCATCCACGAAGGTCGCCCCGGTGTTGGTCGCGTTGGTCAGCGTCACGTTACCGATTCCGACCTTTCGCAGGTCGCCCGAGCCGCTCACGCTTCCGGTGACCGTGATGTTGCCCAGGCCGCCGATGCCCGAAGAGCCCGCCAAAAGGGCCACGCTGCCGCTCCAGCTGGCCGCCGTCGTGCTGCTGTTCACCAGCGCGACTCCATAATCGACGGCGTCACCCGTGGTGCCGTCCATCGAGAGAGTCTCGTCCACCACCGCCTGACCGTTGAGGTCGAGGGTGCCGCCGGAGAAGAAGGGCGAACTGAGCGTCGTGCCCGCGGCCGTGGAGCCGAGCGCCTGGGCATTGCCGATCTTCAGCGTGCCGCCGGTGATCTGCGTGACGCCGTTGTAAATGTTGGCGCCGTTCAGGTAGAGCGTGCCGGTCTGATCGGCGAAGTCGGCGTTCTTGATGATGCCGAACTGATTCGATCCGCCGCCAAACACCTGGCCGTTGACAACGATGTCGCCCGCCCCCTGAAACTGGGCGCTGCGGCCCTTGGTCGACGCGCTGGCAAGGTCGATCATGCCGTCGACGACGACGGTGACGTTCTTGTCGGCCTGGAGCGTCTTGTTGGCCGAGCCGCCGAGCGTGCTGTTACCGCTGATCCCCAGCGTGGCCTGGCCGCTGCCGGATGTCGTCACCCGCAGGATCGACCCCATGGCCATCGAGGCCATCGAATACGTGCCGGATCCCACGAGGTCGAGCGTCGAGGAACTCGCGCTGCTGCTCCATGTGAGGGGGACGTTGGGCAGGGAGGCCGGAGTCGCCACCTGAACCTTGCCGGCGAGGATGCTCAGCGTACCGGCGAAACTGTTGTTGCCCGACAGCGAGACCGTGCCCTCGCCATATTTGTAGAGCCCGCCGGTGCCGCCCACGCTTCCGGCGATCGAGATGCTGCCCACGCCGCCGAGGCCGGTTATTGCCGAACTGAGCGTCACCGGGCCGCCCCAACTGGCGGTGGCGGTCGTGCTGCTGTTGGTAAGTGCTCCGGACGCCGAGATGCCGGTGCCCGAGAGCGCTACCGACTCAGCAGCGACAGACTGCCCGTTGAGATCGAGCACAGCCCCGCCGCTCACCGTGGTGCTGCCGTCGGCCTTGCCGAGCGCCGACCCGCTCCCGAGGATCAGCGTGCCGGCGGTCACCGACGTTGTACCGGCGTACGAGTTGTTGCCCGAGAGCGTCGTTGTGCCAGCGGCCCCCTTCGTCACCGAGCCTGCGCCGGAGATCGCGCCGGCGAGCACCTGCGCCGCCGAGCCAGAGAGGTCGAGCGTGCCGTCGTTGGCAATGCTACCCGTGAAGCTTCCGGAGCCGAGCACGCCGGCGCCTGCAACCCGAAGCGTGCTTCCGGCGCCGATCGACACGGAGCCGTTGTAGGAACTGGAGGAGGTGAGCGACAGGGTGCTGCCGCCGGTGTAGGCGAGGCTGCCGGTGCCCGACATGGCCGCGAGGGTCTGCGAACCCGACGAGGCGATGACGAGCGCCGCGTTGTTGGCGATCGTGGTTGCGGTGAGCGACCCGGTGCCGCTCACGGTGGTGACACCGCCGCTCAGCGTGACGTTGCCGCCGCTCAGGGCGTTGTCAAATGAGAACGCACCGGCGCCCGACTTGACCAGGCTGGTGGCCGTCACCGAGCCCCCGGTGAGCGAGGCGGTTCCGGAAGCGTTGCTCACCGTGAGCGCGTCGGCGACGACACCCCCGGATTGAACCGTGATTGCGGCGGCCGAAGTGATCCGGCCATTGTCGCCGGAGCCGAAGTAGGTGCTGCCCGAGCCGGTCGTCCAGTTGTTGGTCGTGTAGTCCCAGGTGTTGTTGGTCGCACCGGTCCACGTCAGCGTGACCTGGGAGCCGGTGGTGACGAGTTTGAGCGCGTTGGCAGTGCTGGTGAAGGAGTAGGTGTTCCGCCCCACGGTGACAGAGCTACCGAGAGCGATCGTCTGGCCGCCAACCGCCGCACCGGTGACCGACACGGCACCAGTGTTCGCGAGGCTGCTGCCCTGGAGCAGCGTGTAGGTGTTGCCCGCCGCCGCGACGCCCGAGAGGCTGAGCAGGTTGTCGGCCCCAGACAGCGTGACGGCGCCTGAGGAAACGATCGTGCCGGCAACCGGCATCGCGATCGTCGCGCTGCCCGCCATGCCGACCGGCCCGAGGTTCATCGTGCCGCTCGCGAGACTGTTGGTGAACGTCGCCGCGGTGCCACTGACGCCGGCGATCGAGAGTGTGCCGGCACCGAGCGAACTGGCTGTCAGGTTGCCGCCGGGGCCGATCGACACGGTGCCGCTGTTCGAGACGCTGCTGCTCACGGCGGCGAGCACGTTGAGGGTGCCTGCCGCACCGACGGTGGCGCCACCGGCGGGGATCGCCCCAGACGAGGTCACGCGGACCGTGCCGGCGGAGACATTGAGGCTCGTGAACGAGTTGGCCCCGCCGAGTTCGATCGCACCGGGGCCGTTGGTGGTGAGCGCGAAGGCCCCCGTAATGGGAGTGTTCACGATCAGCGAATACGCGGTGCTGTTGTTCGTCCAGGTCTGGCTCGCGCCGAGGATGATGCCGGCCGCGCCCGTGGTGTTTAAGGGGTTGCGGATGAACTGCGTGTTGCCAGTGACGTTGCTATTCACAAGGATTCCGGTTCCAGAGCCGATGGAATTGGTGGCCGATGCCCGGATCGTCACCGACATGACGTTGCTGTTGCCCGAGGCGTTCTGGAATGTGTACCCGCTCGTTCCCGAGGCATTGAAGATCAGGGCTCCGACGGTGGGCTGGTTCGCCGTGCTGGTGCTGTTGCCGATCGTGACCGTGCCGGCGTTGGTGGTGTTGTCTGGTGCCGGGCCGAAGCCAAACTGGAACGAACTCGTCCCACCAACATTGGTGGCAATCACGAACGTGAGCGGCGTTGTGCCCGATGAGGAGGTGGACCAGGTCGTGCCGCTGGCGCTTTGACGGAAGATGCCATTCCCGTCGCCATAGAGAGTTGTGCCGTTTGTGTCCCAGTAATAGTCGGCGGCGTTTGCGAATCCGGTCGAGGCTGCGAGCAGTAGGCCGAAGAAACGCGACAGAGTACGAAACCGCATGACTGATTCCCTCCCCAAACTCGAAAAACGCACGACGGCGACATTCGCCATCCACGCGGAGAAGAGTGTAATCGCGGCGACGGTTTTGCCGCAACCTGTTGGTCGCCAATTTACGCAAACGAAAGCAAGGCCATTGCAGTACGCGTTCGCGACTCGCGGTGTGATCCCGGAATATTCGAATCACGGCGTAAAAACTGCCAATGATTGGGTTGATGCGTGACAGATTTGGCTACTAAGATCAGGGCGGTGTGGGTGAGGGTGTCGTTAGCAGGCAGCGTTTCGCGAACACAACTCGCCAGCCCACGCGATTTTCGTTTTCGGCAGGCCGCGGAGGATCTCATGCTCGCCATCAACCGGGTCGCTCGTCGCGGCTTTACCCTTGTCGAACTCCTCGTGGTGATTGCGATCATCGCCACGCTCATCGGCCTCTTGCTGCCGGCCGTGCAAACGGCCCGCGAGGCGGCCCGCCGTAGCGCCTGCTCCAACAATATGCGGCAATTGGGGCTCGGCCTCACGAACTTCGAGAACGCCCGCAAGCGCTTGCCGGCGGGCCATAAGTACGCGGGCAAGGCGGGCGACCCCGCCTGGGGTTGGGCGGTGTTCATCTTCCCCTTCATGGAGGCCAGTAACACCTACGACGCGCTCAATCCCACCAGCACCACGTTGCTCACCGCCTGCAACCTGCTCAAGAGCGGTGGCGTGAGTGCGTCGGCAGTGGCGTTGAAGTCGGGAGTGGCTTCGCATCGCTGCCCGTCCGACTCGACTCCCGAGACGAATAACCTCGCCGACTTTGGTGGCACGAGCGGCGGCGGGTCGATCCTCGCCTGTGAGACCGGCAGCGATCCGGCGCTTGGCACGTCGAACTATGTGGCCTCATCCGGCAATAACCCGCCTCACGAAAACTGCGGCTGGGACAATCCCGACGCCGGGACCTGCAAGACTGACGGCACCGATCCGCCCGACGGCCCGTTTCTTGGTCGCGACACGATGCTCGGCCTGAAACTCAAGGACATCGCCGACGGCCTATCGAAGACGATTTTTCTTGGCGAACGGTGCGGCGGCGACTCGTTCACGGCGTTCAGTTCGGCCGCCTCCGGCAAGGGGTCTTTTGCCGGAGTCTGGGCGGGCAATGGCCGGCCGGGCTCTGGCACATCGGTGAAGGGGGCCGGACGGTGCTACGGCAGGATGATCAGCCTGCCGATCAATGACTTCCTGAGTCCCAACAACGGCAAGGCCTATAACAGTTTTCACCGCGGCGGGGCCAACTTCCTGCTCGGCGACGCCTCGGTGATGTTCATCTCCGAGAACTGCGATTACGCGATTCTTCAGAAGATGGCGAAGCGAGACGAGGGGCTGGCCGGCAACAACACGACGTATGGTTCGATGACGACGCCGATCATCGACGCGGCGACGCCGTCGATGCCACAGTGAGGGTTGTGCATCGTTTTCGCGTGTGTTTTCGGTCGGAATCACGGGGGTTTTGGGTCAGAATCAGGCCTCACCGCTCGTGCCTTATGATCAAGGAGTTTTCGTCCCGATGAGATTGCGCTTCGCCCCCCTGCTCTTCTGTGTCGCCGCCCTGCTGGTGCCCGGCTGCCAGCGGATCGCCGACGTTTCCGGCACGGTGCGAGTGGACGGCAAACCGGCCAAGGGCCTGATCGTGGTCTTCGATCCGGGGGCGACGGATGCTCCCCGGGGTGTCGCCACGACGGAAGGCGATGGCCGCTACACGGTCCGCCGACTGGGGCCGGGAGCAAAGTCGGGCGTGCCGGTCGGCACCTATGCTGTCAAGGTGATGGCTGATGCCGACAACCCCGCTTCCCCGAAGGTGCCGGCCTCGTATGCCAGCGGCTCAGCGTTGTCGTACGAGGTGAAGGGCGGCGGCAACGTGTTCGATATCGACATCTCAACCAAGCAGTGACGGCAGGTGAAGGCGACAGGTTTACCGGCCGATGGTAGCCTGGAAAACGACTTTCTTACGCGGAGGATTCCGATGGCATCTCCCCTACGGCGTCGCGGGTTTACGTTGGTCGAACTGCTGGTGGTGATCGCGATCATCGCCACGCTGATCGGCCTCTTGCTGCCGGCCGTGCAGACGGCCCGCGAGGCGGCTCGCCGCAGCGCCTGCTCGAATAACCTCAAGCAGATCGGGCTGGCGGTGCTCACCCACGAGAGTTCGAAGAGGCGGCTGCCGTCTGGTCATCAGCACACCACCAACCTGGGCAGCCAAGGGGATTGTTGCTGGGGCTGGGGCGTGTTCATCATGCCGTATGCGGAACTCGGCACGCTGTACGACACGCTCTCGCCGTCGACGAACGCCCTCACCACCGCCGTCAACATGCTGAAGTCCGGCGGTTCAACCGTCGGGGCGGCTCTCCAGACGAAGGTTTCGATGTATCGCTGTCCGTCGGACATCACGGAGGACCTCAACAAGCTCTGCGATTTCGGAAGCGCGTCGAACATCTACCTGGCGTGTGCGACGGGCTCCGATCCAGCTCTAGCCACCAGCAACTACGTGGCCAGCTGCGGCGATTACAGTCCGACCACGACGACGAGCCCGTCGGCGGCGGTGCCCGGGCCCGATACCGATGGCGACCCCGGTGGAGCGCTCTTCGGCTGGCCGAAGATCGTGGGGAGCGCGAAGTCTGGTCCACTCGCGACTGGAGCCGGCATGCTTGGGCTGAAGATCAAGGATTTTTCCGACGGCATGAGCAAGACCCTCCTGATCGGAGAACGGTGCGGAGCGGCGTCGGCCGCCGCGGCCGCAAACTTCCAGGGCAGTCTCGCGGCAGTCTGGGCTGGAAACGGTCGCACCGGCTCTGGCAACAGCATCGGCGGGGCCCAGCGGTGCTATGCCCGCGTGGCCACAAACCCGCCCTATGGTGCCGTCACCAGCATCGTGCCGAGCACGATCAACTTCTTCAGCACCACAGCCCAGAACGGCAAGTACTGGAACAGTTTCCACAGTGGTGGAGCGCAGTTCCTTTTTTCTGATGGCTCCGTGACGTTTGTCTCGGAGAACACGGATGATCTTGTGCTCTATGGTTTGGGGCTGCGGAACGACGGTCGGGGGACCAGGCCATGAGTGCGGGAGTTATGCGTCAGCAAACTCGAATCGCAGCCGTTGCCATGGCGATCATGCTGCCGTGCCTTGCGGGCTGCGGCGAATGGTGGCTGGGCATCACCGACGTCACGGGCAAGGTGATCGTGGATGGGAAGCCCGCCAAGAGCATCATGGTGATCTTTCAGCCCGAGGTGAAGGAGTTGCCCAGGGCGATCGGCACGACGGATGCTGACGGCGTCTACCGCCTGGCCCGAGTCGGGCTCGGCAGGAAAGTCGGCGCCGCGGCGGGAAAGTACGTGGTGAAGGTCCGGTTGGACTCCGAAGATGGCAAAGGCGCGCGGATTCCAACTGAGTATGCCGGGGATTCGTCCCCGCTCAGCTTTCAGGTGGTCTCGGGCAAGCCAAACGTGTTCGACATCGACATCACCAACAAGTAGCCGCGCCTGGAACAAGGGGCGGCCTCTGGGGAGTGGCCGCGAGTACTTGGGGGCATCGGCCGTGACCGGAAACGCACCACCGGCCGTTCTTCGGGTCGCCTTGATGATGGTGGCGGCCCTGGTGGCTCACCGGGCTAGTGGCGCGACGAGCACCTGGGTCTGGCGAGGAGCGGACGGCGGGCTCGCCTACCGCCAGCAGGACGACGGCGACCGGATCCCCGACTTCTCGATGGTGGGCTACGGCGCGGGCTGGACCGACCTGCCGGCCACGCCGCCCGTGATGGTCACCGTGACGGCGACCACCGGCGACACCACGTCGCGAATCCAGACGGCAATCAACGCGGTGGCTTCGCTGCCCTTGCAGGCGAATGGCTACCGCGGCACGGTGCAACTCGGCCCGGGCGACTTCGAGATCGCGGGTCAGCTCACGATCGCGGCCAGCGGCGTCGTGCTCCGCGGCTCGGGCCGGGATCTCACGTCCGGGTCGGCGTCGCGGCTGATCGCCACCGGCACCAGCACCCGCGACGTGATCTCGATCGGCAGCACGTCGGCCTCCCCGAACTACTCGGGCTTCTCGAAGGTCGCGATCGCCGACTCGCGGGTGCCCGTCGGAGCCACGAGCTTCAACGTCGCTTCCACGGCGGGGCTGTCGGTCGGCCACACGATCAACGTCAACTGGACGAGCAATCAGGCGTGGATCAACGCCAACGGCATGAACCTGCTCGACAACCCGTGGCAGCCGGGCGACCGGCAGCAGAACTCCGACCGCGTGATCACCCGGATCGAGGGCAACCGCGTGTTCGTCGATGCGCCGATCACCTCTGCGATTGAGACGGTCTACGGCGGCGGCACGATCCAGCGCTACAACGGCTTCACGTCGGGCGGGCGGATCACCAACGTCGGCGTCGAGAACCTCGTGGGGCAGTCGCTCGCGACCCGCGACGAGCTCAACGAGGCGCGGGCCTGGAGCTTCGTGGGCGTCGAGGCCGCGGAGAACGTGTTCATCCGGCAGATCGAGGCCCGCTACTTCCCCTACGCGGCCACGCTCGCGGCGGCCGATGCGAAGTTCGTGACCACGAGCGAGGCCCGGTCGGTGCTCGCCACCGGGACGATCACGGGCAGCCGCCGCTACACCTATAACATCGAGGACGGGCAGCTCGTCCTGGTGACCGACTCCACCGCCTCCGAGGGACGGCACGACTTCGTGACGGGATCGAACGTCACGGGGCCGTCGGTCTTCGTGAGCAGTACGGCTGTCTCCGCCAATGCCGACACGGGGCCTCACCAGCGGTGGGCGAGCGGGATTCTCTTCGACACCATTTCGGTGTCGGGCGATCAGATCAACATTCGCGACCGTGGCAATATGGGCACCGGCCACGGCTGGGCGGGGGCGAACTCCGCGGTCTGGAACTCCAAGGCCGACAGCTTCATCGTGCAGAATCCGCCCACGGCCACGAACTGGCTGATCGGCTCGGTGGGCACGCTCATGACCGAAGGCGGGAAGGTGGGCACCTACGATTCGCTCGGCACGCGGGTGAGCCTCGGCGACACGGCGAACAATCCGACCGACAGCCTCTACAAGGCCCAGCTTGCCGAGCGTCGGGCGTCAGGCGTCGATCTCCGCTTCTGGGTGGGCGATCAGGGCGCCAGTTGGACCAGCGGCACCGGTGGCTGGACGAACTGGTCGCGGACACTCGGCACGCGAACCAACTCGACCGCGCCATCGGCCCGGACCGACGTGGTGTTCAACGTGGCTGGTTCGACAGCCCTGACAACGCGTCCCGGCGCCACCACCACCGTGAACAGCGTGCAGTTCGATGCCCCCACGGCCCCGCTCACGCTCCGGGTGGGGGGCACGCATGGCCAGCTCACGCTGGGCGTGAACGGCATCACGGTCTTTTCGGGCAGCCAGACGATCACCGGCGACGCCGGCGGTTCAGGGGCCTCCGGCGACCTGATCCTGGGGGCGTCGCAGGTCTGGGACGTGCGGGGCACGAGCCAGCTCGTCGTCAACGCCCGGCTGGGCACGACCGCGTCCAGCATCGGCACGCTCCAGAAGGCCGGCAGCGGCACGCTCACGCTCGCCGCCACCAGTGGCGGCGTGAATGCCTTCAAGGCGAGTTGGTCGCTTGCCGAGGGTGCGACACGGCTCACCAATGCCGACGCCCTCGGCTGGTCCTTCAACGACGCCAACGTTTCTTTGGGAGCGGCATTGCAACTCTCGGGCGTGGGCCTCGGCCTCGCCAACGGCACGCTCACGCTTCAAGGGCTCGGTGTCAGCGGCAGCGGCGGGGCGCTTCGGAGCCTCTCGGGCACGAGCACGCTCGCCTCCGGCAGCGGTCGCCTGGTGCTGGGATCGGGTTCGACCGGGATCGGCGTGGACGCGGGCATCCTCACGATCGCGCGGACGATCAGCGGGACGGGCGGCCTGGTGAAGACGGGCTCCGGGCGGCTCGTGCTCGCCGGTGCCAACTCGTATGCGGGCGGCACCACGCTCCTGGCGGGCACGCTGGAGGCGTCTTCGGCCGCGTCGCTGGCTTCCGGCTCGACGGCCGGCCGGATCACCGTCGTTGGTGGCACGCTGACGCTGCCGTCCAACGCGGCGGGGACACTGGTCGTGTCGCTGCTGTCGGTCGACCAGGCAAAGGCGGCCCGTCTCGACCTCGGCGCCGGCCGGATCGACATCACCGCCGGCGGGAGTACTGCTGCAGAACTCAAGGCCGACATTCTGGCCGGGAGGGGTACGGGCCTCTGGTCAGGCTCGAGTGGCATCACCTCAGCGGCCGTGGCGGTGGCCGGCTCAGGCCGTTCGGTCGGCTGGCGCGCCAACGCGGACGGCACGCTGAGCGTGGGCTTCGCCGCGAACGGAGACACCAACATCGACGGCGCCGTGGACATCCTCGACGCCGCGAACTTCGTCGCCGGCAACCGATTCGACACGGGGATCCCGGTCGACTGGCAGGATGGTGATTTCAACTACGACGGCGTGCTGGACATCCTCGACGCCAGTGAGTTTTTCGCGACGGGGCTCTACGACACTGGCGTCTATCTACCCGTCGCGGTGTCGCAGGTGGCGGCCGTCCCCGAACCGATTGTGCCGTGGGGCTGGTCTGCCGCCGTCGCCCTCGCGGCCTTGGCCCGCCGGTGGTCGAGTCCGGTTGTGTGGCGTCGGGGAGAGGTGCGTTTCCGGGGGTTTGGGCCGAAGTTGACCGGAGGTCCGGCCGATAGCACCGTTGGGGAATGAATGTCTCGCGGACCGCGCCGATGGCTGCTCGCCTGCGCCGTGACGGCTTTAGCCTCGTCGAGTTGCTCGTCGTGGTGGCGATCATCGCGTCGCTGATCGGCCTCGTGCTGCCGGCCGTGCAGCAGGCCCGTCAGGCGGCCGCCCGGGCGAGCACCCAGAACGACCTCCGGCAGATCGGCATCGCGATCATCGCGCACCACGACGCCAAGGGGGCCTTGCCGTTCGCGTCGGGCCGCCCGCGGCCGGGCACCGTGTCGCACAAGGAGAACACCGACGCCTACGCCGCCGGCGAGATGGATGGCTTCATCAGGCCCCAGTCGTGGTCGATCGCGATCCTGGGATTCATCGAGGAGCCCGCGTTGGCGGCCATCTACGAGGCCTACTGCCTCGCCTGCCGGCCCGAGGACCAGGAGCCGGAGATCGTCGACCAGCGGGTGCCGATCTACAACGGTCGCTCGCACGCCGCCGGCGGTCTCGACTTCGCCGCCCTGCTCGGTGCGGGCCCTGCCCTGCCCGATCCGGAGCGACGACTCGATCGCTGGTACTACGCGTCGTCTGTTTCGCCGCGCGAGTTCTCCGGCATCCTCGTGCCCGAGGGGCTCGGCTGGATCGAGGGCGGTTCGAGCTACACCGTCGCGATCGCCGCGAAGCCGACGCGGCTGAAGGACGTGACCGACGGCCTTTCGCGAACGTTGATGATCGCCGAAAGCGGCGACTACACGCTCGACGGCGGCTGCACCTGGGCGTCGCCGCGCTATTCCTGGCCCTACGGCTCCGACTGCGGCCGATTCACCGGCAGTGGCCTGGGCTCGACGGGAAGCCCCCTCGAGCAGTCGCTCAAACCCCGGTCGCGGATCGGCGGCGGCGTCGTGCAGGTGCTGGCAGGTGACGCATCCGTCAGGCCGCTCGACGACATCATCGAGCCCGCGGTGCTCCAGGCGCTCGTGAGCCGTGCCGGCGGCGAAGCGATCAGCCGGTGAACCTGACCGGCGGTTGGTCGCTCAGCACGCGCCCAGCCGGCCGGCGAGATCCTCGAACTGAAGCGCGTGGCGGGCGTGCGAGGTGTGGAGGTGCTCGCCCTGCGAGATGAAACGGATTCGGTCGTTTCGCTCGATTCCCCGGCCCTTGAGGACTCGCTCAAAGGGGAGCCGCGACTGGGCGTAGACCACGAGCAGTTTGTGCTCGTCGAACTGGACCTCCAGCGAAAGGTGCGGGTGCATGACGGCGATCGACGTGCAGCCGTCATTGAGCAGGAGGTCCTCGTATTCCCAGAGCACGCTCTCGAGCACGAGCCGCTCCACGCCCTCGCGGGTGAGCTCGCGGCGGTCGGTTGTCGAGTCGTGCGACGACTCGAGGACCACGTCGCAGCTGTCGCCGAGTGGCTCGAGCAGATCGAGGAACGTGGCGAACAGGTCCTCGCTGGAGATGGCGGCAATCACGGCCGGCATCCGGCCGCCGGTCCGCGGGTCGATGTAGGCGTCATGGCGGTAGCCGGCCTGAGGCACCACGTCGAGCTGCCAGCCCGGCCGGACTGCCTCGGTGAGCGTGAAGCTCCCGTATCGGCTGCGGGCCAGGTGGGCCTCCATCAGCGCCCGATCGGGGGCGGCGGACTGTTCCTGGGGGACGGGAATCGCCCGCAGGACGGGGCCGGGAAGCGTGGAACCGGAGTCGTCGACGAAACGCATGGCGTGACCGGAAGGGACGAAGGCTGCCCCCGGCGTGCGCCGGTTTCGAAGGGCACCACAAACCTAGGACACGCTTTCGCGCCGTGCGGCCGCAGCTGCCGTCCGCGGAAACAGGCCCGTGGTGCGTTCGTCGTTGCCGTTTCGGCGGCCTGGGCCTCATAATCCGCGACTTTTCCTCATTCGCGATTCGCAGCCAGGGAGGCCTCATGGACGGGAAAATCGTCGCCACCGGAATCACCTTCGACGATGTGCTCCTGGTGCCTCGGTACTCGGCGGTCGTGCCGTCCGACGTGGACACCAGCACGCGGCTCACCCGGGGGATCGAACTCAAGATCCCGATCGTCTCCTCCCCGATGGACACGGTGACGGAGAGCGAGATGGCCATCGCCCTGGCCCAGGAGGGCGGGCTGGGCGTGATCCATAAGAACCTCTCCATCGAGCGGCAGGCCGAGGAGGTGGACAAGGTCAAGCGGAGCGCCAACGGGATCATCATGGACCCGGTCACGCTGCCCCCTACCGCCACCGTCGCCCGGGCCCGGGACGTGATGGATCAGCAGAACATCTCTGGAGTGCCGATCACGGACGACGGCAGGCGGCTGGTCGGGATCATCACCCGCCGCGACCTCCGCTTTCTGGAGAGCGGCGAGACGCCGATCTCGGAGATCATGACGAAGTCGGGGCTCGTGACCGCGACGGGCACGGTGTCGCTCGACGAGGCCGAGAAGATCCTGATGGCCAACAAGGTCGAGAAACTGCTCCTCGTCGATGGGCGGGGGCTGCTCACCGGCCTGATCACCATCAAAGACATCGACATGATGAAACGCTTCCCCAACGCCTGCAAGGACCGGCAGGGCCGGTTGCGGGTCGGGGCGGCCGTGGGGGTGTTTGACTTCGACCGCGCGGCGGCCGTGATCGCCAAGGGAGTCGACGTGCTCATCGTCGACAGCGCCCACGGCCACTCGGGCAACGTTGTGGAGACCGTTGCGGCAATTAAGAAACGCTGGGAGATCGAGGTAGTTGCGGGGAACGTGGCAACCCGGGAAGGCTGTCGTGATCTCATCAAGGCTGGCGCAGATGGAGTCAAAGTTGGGATCGGTCCCGGGTCGATCTGTACAACGCGGGTCATCTCCGGTGTTGGCGTTCCCCAGATCACGGCGGTCTGGGAAGCCTCGCAGGAGGCGGCCGGCGCCGGCGTGCCCGTGATCGCCGACGGAGGCATTCGCTACTCGGGAGACATCACCAAGGCGATCGCCGCCGGAGCCCACTGCTGCATGATCGGCGGGCTCTTGGCGGGCACGGCGGAAAGTCCGGGGCAGACCGTCCTCTACCAGGGGCGGACGTTCAAGGCCTACCGCGGGATGGGATCGCTGGGGGCGATGGTTCACGGGTCGAGCGAACGCTACCGCCAGAGGGTGACGGGCCGCGGCAGTGACAAACTCGTGCCGGAGGGAGTCGAGGGTCGGGTGCCCTTCAAGGGGCCCATGAGCGTGTTCGTCTACCAGCTCGTCGGCGGCCTTCGGGCCGGGATGGGCTACTGCGGCACGCGGACCATTGACGAACTTCGGACCGAGTCGCGATTCATCCAAGTGACCGCCGCGAGCGTCCGCGAGAGCCATCCCCATGACATCGTCATCACGCAGGAAGCCCCGAACTACACCGCGGAACACGCGAAGCCGGAGTGAGGCGGCGGCGGCCCTGGCGGTCGCCCTGCTCTGCGGCGCGGTCGCGGCGGCCGAGGAGTGGCGGACGTTTCTCAGGGCCCCCGAGGTCCTGTTCTGTACGGTGTCGCCGGTGATTGCCGACGTCGATGCCGAAACGGTGGCCACCGGCGCCGCCGAGCTGACGACCGAGCCCGAGCCCGCCGCGCTTCCCGAGGTCGACGAGGCGGTGCGGGCGGTTGTGGCCGATGCCGCTGCGGCCGAGGAGGAGCCGGTGATCGACCTGGTCGCCGACGACGATGAGAAGCCCCGCAAGGAGCCGTGCGCCGAAGAGAGCCGCGACTGCCGCGAGGCGCTCCAGAGGCTCCGCGACGACCGGATCACCGGGATTGACCTCGACATTCGCGTCGGCGGGCGGCCCGGCAACGACTACCCATGTGAGTGCCGGCTCGAGGGAGAGACCTTCGAGCCGCGGCGGTTTGCCACCACGATGTTCACCTGGAAGGCGGCGGGCTACTGCCACAAGCCGCTCTACTTCGAGGACTGGCAGCTGGAGCGGTACGGCCATTCGCACGGACCGCTGGCCGACCCGTTCTTCTCGGCCGCCCACTTCTTCACCACGCTCCCCGTGCTGCCCTACAAGATGGGCGTGGAGTTGCCCTGGGAGTGCGTCTATCCGCTCGGCTACTACCGCCCGGGCAGCTGTGCTCCGTGGACCGTGCCGGCGATCCCGATCAGCCTCCGCGGCATGGCCGTCGAGGCGGCCACGGTCACCGGCCTCGTGTTCCTGTTCCCGTAAGCCGGACTTTCGCGACGTGTGGTGCAGGTTACCAACCTGCACCTACGAGTAGCCGCAGGTTGGTAACCTGCGGATCGGGAAGCGAGGGCGAACCCAGTAGCCGCAGGTTGGCAACCTGCGGATGATTTCCCACGTCGGCTTCATGGGCAGATTACCAACCTGCACCTACGGGATTGTGCTACGGGGAGTGGCGTCAGCGCTTCTTGAGCGACGCGATGTAGGCGTAACGCTTCTGCACCGACTCGAACGTCACGTCGGCGCGGCCTGACGTGCCGAGGGCCGCGAGAGCGTCGTGCACCTCCGGGCGATAGTGCACGTGGAAGAGCGAGAGCCACTTCTTCAGGCCGGCGGCGAAGACTCCCGGCAGATCCTTCTGGTCCCAGAAGTCGACGATCACCAGGTGGCCCCCCGTCTTCAGGTTGGCCATCGCCGCCTCGATCGCCCCCGGCCACGTGGGCACCATCGACAGGCAGTACGAAAAGAAGATCGTGTCGAAGGGCTCGTCCCGGCCGAACATCGTCTTCGCGTCGAGGCGCTCCGCGAGCCCCTGCCGGAGCCGGATTCGCTCGTGGCCCGCGGCCGGCACGCCCGCACGGGCTATGCTGGCCGCCGCTGTGTCGAGCATCTCCTGGGAGGCGTCGAGGCCGCAGAGCAGCCCGGGTTCGGCCCGGCGGGCAAGCTTGATCAGGTTGCGGGCCGTGCCGCAGCCCACTTCGAGCGTGGCCGTGCTCGGATTCGTGACCACCTTGGCCAGCATCCGGTCGCGGCCGAGCAGGTAGTAGGCTCGCGTGACGTCGTAGATATGCCGCGTGACGCGGTACATCTGATCCATCGCCACAGCCTGGTCGGCGGCACCGGACTCGCTCATGACGCTGCCGGTTCCGCAAGCTCGTAGAGGTGGAACATGCCGTAGATCGCGGAGCGGTCCTGCGCACTCAGGGCCCTGGCCTCGGCGGCGTGCGAACGGAACCGGGCCATGGTGGCTGGCGAGAGCGCCTTCTCGATCGGCGAGGCTTCGCCGGCCGTACGAAAGATCACCCGCGTTCCCGGAGCGCCGACCTTGGAAATCTCCGTCCAGAGTTCGTCGATCACCGGCGGGGGCATCCAGTCCTGGCTGTCGAGGAGGATGAACGAGTTGAGACTGCCCGGCTTCTCGTGGCGAATCTGGTCGGCGAGCGACGCGATGTGCGTCTCCACGCAGCCGACCGCCGACTTGATCGTCTCGTAGTTTTCCCGCTTGAGGTAGTCGGGAAGCGCCTTGCGGCCCTCGTGATCGTAGCGGCGGCCGAAGGCCTGCCAGGCGAAATAGTTGTCGTCGAGCGGGAAGCCGCAGGCGAGCCGCCGCAGCCGCTGCTTGTACATGTCGAACAGTCGACTGCCATCGCCGTCATGCTCCTCGAGCATGGCCGCGTGCTGGCTCGGCGGGATCCCGAGGCTGTAGACGGCGACCGGCTGGCGGCCCATCCAGCGGACGATGCGATTGTCGAACAGCGCCGAATACTGCTCGTCGAAAATCCGCTCCTGCTCGGCGACCGTCTTCGCGGTGAGCAACTGCCCGGGGTCGCGGCCCATGCGGCGGGCCAGGCCGTGCACCACGCGGAAGAACTGGCCGAGCTTCGCCTTCTCGTAGAAGCCGGTCTTGAAGTAGTTGATCCGCTTGGGCCCCACCGCCTTACCCGGCCAGTCGGTGGTCTCCCAGAACGCTCGCGTGTCGGCGTCGAGCGCGTCTCTCAGGTAGCGGTTGTAGTTGGCAACGTTGTCGGGATGCCGTCCGTAGCCGAAGAACTTGTAGAAGGTCTCGTAGTCGGGCAGCCGCTCCAGGGCTTTGAGCTTGAGTCGTGTCAGCGCCATGTGGTTGGCGTTGAGGTCGATCGCCACGATCCGCTTCGGCCGGTGGATGAGGTAGTTGAGGACGTTACAGCCGCCGCTCGAGATCGTGAGGATGCTCGAGTCCGGGCCCATCCGCAGCGCCTGGGCGTCGACCCGCGGATCCTCCCAGATCTGGTTGTAGACGAAGCCGCGGAACCAGAGCGTGAACATCCGCTCGAGCATCCCCCGCTTGCTGGCGAGCTTGTTGTGGTGGACCGCCTTGCGGAGGCGGTGGGTGTTGGTGTGCCCGACGCGGGCTGCTGCGGTCATGTCTGAGAACGTCCTGCGGGGCTTTTCCGGCCCGGAAGCGGCCAGCCCGAGAATGGTAGCCGAATGCGGCGGCTGCCGTCGATGCCGCGGAAAACGCTACGGCGTGGCTGCTGCCGGCTGGGTCGGGGCGGGAGCCACGGCGTCGATCCGCTCCACGAGCCGTCCGACGGCCTCGCGGAGCTCGTTCGCGTAGGCCGCGATCGCCTGCTCCGCGGCCGCCAGCCGTTCCTTGGTCCTCGCCACCTGCGTGCCAAAGCCTTCGGCCGTCCGTTCGGCGGCGGCGGCATCGCGGTCCCAGAGCTCCTTGTCGGCGGCGAGCCGCCGCCTGCGGTCCGCGGTGGCCTTCAGTTCCGCCTCGACGTCGGCCCGTGACTCGGCCAGCCGGGTGGTCGAGGCGTCGAGCGCGGCGATTTCCCGCCGGAGAACCGCCAGGAGCCCAGCCACCCCATCGGCCGCGATGCTCTCCTTGCTCGCGTCGGCCCCGGTGCCGCGGAAGATCCGGGAGCCGTGGATGAACGTGCCGGCATCCTGGAGCCGGCGACGGTAGCGGACCTCCTCGATCGTCGCCTTGCCCTCGTCGGCGAGGGCGAACGCTCGCTGCAGGTCACACGCGGCGGTCTCGCCCGGCTCGAAACTCCGCGCGGCGGCCTCGTCTTTGATGCCTTCGGCGATGACGGCCGACTCCTTGAACTTCACGAGAGCCCAGTAGCTGCCCGGCGGCTCGTCGCCGTCGTCGAGCCGCTTGCGAATCCGTTCCCATTCGTCCTTGTCGGCCACGGTCTCGTGCTTCTCGAACTCCGCCAGGAATGTCGGCTGGCGGTCTCGTTCCTCGAGCAGTTCCTCGACCTGCTCGAGGGTGAGCCGCGTCGGCTCCGGCACGAGCGGCGCGTCGCCTTCGGGGGCGGTCGTCTTCGAGAACGCAAGCCAGCGATCCGTCGGGAGCGTGTCATACACCGTCACTGAATCGTACGCGCGGCCCCAGACGGCGGTGTCGTAGGCGTCGCGCTGCTCGGTCGGTTCGACCGTGAACACGTAGTGGCCCGCCGGCGCGTCGACATCGGCAGCTTGGACGAGGAAGGCGCCGAGGTAGCGGCCTCCCTCTTGGGCGGGAACGTCTTCGAAGAGGTAGACGGTGGTTCCCGGATCGAGTGGCGGATTGCCAGGCTTCGGCGGTTCGGGGGCGGCGGCATCCCCTTCGGCTGCGGGCGGCGCCGCGGTGGCGAACGGGATCTCGAGTTTCCCGGTGGCTCCGTCGGCCTTCGGGGGCGTGAACGACGCCTTCGCCCACGAGCGGTCGCGCCAGGTGTCGATCCTGTCGAGGGCCCGCTGCCAGCGTTCCCGCTCCTTGACGAGTTCGGCGACCGGCTTGGCTTGGAGTTCCCCGTCCCCGCCAGCCATCCCCTTCAGCCTGCCGCCGGCTGCCGGATCGGGGACGAGGGCGTCGCGAACTTTGGCGAGCTGCACCTGCTTCGAGCGCACGAAGTTCGCCCACGACCACTCGTACGCCGCAAACCTCGAGGCGACGTACAGATAGCCCGCTGCCGTGAGCAGAACCAGGAAGGCCGCGATCAACGTGCCCCAACTCCACCGCTTGTGGCCGACGCCAAAGGCGACGAGCCCCAAGAGCAGCACCAAGGCGATCAGGCCGAGCAGCGCGTACGTCATGATGGTTCTTGCCGACCGGAGGCGATCTCGGCCCGCCCCACCGGCACAATCGTCATCCTCAGAGTATATCGCTCCCCACAGGCATGCCGCCCTTGGCTATTCGTGCGGGCGGCCGAGCGATCTTGAGCCGCCTCCGTCGCCACGGTGCATCCTGTCGACGCGCCGTCGTCGCCATGTCGCCTCCCGGCGACGCCCCGGCGGGGCTGGTGGCGGCGAGAGGGGCCGCATAACGCTGGAAAAACAGCAGTTCGACGATTTCGAGGTCGGTTCTGGGGCGGTTGGCACCGGATCTGCATGGGGACTCCTCTGCCGTGTCCCTCACAGGTTGCCACCAGGCCGCCGGCACGTCCTCCTTTCGCCACCGGGGCCCCCATGCGTCATTCCGCCACCGCCAGCCACGACCCGCGCCGGAAGCCGATCGGCCCGGCCCGGCCCCGCACTGCCCGCCGGATCACCGCCGTGATCGACGACCCGATCCGGCTCTACCTCCTCCAGATGGGCGGTATCCCGCTGCTCAACCGCGAGACCGAGGTGGCCCACGCCCGCGAGATCGAGACGTGGCGGCGGCGGTTTCGCCGCACGCTGCTCGCCAACGACTTCGTGCTCTCGGGCGCGGTGCAGCTGCTGGAGCGGGTGCAGGCGGGCACGCTCCGGCTCGACCGCACGATCGAGGTCTCGGTCACCAACACCCGCGAAAAGAAGCGGCTGCTGAAGCGGCTCGGGCCCAACCTCGTCACGCTCAAGCGGATCGAGCAGGAGAAGGGTCGGCTGTTTCGGGTCGCGATGTCGCGGGGCAACTCGCTCGAGGTGCGGCGCGCCGCCTGGCGGCGGCTCGTCCGGCAGCGAAACAAGGCCGTCCGCCTGGTCGAGGAAATGCACCTCCGGATCCAGCGGCTCTATCCGCTGCTGCGGCAGCTGCGGGGCATGGCGGATCGCTATGAGTCGATCCGCGGCCAACTGCGGTCGCTCCATCAGACAGCCGAGGCGGTGGCCCGACAGCAGCTCACGGCCGAGCAGCGGCGGATCCTGCTGACGACCCGCGAAAGCCGCCGCACCCTCGAGCGGCGGCTGACCACGCTGGAGGATCTCCTGCAGCGGTACGACGCCGCGAAGCGCGATCTCGCCGCCGGCAACCTCCGGCTCGTGATCTCGATCGCCAAGCGGTATCGCAACCGTGGGCTCACGTTCCTCGACCTGATTCAGGAGGGGAACTCGGGGCTGATGCGGGCGGTCGACAAGTTCGAGCACGCCCGCGGGTTCAAGTTCTCGACCTATGCGACCTGGTGGATCAGGCAGGCGATCACCCGGGCCATCGCCGACCAGAGCCGCACCATCCGCGTGCCGGTGCACATGGTCGACGCAATGACGCGGATGCGGAACCTGCAGCGGGACTTTCTCCAGGAGCACGGCCGCAATGCGACCGTGGAGGAGTTGGCAACGCTCTCGAACCTCGCCGTCGAGGAGGCCGAGTGCATCTGCCGGATGTCGCGAAAGCCGATCTCACTCGATCAGCCCCTGGGCGAGTCCGACGACGGCGCGGTGGGCGACTTCGTCAGCGATCGCAGCGAGATCGACCCTCTGAAGGCCGTCAACCAGCAGTCGCTCCAGGGCACGATCACGAAGGCGCTCGACTCGCTCTCCTATCGCGAGCGGGAGATTCTTCGTTTGCGATTCGGCCTGGCGGACGGCTACGCCTACACGCTCGAGGAGGTCGGCTCCATCTTCGCAGTCACGCGGGAGCGGGTGCGGCAGATCGAGGCCAAGGCGGTCGAGAAGCTGCGGCAGCCCGGGAGCAACTTCGACCTCGCCGGCTTCGTGGACGACGCCACCGTGGAGCGGTGGCGCGGCACGGCCGACGAGGCCAAGGAGCTCGCGACGGCGGGGGCGTGACGCCGGCTAGGCCGACTTCGCCTCGTCGAGGGCCTGCTGGAGCTTCGTCTTCGACTGCACGCCCATGAACTGCTGCACCAGCTTGCCGCCGCTGAAGATCATGATCGTGGGGATGCTGGCCACGTTGTAGGTCATCGCCAGCTTGCTGCTTTCGTCGACGTTGACCTTGCCCACCTTGAACGTGCCGGCGTTCTCGGCCGCCAGTTCCTCGATCACCGGGCCGATCATCCGGCAAGGGCCGCACCACGGCGCCCAGAAGTCCACCAGGACCGGCACGGAGGATCCGAGTACGTCGCTCTGAAAGTTGTCATCGGTGAACTCGAGGGCGTTTCCCATCGTCGGCATCGACTCCTGTGGTGTGGTCGGGGGCGGCCGCGGTACGATCCGGGCGAGAGACGGAGTATAGATGACGACGACGGCGCGGGAAAAGTGCTGGCGGGTGCGGCGGATGCCCGACGGGGCCGTGACCGCGGGGATCGAGCCCTTGGGCTGGGATCCCGCTGCGTCGATGGCGAACGACGACGTGGTCGTTCGGGTCGAGGCGGCCGGCTTCAACTATAAGGACGCCCTCTGCTCCGCCGGGCATCCGGGCGTGATGCGGATGTCGCCGCTCGTGCCTGGAATCGACGCGGCTGGTGTGGTTGCCGCGTCAACCGCATCGCTGGCGGCGGGCACTCCGGTGCTGGTCACCGGCAATGGCATGGGCGAGGTCCGCGATGGCGGGTTTGCCAGCTTCGTGCGGATGCCGGCAGCCGCCGTGCTCCCGCGGCCCGCGTCGCTCGCAGCCGACGAGGCGATGGCGCTCGGCACCGCTGGTCTCACCGCCCTGCTCGCCTGCGACCGACTGGAGGCGATCGTGTCACCGCGGCATGCCACGTCTGACGAAGCCTGGCTCGTCACCGGCGCCAGTGGCGGTGTGGGGATGCTCTCGGTCGCGGCGCTGGCCGCCGCGGGCCGCCGGGTCGTCGCCTGTTCGCGGAAGGCCTCGGCGACGGACGTCCTCCGCACCCTCGGCGCCGCCGAGGTGGTCACGCCCGATGCGATCCGCGATCCGACGCCGAAGTCGCTCGTGACGAGCCGCTGGGCTGGCGTGGTCGACACCGTCGGCGGCCCGTTGCTCGCGGAAGTGCTCAGGGCCGTGCGGCCGGGCGGCGGCGTCGCGGCGATTGGTATGGCGGGGGGAGCCGACCTCGTCACCACTGTGCATCCCTTCATCCTCCGCGGCGTGACGCTCGCCGGCATCGATGCCGCCAGCCTGCCCACGCAGGCCGAGCGGGCCCTGCTCTGGGAGCGGCTTGCTTCGTTCTGGCCCGCCATCGCCGGCCGCTTTCCGGTGACACGGCTGCGGCTCGAGGATGTGGGTGACTGGGCCGACCGCATGCGTTGCGGCGAGACGACGGGGCGTGGCGTGGTGATCCCGGAGTGACCCGATGCCGAACCATGCGATCCACCTGGGCACGGCCTGGGAGCCGCCCACGGCAGCAATGCGGGCGTGGGTTCGCCGTTTTGGGCGGCCGAGTGGCGTCGAGAAGGCCGATCGGCTCGTGCTTGTCTGCGCGGCGGCGGACTCGCCGGGGGTGTGGCGGAATGCCACGCTCAACGACCACGCCCTGGCTTGGCGTGAGGCCGGGCCGGGAGCCATGGAGTGCGACGTGACGGGCATGATCGCCGACCGCAACCTTTTGGTGGTGGTTGACGTCGCTCCCGACGGCGCTCGTGGAGTGACTTCGGGCCCAAACTCGGAAACCCGTATGCCGCTCCCGCCGGCCTGGGGCAGGCTGTCGCTGGTGGTCGTGTCGGATTGACACTGCCTGCCGGCAACCGCTACGAACCATTTCTGACCGCGGGCCCGAAGGCTGCTTCGCGGTGACCCGCTCAAGATATGGAGGCAGTCATGTCAGTGATCCGCGTGGGGAGTTCGAACTCATACTCCGAGGGTTGGGATTCGATCTTCGGCGGTCGCACGTCGGCGGCGAAGAAGTCGGGCAAGGGCAAGGCGAGCAAGGCCACGACCGCCCCGGCGACGAAGGCTGGCAAGAAAAAGGCCTCGCGCGTGGTGAAGAAGAAGGTCGTCACGAAGGCCAGCAAGCCTGGGAAGAGCCGCCGCGGCTGAGTGCCTGATGGCGAGCTCGCGTCGTGCCGGTGCTCGGGGCTGCCCCTCGCTGCATCGTTCCCCGTAGCACAGGTTTTCAACCTGTGCCGAATCACCACCGACGCCGCTGCTGGTGCAGGTTGACAACCTGCACCTACTCAAGGCCCTTACCCGCCGAGTTCCTTCGCGCGGGTGGCGGCGGCCACGACGGCGTCGATGAGCGCGCCGCGGACGCCACGCTGCTCCAGCACGGCGAGCCCTGCGATCGTCGTGCCGCCCGGGCTCGAGACGCGGTCCTTGATCTGCGCGGGATGCTCGCCCGTCTGCTCCAGGAGCGCGGCCGTGCCCGAGAGCGTTTGCACCGCCAGGGCCAGCGCCAGCGGCCGTGGTAGGCCCGCCTTCACGCCGCCGTCGGCCAGCGCCTCCACGAGCAGCGCCACGAAGCCCGGGCCCGAGCCCGACAGGCCCGTCACCGCGTTCATCTGCGACTCGTCGGCCTCGTGCACGTGGCCCACGGCGCCGAGCAACTCGCGAACCCGCGCGGCTGCCGCGGTGGAAACGTCGGCTGTCTGGCAGACGACCGACACCCCGTGGCCCACGAGGCAGGGCGTGTTGGGCATCACGCGGATCACGCGGGGCACGCCCGCCATCGCCGCCAGCGACGCGGCGGGGAGGCCGGCAACAATCGACACCAGCACCGCATCCGCACGTAGGCGACCGGTGATCTCCTGGCACGCGACCTGGGCCTGCTGCGGTTTCACGGCGAGAAACACCACCCCTGCGGCAGCCGCGGCGGCCCGCACCGATTCCGCGAAGACGATGCCGGGCATCCTGGCCGCCAGCCGTTCCCGCGCCGGCGGGTGCGGGTCGTAGACGGTGATGTCGGCCGGCGCGAGGAGCCCGGCACGACAGAAACCCTCGGCCAGGGCGAGGGCCATCTGGCCTCCGCCGATCATCGCGACCGTGCGGTCGAGCGGTGCAGGAGTCGTCATGGTGTCGTGCCTTTCATCGGAGGCGGCAGGTCTTGTGCGACCGCGTCGAGATCGAGTCGGCTCACCCAGAGTTGGCTCGTGGGGCCGCGGCCGCCGGAGCCTTCGCCGCGGCTCGCCGTCCACATCAGGAGCGACCCATCGGGTGAGAAAGCGGGCAGCACGTCGGCACCCGGATGGTCGGTGATCCGCAGCGGCTCGCCCGCCGTGAATGAGCCATCCGCGGCGACCTCCCAGGCCGCGATCCAGAGATCGTAGTTCGGCCGCGCGGTGGGGTCGGAGTGGTCGGCGCCGGTCCAGATCAGCCACGGCCGCGTCGGATGCCAGAAGGGCGCCCAGCGAACGCCCTGGCCCGCCGTGACCGCCACGTCGCCCGAGCCGTCGGCCCGCATCACATGGATCTGGAGCAGATCCTTCTCGAGCCGGTCGGTGCGGTATGCGATCCACGCGCCGTCGGGCGAGAAGAACGGGCCGCCGTCGTAGCCGGGCTCGTTCGTCAACTGCCGTACGTTCGAGCCGTCGGCGTCCATCACATACACGTCGGGATCGCCGTCGCGGTCGCTCACAAAGAGCACCCGCGATCCGTCTGGCGAAAATGAGCACTCGGCGTCGTAGCCTTTTTCAGTCGTGAGCCGGACGAGATCGCCGCCGTCCAGCCGCGACGTGAAGATGTCCATCCAGGGATCGAAGTCCCACTGGTATCGCCGCCGCCGGCCCGCCCGGGCGTCTTCCTCGGCCTGCGCCCGGGCGGCCGCCTCCGTGGCCTCGGCGTCGGGGTCGAGGTGGCTGGAGGCGAAGAGCAGTCGCGTGCCATCGGGTGAGAACCAGCTGCACGTCGTTCGGCCGCGGCCGGAGCTCACCCGCCGAGGCACCGTGGGCCGCGGGGCCGACGGGTCGAAGTCCTGCACGAAGATCTCGTAGAACTGCCTGCCCGGCGGCACCGCCTGGTAGCAGATGCGGCTGCCGTCAGGGGCGAAGTACCCCTCGCCCGCCTTCGTCATCCCGTCGGTGACGAGCACGGGGAGTGAGAGAAAGCGGGCCTCGAGGGCGGACTGGCCCTGGTCCACTGCGGGGGTGGTCTCCTCGCCGCCACCTGCTCTCATTCCTGCGGCCGCGGCCGCGGCGAGGATCACGGCTGTGGCGGTCCAGTTGCATATTTGGGGCATGGCGTTCCAGTATACGTTCGTTGTTCGATGGCACAGGAGGCACTCGTGCGATGAAGATCTATACCAAGACCGGCGACGCCGGCGAGACGGGGCTCTTCGGTGGCCCGCGCGTCCGCAAGGACAACGCGCGGATCGAGGCCTTCGGCACCGTCGACGAACTCAACAGTCATCTCGGCATGGCCCGCACCCACTCGGTGGCGGCGGCCTTTGACCCCCTGCTCCGCCGCGTGCAGTGCGAACTCTTCGACCTCGGCGCGCAGCTCGCCACACCCGACACCGCCGAGGAGCGGATCACCGCGTCCCACGTCCAGGCGCTCGAGACGGAGATCGACCGCCACGAGGCGACGCTCGATCCCCTGAAGTGCTTCATCCTGCCGGCGGGCACGCCGCTGGCGGCCGCGTTTCACGTGGCCCGCACGGTCTGCCGACGGGCCGAGCGGCGGGTGGTGACGCTCGCGTCTCAGTCCGACACGACGATCCCCGCAAACGCGATCGAATATCTCAACCGGCTGGGCGATCTGCTCTTCGTGTTGGGCCGCGTGGCCAACCGCCAGGCGGGCGTGGCCGACGATCCGTGGATTCACCCGTGAGCGACAGGGGAGCGGCCGGCCCACTGGCGGCCCGACCCACGGTGGCCCGCGCTGCGGCCGCGGCCGTGGATGCCCGCCGCCGGATCGCCGAGCGGCATGCAGCCGGCGGCGATGGCTGGGCGGTCGCGGTGCTGGCCTGCGAACTCTTCGATGCCCTCGTCCGCGACGTCTGGGAGGCGATCCTCGGCGACCTGCCCGCCGCCGATGCCAACCGCATGCGGGCCACGGTGGCGCTCGTCGCCCACGGCGGCTTCGGCCGCGGCGAAATGGCGCCCTGGTCCGACCTCGACCTGATGATCCTCCACGACGGCCGGAGTGACCCGGTCGTGGCCGACGTGGCCCGGCGGCTGCTCCAGGATCTCTTCGACGCCGGGCTCGAGGTGGGGCAAAGCGTGCGGAGTGTGGCCGAGGCGGTGACGCTGGCGGGCGGCGATGCCACGATCATGAGCTCGCTCCTCGACTGCCGACTGCTGGCCGGCGCAGAGGAGCCGCTGCGGAGGCTGCGGCAGCGGCTGCGAACGTCGCTCGCTCGGGGCCGGCGGCGGCATGTCGAGCGGCTGGTCGAGGCCCGCCGCGACGAGGCTGACAAGCACGGGCGGACGGTGTTCGTGCTCGAGCCCAACGTGAAGCGGTCGACCGGTGGGCTCCGCGACATCCAGCTCGTCCGCTGGCTTGGGCGACTGGCCTACGGTGCCGAGACCCTCGACGACCTCGCTCATGTGGGCGGCATCTCCCGAGCCGACGCCGACGCGCTCCGCGATGCCCGTGAGTTTCTCATGCGGGTCCGCAACGATCTGCATCTCGCGGCGGGCAAGCCGGCCGACGAGCTGACCCGCGACCAGCAGGTGCGGATGGCTGACGCCCGCGGTCTCGAGACCCGCGACGGCCTGCTGGGCGTCGAGCAGTTCATGCGGGAATACTTCGGCCACACCCGCCGGGTCGCCCAGGCGGTCGACACGCTCCTCCGCGGGCTCCGCCGCCGCGGGCCGATGGAGTCGCTCGCCCAAGGGCTCCTCGGTCACCACGTCGACGGCACGTTTCGCGTGGGCCCGACCGAGGTGGCGGCGTCGCCGGGGCAGCTGCCCCGGGTGGCGGGCAGCCTGCGGGAGATCGTGCGGCTGGCGGAGCTCTCGATGCTCTACGACATGCCGATAGCCCGCGACACGTGGGAGGCGGTGCGGGCTGGCGTGCACGACCTGCCCCGCGCGGTCGACGGCCCGGCCAACGAGGCGTTCCTCGGCCTCTTTGCCCATCCCACGAAGGTCGCCGCAGCCCTTCGCTGGCTCCACGATGTGGGCGTGCTCGAGATCCTGATTCCGCCGTTCGCGCACGCCCGCAACCTGCTGCAGTTCAACAGTTTTCACAAGTACACGGTGGACGAGCACTGCTTGCTGGCCATCGAGCGGGTGGCGGCGCTGGCCGGCGCTGACGACTGGCTCGGCGCGGAATGGCGGGCCCTCGGGCGAAAGCGTCCGCTGCTGGTGGCACTGCTGCTGCACGACATCGGCAAGGGCTTCATCGAGGACCACAGCGTGCTCGGCGCCAGGATCGCCCGCGACGTCGGCGAGCGGCTCGGGCTCCCGGCCGACGAGATCGAGATCGTGGAGTTTCTCGTGCTCAAGCACCTGGCGATGGCGCACCTGGCGTTTCGCCGCGACATTGGCGACGACACGCTCGTCGCGGGCTTTGCCAGCGACGTGGGGTCGCCGGAGGTGCTGCGGATGCTCGCGCTGCTCACCGCGGCCGACGTGTCGGCGGTCGGTCCGGGCACATGGACGAAGTGGAAGTCTGACCTGCTCGCGGCCCTCTTCTCCAAGGCGCTCGGGATCCTCGATGGCGAGGGGCCGAGCGTCGCGGCCGATCGGGCCCGCCGCGGGCTCGCGGCCCTGCTCGAGGACCGTGGCGACGACGACCCTGCGGTGCGACTGGCCCGCGAACTCCCCGACTCCTACCTCGCAGCGACCTCGCCGGAGCGGATCGTCGAGGAACTCGGGCGGCTGGCCCGGCTACCGGTAACCGGTGCTTTTACGACGGCCCGCTGGCAGCCCGAGACGTCGACCGTGGCGGTGTCGGTCGGCACCCGTGAGCAGGCGGCGTCGGGGATCTTCCACCGGGTCGCCGGCAGCCTCACGAGCCAGCGGCTCGAGATCCTCGCCGCCGACATTCACACCTTCGCGGCGGGCCACGTGCTCGATCACTTCACCGTCGTCGACCCCGACTTTGCCGGCGAGCCGCCCGCCGAGAGGCTCGCCGACATCGCCGCGGCCGTCCGTGCCGCCATCGTCGGCGACCATCCGCCGGAGTTTGCGCGGCGGTGGAACCCGTTCGCTCCGCAGGTGAAGGTCGCCGCGCAGCCCGTCCGCGTGACCTTCGATAACCAGAGTTCCCAGCGGGCGACGATCCTGGAGGTCTTCGCCCACGACGCGCCGGGGCTTCTCTACGGCGTATCCAAGGCGATCTACGACGCGGGGCTTTCGGTGCAGGCCGCGAAGATCGGCACCTACCTCGACCAGGTCGTAGACGCGTTCCACGTCACCACCGCCGAGGGTGGCAAGGTGACCGACGTAGAGCGGCAGCAACGGCTCAGGGCCACCATCGAACGGGCCGCGGCGCCCGTCATCCGCCCCGGGCAGTAGCACAGGTTGTCAACCTGTTTGTTGCTCGTAGCACAGGTTGTCAACCTGTGTCAGTCTGCGTCGTGGCCTCTCGTAGCACAGGTTGTCAACCTGTGTCAGTCTGCGTCGTGCCTCTCGTAGCACAGCTGTGCGATCGACCGGCACAAGGTGGCTGTCACCGTTTTCGGCCAGCTGCGGAAACGGAACGACGCGCACGAGTCGCCGATTCATGGCGTCAGAGGTACGTGTTGATCACGTTCTCGAAGAGCTCCTGCCGGCCGCTGATGTTGGCCTGCGCCTCGCCCTTGGCGAGCATCTCCTTCTCCAGCGACACGAAGCTCTCGGTGCCCGACTCGATCCGCTTGCCGAGCGGGCCCGACCACGTCGCATACCGCTCTTCGACGAGCTTCTGGATCGCACCGTCGGCCCGCATCGCCGCCGCGATCTTCAGGCCGCGGGCGAACGTGTCCATGCCGCCGATGTGGGCGTGGAAGAGATCGACCGGCTCGAAGCTCTCGCGGCGGACCTTGGCGTCGAAGTTGACGCCGCCGGGGGCCAGGCCGCCGTACTTGAGGATCGACCACATGATCTGCGTGGTCAGGTAGATGTTGGTGGGGAACTGGTCGGTGTCCCAGCCCACGAGCGTGTCGCCGGTGTTGGCGTCGATCGACCCCAGGAAGCCCTGCAGGCCGGCATACTCGAGCTCGTGCTGCATCTCGTGGCCGGCGAGCGTGGCGTGGTTGGTCTCGATGTTCATCTTCACGTGCTTCTCCAGGCCATAGGTCCGGAGGAAGTTGATGCACGTGGCGGAGTCGAAGTCGTATTGGTGCTTCATCGGCTCGCGGGGCTTGGGCTCGAAGTAGAACTGGCCCGTGAAGCCGATCTCCCGCGCGTATTCCACCGCCATGTGCATGAACCGGGCGAGGTGGTCGAGCTCCCGCTTCATGTCGGTGTTCCAGAGGCACTGGTAGCCCTCGCGGCCACCCCAGAACGTGTAGCCGGCGCCGCCGAGGCGATGCGTGACTTCCATCGCCTTCTTCACCTGGGCTGCCGCGTAGGCGAAGACCTCGGCGTTGGGGCTGGTGGCCGCTCCGTGCATGTAGCGGGGATTCGAGAACAGGTTGGCCGTGCCCCAGAGCAGCTTCTTGCCGGTTCGCTGCTGGTGCGCGAGGAGCCGGTCGGCGACGGCATCGAGGTTGGTGTTGCTCTCGGTGAGCGTGGCGCCCTCGGGGGCCACGTCGCGGTCGTGGAAGCAGTAGAAGTCGCAGCCGAGCTTCTCCAGAAACTCGAAGGCCACGTCCACTCGCGACAGCGCCGCCTGGAGCGGATCGCCGTCCTTCTCCCACGGGCGGACCATCGTGCCGGGGCCGAACGGGTCGAGGCCCGTACCGCGGAAGGCGTGCCAGTAGGAGACGGCGAAACGGAGATGGTCGCGCATCGGCTTGCCCTCTACGAGCGCGTCGGCGTCGTAGTGCCGGAAGGCCAGCATGTTCTTCGACTGCGGGCCCTCGTAGCGAATCTTTCCGATGCCTGCGAACGCTTCTGCCATCGACGTGGTCTCCTTCGTGAATGACGATCTGGAGGTCTCTGGTGCAAGCCCAACGCCGTGAGGCGTGGGGTGAATCGCCACCAGACGCCGTGTCGAGCGTGGTTCGCCCGCGGCCTCGCGGCCGGTCGGCTTTTCCTCACATCGCACCCGATCGCGAGGATCGTGAGCGAACTGCGGTAGGTATACCGGGATTCCGCAAATGTGTCGCGTGCGGCGGGTTCGTCAGCGGACGAACCGGGCCAGCAGGTGGCGACCCGCGTTTGGGAGCCATGCGATTAGGCCCGCGAGCAGGGCGGCCTTTCGCGGCACGACGAGTTCGGCGTCACGCCGCTGGCAGGAATCGAGCACCGCCGCAGCGAGCCGGTTGGGATCGAGCTGCTTCAGGCTCGCGGAGCCGCCGGGGGCGGTGGCCGACGCCGGCAGGCCCGCGCGGCGGGCGTCGGCGGCGTAGCGGTCGGGCCCGCGGCCGGTGGCCGGGTCGTCGGCCGCGCGGCGGATCGGCCCCGGTGAGACGAGGAGCACGTGCGCGCCGCGGGGTTCGAGTTCGAGCCGGACCGCGTCGGCGTAGGCGGCGAGCGCAAACTTCGCGACGGCGTAAGGACCCATGAACGGCGTGACGAGCTTGCCGGCGAGGCTCCCGATGAACACCACGTGCCCCTTCGCGGCGGCGACGTCGTCGGCCACGGCCCGCACGAGTTCGGTGGCGGCGAAGAGGTTGGCCGCGAGATAGTCGCGGAGGTCATCGTCGGTCGTGTCGAGGATCTTCGCGCGGCCGGAGCGACCGACGCAGCAGAACAGGTCGTCCACCCCGCCGAGCAGTCGCAACGCCTCGCCGGCGATCCGGTTGCCCTCCCCTGCCCTGCCAAGGTCAGCCGTCACACCGTGCATGGCGTCGGTCGATTCGCCGGCCCGCTCGCAGGTCTCAAGGGCGTTGCGGACGCCTTCCGAGGAGCGTCCGACGATGAGCACTCGGGCCCCGGCCCGCGCAAGATGCCGCGCGAGCACGAGGCCGAACCCGGCCGTGCCACCCGCCACGATCACCCGACGATCACGCCACATCATGGAGTCTCGTGCGGCAAGTGTACCCAGGGTTGAGCGTCGGCCCGAACACGATCCTCACGAATGGTCGCTACCCTCCCTCCGGGTGTGACCGGCAGTTCGGTATGGAGATCGCGGCATGCAGATCGACCAGCATCGCGAGCGGTTGCGGGAGCGGATCGCCCTGTTGGCAGCCTTGGTGGAGGGCGCGTATGTCGCCACGATCGCGTCGGCCTCCGAGCCGCCGGTGGTTGCCAGCGGCCGGATGGCGCTCCTCCACGACGACATCGTGAGCCTCTCGCAGGAAGTTCAGGCCGAGGCCACGCAGTTTCTCGTGCGGTTTCGGCCCGTGGCGTCGGATCTGCACTTCGCCACGGCTGTGCTTGGCTGCTGCGCCGACTTGCAGGTGGCCGCCATTGCGGCGGCCCGCGCGGATGAGATCGGAGGCGAGGTAGCGTGGGCGTTGGCCAAGTTGGAGGTGCCGTCGCTCGACCGCCTCGTGTCGTGCGTCTATGTGGTCGTGTCGCTCATGGTCGATGCCGTAAACGAGTGGGATCCATCGGCGGTGGATGCGGTGGGAGAGGCCAGGAATGAAGCCATTGTCGTCCGCGACAAGGTGCGTGCCGAGGTGGCCGATGCGGTCGTGCGGGCTGAGATGGATGGTGATGCGGTGATGCGGATCGACGCACTCGCCTGCCTCCTCGAGCGGATCGCCGCCGTGTCGGCTTCATGCACCCGGCGGCTGGCAAGGATCGGACCAGCGGCCCAGATCACGGAGGCGATGCGGGCATGATGGGCAGCGACCGTGTCTGATGCGGGTCGCACGTGAACCTCGCACGTCTTCGCAAATCCGCAGCCGGCCGGAAGCATGCTCGGCGCCGGCGGGACTTGTGAGTTCTCTGCTCAAACGCTTCGGAGCGACCGCCGCGAGGCACAAGTCTCACCGGCTTCTGCGCGTGCCTCCGATCCGGCTGCTCACCCTTCCGGAATCGCATGTGATCCCAAGGCGAACCATGAAGACACACAGGTTGCCAACCTGTGCTACGAGAGGTCGCGAGGGACTGCCCGTGCCCGGGAGCCGGCGTTGCTGATGAGCGAAGCCATGGATGGCGAAGCGAAGTCAGCATCGAGCGAGCGCAGGGCAGGATGCCCGCAGCGAGCGTCCGGCGACGGGCATGGGCAGCCCCTCGCCGCGTAAACGCCTCAGGATCACGTGTGACCCGTATGAGTAGAGCGACTGGAATCGCGGCGGGCTCGGTGTGCCGGCTCATCGTTTTCTCATCGAAATCACACGAGTTGCTCGTGATTTGCTCATCAGAGTGTCATCGATGGCGGCGATCTTTCTCTGGAGAGGTCGCGAAGACCAAGACGCCGTGGCAGCCTAGTCGGGGCGATGCCCCCGTCGGGCCGCCGCGGCTGTCGCGGATTGGCAGAAGACGAGCCCGCCCTCACGTTCCAGTCGCGGCGCGGAAGTTCCACCACCGCTCGGCGAGCCCGAACGCCAGCGTCATGCCGGCACCCCCTGGCGACCCCATCACGAAGCAGCCGGGCTGGGGCTCCGCGGCGAAGTGGATCGGATCAGGCCCTTTTGCGTAGACGCCATGCCAGCGGGCGGCGATCGACCAATCGGGAAGGCGGAGCATGCGGCGGGCGTAGGCGAGGATGAGGTCGTCGATCGCCTCGGACTCGAACGGATCGAGTGGCGCGTCGTAGTCGTGCGAGTCGCCGAGGATCACCTCGCCTGCCTCGTTCTGCGAGGCCATCACGTGGATGCCGGCGGCCGTGTGCGCAGGCATCGACGCGGCGAGCCGTTGCCTCAGCGCCGCCAGCGACGGGCAGATCTCGAAGCCGGCGTAGTGGGCGAGCGTCAGCCCACCGGCCACGTGAGGGCCGAGCCGCCAGCCGTCCGGCTGCGGGCGGGTGCGGAGCATCTGGAGTTTGCAGCGGCGCGTGCCCGAGGCGGCCCAGAGGTCGGGAAACAGCGTCTCGAAGTCGGCGCCGCCGCAGACGACCACCTGCGGCGCCTCGAACCGTTGCCCGCACGACGTGGTGACGACGGGCATGTCGATGCCGACGACCGTGGTCGAGAAGCGGATGTCCACGCCGTGGGCGGTGGCGAGGTGGGCCGCGACGGCGGCGATCGCCCTGGGCGGATCGACGGCGAGTTCGGTGGGACTCCAGAGCACCGCCCTGGCATCCGCGGGGATCGCGGGAAACCGCCGGGCCGCCTCCGGGCCGGCGAGGAGTTCGCACGGCACGCCGAGTCCCGGCGCCCGGTCGGCAAACTCCGCCAGCACCCGCGCCTCGTCCTCCTCGAAGACGACGTGCACGCTCCCGCACTCGGCAGCCCAGACCGCGCCGGCGTCGCGGAGTTCGAGCCAGCGGCTGCGGCTTCGCATCGCGAGTGCGTGGCGCTCGCCGGCCGGTTGCCCCACCGGCCAGACCATGCCGAAGTTGCGAATGCTGGCCCCACGGGCGGCGTCGCTCCGCTCGAGGAGCGTGACGCGGCGGCCGCGCCGCGCCGCCTCCCAGGCGAAGGCGAGGCCCATGATCCCACCGCCGACCACGATCACGTCGGTCGGATCCGTCACGGTGCGCCCCCGAAGCGATGCAGCACTCCGGGAAGGTCGCCGATGCCGCCGATCGCCGCATGGGCACCGGCCGCGAGCATCCGCTCGCCAGCGGTCTCGAGCAGTTCGGACCGGCGGCCGGGTTCGAGCGCGTCGTGTTCCGCTCGCGACAGCCCCAGCATGTTGCCGGTCGCGGTGACGCCGACCGCCCAGACGCCGGCATTTCGCGCGGCCTCGATGTCGGCGAGCGTGTCGCCCACGGCGACGACCGCTGCTGGCGGCCAGACGCCCGTCTTCTCCATCGCGCGGAAGATCATCCAGGGTGCCGGACGTCCCGCGGCGACCTCGGTGGCGCAGACGGCCGCATCCGGAAGAAAGCCCTGCCGCCGGCAGCCCTCCAGCACCACCGCCGTCATGGCCGCGTCGTATCCGGTCGTGACGGCGACGGCGACATCCGCCTGCCGCAACGCCGCGACCGCCTCGAGCGTGCCCGGGATCAGGGCGTCGAACGCGGGGAGTGACGCCAACTGGAGCGGGATGAACTCCGCGTAGAGTTCGTCGAGGTCGGACTCAGCGAAGGGCCGCCCGTGTACCGTCGCCCAGGCGGCGGCCACCCGAGGCAGGGCCGCGAGCGCCGCGATGTGGTCCCGCTTGGCGGTGCCCATCGGGCCGCGGGCCTCAGCCGCGGTGATCGGGATGCCGTGGCTGGCGAAGAGATCGACGAACACGCCGGCCGGGGCGCACGAGCCGAAGTCGATCGTGGTGCCGGCGAGGTCGGCGACGACGAGGCGGATGGGCGTCGTCATGGGTCAGGTGGCGGCCCGGCGAAATTCGGGCCGGACAACGCCGCGGATCAGCGGGATGAACTCGTCAACGGTCGGGGTCGCGGCACCCTCCACTTTTGCCTCGTCGTCCCACCGTCGCAGCCGCACGGCCGCCTCCCAGTGGGGATTCCGCCGAAACTCATCCTGAGCCGCGGCGTCCATCGGGCCGCCCTGCAGCATCAGGCTCGTGACGCTTGGCGGGCTCAGTTGCTCCATGTAGGCCGGCTCCGTGCCGGTGAGATACCGCTTGGCATCCACGTGGAGCCGAACCGGCTCGGTGACATCGGTGTCGAACCACGGAGCGAGCTTTCGCGCGGCGGTCACTTCGTGAGCGTCGTCGATACCCTCGTCCGGAGCATCATCGGGAAGCTCGTGGAGCATATGGCCGAGGTCGTGGAGGAGCGCCGCCACGACGAGCGGGTCGTCCGCGCCGTCTCGAAGCGCACAGGCAGCGGCCTGGAGGGCGTGCTCCCGCTGGTTGACCGATTCGCCGCCGTACTCCGAGTCGCCCTTCTCGGCAAACAGCCTCAGAATCGCCGCCACCGGGTCGTCAATCTTCGTGATCATGCCTCAGTTCTCGGAGAGTTGCCCGGACGTGTGCGAACGAGTGTAACGAGGCGCCCAGGGGCGAAATGTCAGTTTTTCATGAGCGCCGCTGGAGGAAACCAGTGCGCCGACATAATGCCGCCGGTGCGTGACAGGCGGTCGCGCCATGGATGACTTCGTCGCGGAGACCATACGGATGCCCGGCACGGTGGAATCAGCGGTGGCGACGGCGCGTGTCGCCCTGCTGACCCGGCCCGGTGGTCCGCTGGAGCTGCGTGATGTGCCGGTCCCGCCGCTCGGCGAGCGGGAAGTGCTCGTGCGCATCGACGCCTGCGCGGTCTGCGGCAGTGATCTGCATACTGCCCACGGCCGCCGGCCGCATCCGCTCCCTACGATCCTCGGCCACGAGATAGCGGGCACCGTCGTTGCGGTCGGGGCGGGACCAAACATTGTGGACGTTGACGGGGCGACCATCACGGCCGGAGAGCGGATCACCTGGAGCGTGTGTGCCTCGTGCGGCGAGTGCGACCGCTGCCGCGGAGGCTTGCCACAGAAGTGCCGACAGCTCTTCAAGTATGGCCACGCGGCGAACGACGAGCATTCCCTTGCGGGGGGCTTCGCTAGTCACGTGGTGCTGCGGCCCGGCACGGCGATCGTGCGGCTGCCGGCTGGACTCGCGGCCGTCGCGGCCGCGTCCGCCAGCTGCGCCGTAGCGACCGCGGCGGCTGCGATTCGGATCAACGGTGATCTCCGTGGACGGTCCGTGGTCGTGCTCGGGGCGGGGATGCTCGGCCTGTCGGTGGCGAGTCTGGCAACAGCACGCGCTGCGGCTTCGGTGACTGTCGTCGATTCCAGGCCGGAGCGGCTCGACCTCCTGGCCGCGGCCGCGCCGCAGGCGAACACGGTGCCTTGGTCGGGAGACGAGGCCGGGCTCGAGCGTCTCTTGACGGGCGTGCTCGTGACCGACGGCGCCGATCTGGTGGTCGACGCGGGGGGCTCGGTCGCGACGGCCCAGGCCGCGCTGCGTCTGATCGCCACCGGGGGCACGTGTGTGCTCGCGGGCACGGTCGCGCCGGTTGGAAACGCGACCTTCGATCCTGAGCGGATCGTCCGGCGGCAGGCGACGATCCGTGGCGTCCACAACTATCGTCCCGAAGATCTTGCTGCGGCCGTCAGCCATCTCGCGTCGCCGGCGGGCGCCGGGCTGGCCTCGCTCGCTGGTCCTGTCATGCCGCTCGATCGGATTGACGAGGCACTCGTGATGGCAGCCGCCGGCACCGCCGTCCGCGTGGTCGTGACACCATGAGCGGGTCGTCGCTGCTCCGCGGCTGGACGACCTCGCTGAAAGCCTGGCAGCTGCGCATCTTCGCGATCACCTGGCTCGCCTACGCCGGCTTCTACCTGACGCGGAAGAGCCTGTCGGTGGCGAAGATCGAACTCAAGAAGCCCGAGGTGTGGGGGCTTTCGACGGAGACGCTCGCCGCCGTCGACGGCGGGTATCTCATCGCCTACGCGGCCGGGCAGTTTTTCTGGGGCGTGCTCGGCGACCGGGCTGGCACCCGGCGAGTTGTCCTCGCCGGCATGGCGGGGAGTGTGGCGGTGGCGGTCGCCATGGGGTCTGCCGCGACGGCCGCCTGGCTCGGTGTGCTCTTTGCCCTCCAGGGCGTGTTCCAGTCGAGTGGCTGGGCCCCGCTCACGAAGAACATGGGCGAGTTTTTCCCGAGGCGGGTGCGGGGCCGCGTGATGGGGCTGTGGTGCACGAACTTCGCGCTCGGCGGGATGATCGCGGGCGTCGTGGCGGGCCTGGCCGCGGAGCACGGCGGCTGGCGGATGGCCTTCTTCGTGCCGGCTGGCATCCTCGCGGCGATCTGCGTGGCGTTTGCGATTCTGCAGGCCGACAGGCCGGAGGACGTAGGGCTCCCGTCGCCGGAGCAGGCAGCGGGCGAAGCTGAGTCGGTGATCGTTGCGGGCGAGCGGGTCGCCGATGAGCCGGAGGGGGCGTGGCGGACGATCCTGGACGTCATGACGTCGCCGACGGTCCTCGTGATCTCGTTCGTCTATCTCCTCGTCAAGCCGCTCCGCTATCTGCTCATGTTTTGGTCGCCCGTGTATCTGAGCGAGCGGCTTGGCACGGGAGTCGCCGAGAGTGGCATTCTTGGCGGGCTCTTCGACTTGGCCGGCCCCGTGGGGATCATCGCGGGTGGCTGGGCGAGTGACCGGCTGTTCGGCACGCGGCGGTTTCCGGTGATGGCGGTCACGCTCGTGGCGGCCGGCGTCGCGTTGGCCGCCTTGCCCTGGATGCCGCCAACGCGGTGGGCGGTGGGGGCGATGCTGTTTGTGATCGGCCTGCTCGTCTACATCCCAGACTCGCTCGCCAGCGGTGCGGCGGCGATCGACTTCGGCACGCGGAGGGGGGCGGCAACCGCGGCTGGGATGATCAACGGCTGCGGCTCGCTCGGCGGCGTGGTCGGCGGCACGCTCCCGGGCCTCGTGTCCTCGACGACCGCCGACGGCCAGACCCCGTGGAACGCGATCTTCCTCGTGCTCGCCGCCGGTCTCGTCATCGCCGGAGTGGCCGTCGCGCCACTCTGGAACCGACTGCCACCTCAGTCAACTCGCTCGTGAGGGCCACGCATGGTGACAGCCACCATTTTTTTTGGGGCAGTGATGGTGGTAGCGACCGCTGCGGGGGCCGCGGAGCCGATGTCGCCTCGCTGCGTTGGCCCGTTCGTGCAGCGCGTCACGGAGCATCGGAACCTGCCGCCCGGACTTCCGCCTGGGTTCCTGCCGCGGCGAACGTGGATCGGAGATGACGGCGCCGTCCATCTCGGCGACGGCGTGGCCACCTTCCGGCTCGTCACGGGCCGGTTCTCGGCAGCTTCGGTCGCGGCTCCCCGGCGCGACGGCGGCGAGAACCTGTCCCTCGTCGCGCCGGAAGCAGACGTCCGTCAGGTGGCCCGGCGCGGCGACGGCACCACGGCCGCAGCCACGTCGGAAGGAGTGTATGAGCGCGTCGCCGATGGACCGTGGCAGCGTCTTGCGCCCGTCGATGAGCGGGGCCTGGTGTGGGGGACGGGCGACATCCGCGGGGTGGCGTATGACACGCACGGTCGGCTCGTGGTCGCCACGCCGGCGGGCGTGGCGCGCCGCGGCCAAGACGGCTGGGAGTTCTTCACCGGTGCCGAGGGGCTTCCCGTGGCCGATTTCACCGTGGTGGCCTCGGCCCCCGACGGCACGGTGTGGTTCGGGTCGAAGATCGGCGCGGTGGAGTGGTCGGGCACCAGCTTTCGCTACCGGCAGGGCCCAGGCTGGCTGCCCGGCGATGTCGTCCACGACCTCGTCGTCGCGGCCAACGGCGATGTCATCGTCGCCACCGACGGTGGCACCGGCTGGATCGCGGCGAGGTCTACGACGCTTGCCGAGAAGGCGCGGCACTATGAAGCGATCATCGACGAGTCGATCTCCCGCACGGAGCACGGATTCGTGGCCACGGCCGATCTCGATGTCCCCGGCGACGCCTCGACGGCGCGCCGCATCGACAGCGACAACGACGGACTCTGGACCGCGCTGTACGGCGCGGCGCAGTGCTTCGCCTACGCCCACGACCGCTCGGCCGACGCGAAGCGGCGGGCCGACCGGGCCTTTCGGGCGCTGACGTTCCTCCAGGAAGTGACGCAGGGGGGCGAGCACGCCCCGCCCCCCGGCTTCCCGGCGCGGACCGTTCTCCCCGGCGACGGGCCCGACCCGAACGTCGGCCAGGAGGCCCGCGACCGGCAGACGCGCGAGACCGACCCGCACTGGAAGATGCTCGAGCCGCGCTGGCCGAAGTCGGCCGACGGCCGCTGGTGGTGGAAGGCCGACACGAGTTCCGACGAACTCGATGGTCACTACTTCTTCCTCGCCTACCTCGCGATCGCCGCGCACGTCACCGGCGAGGCTCGCTACGAAGCGGCCGCGGAGGCCCTCCGTCGCGACCATGCCTACGACGCCAACGCCCTGTCGCCGAAGGTTCAGCTCGGCGTCGGTTCCGGCAACCAGTCGGACGACGAGATGGCATTCATGAACCTCTACCACCTCGTTCGCTACACGTCCGATCCCGGCCTGCGGCGGGCCTTCCTTGGGGCCTTCCACCGCTCCTGGCTCCTCGAGCGGCCGGAGCGGAATCCGTTTTTCCACTTCGCATTCGTGGCAACGGCGCAGGAGGCGGGGGCCGACGGCTCCGTCGATCCGTCGGCCCGGGATGCCCTTGGCGGGGCCGACTGGCTCGACGACTCGATCGAGACTCTCGTGCTCCTCCCCTTCGACCGCTGCCAGTGGCGGCACACGAATACTCATCGGCTCGATCTCGTGCGGCTGTCGGCAACGCAGTCGATCGATCCCGGCCGCCCCGACCACGTGCCGCGCGGCTACCGGGTCGATGGGAAGGTGCTCCCAGTGGACGAGCGGAGCTTCGCCCACTGGAATACCGATCCGTGGTGCCTCGACCAGGGAGGCGACGGTCGCGAACTCGCCAGCGGCACGGTCTTCCTCCTCCCCTGGCACATGGGCAGATACCACGGCTTCCTCGCTGACGACTGAGAAGATCGCTCATGACCTGACGACTACCGAACACCGCTCTCGGAGAAGTACCATGGTTCCTACACCCCTCAGCGACACGGCCCATCGCACCCCACGGACTCCTCAACCCGTCATGGATGGCATAAGTCGACGCATGTTTCTCGCCGGAGTTGCCGCTGCCTCGATCCGTTCCTCGATGGCTGAGGGTGCGCCGCTCGACGACCTCATCGGTTACGTCACTCGCCTCTCGGGGGGATGGAACCAGCGGCTTTTCACGCGGTTCCTCGGCCATGCCAACGCCTTCAAGGAGGGCGACGAACTGATCGGCGTCGCCGCCCCGAACGAGGCGGCGCGACAGGCGTCCCGCGAGCTGCTCGGGCGGACGCGGCTCCGGGACATCGACTCGCATCCTCCCTTCTCAGACGCGCTGTCTGCCGCGATCGCCGCCGATCTCGACCCAGAGGCTCGGGAGCGGACGGCGGAGTGGACGGTCGGTGAACTCGCCGCCTTCCTGCTCACTCGGCCCGAGGCTGACATCAAAGCGATCATGCCCGGTCTTTCCAGCGACGTGATCGCCTGCGTCGTGCGGATGATGGACGACGAGCAACTCGTCCGCGTGGGCGACACGATCTTCAATCCGCTCCCTGGCACGCAGATCGGCAGCCGCGGATGCCTCGCCGCACGTCTCCAGCCCAACTCCCCGACCGACCATCCCGTGGACATTCGCTGGCAGGTCTTTGACGGCTGGGCGTATGGGGTTGGCGACGTGGTGCTCGGTACCAATCCGGTGTCGAGCGATCCTGCGAGCGTGAAGGCTGTATCCGACACGCTTCGTGACGTGCTCGAGGCCTTTGGGCTCGCCGACACGATGCCCCACTGCGTGCTCGCGCACATCGACGTCCAGGCCGAGGTCGACGCGGCCGCCCCAGGCACGACCGGCGTCTGGTTTCAGAGCATCGCGGGCAGTGACGCGGCCAACGCCACGTTCGACCTGACACTCGACAAGATGCTTCGCCATGCCGACGCCCGCCGCGGGCCGTGGGGCCTGTATTTCGAGACCGGGCAGGGAGCCGACTTCACCAATGGCCACGCCCAGGGAGTCGACATGGTGGTGCACGAGTCGCGGAAATACGGCTTCGCGCGGCTGTTGGCCCGCCGGGTGGCGCGGGCCCGCGGGGCCGAGCCCTGGGTGCATGTCAACGACGTGGCGGGATTCATCGGGCCCGAGGTCTTCCGTACACGTGAGCAGCTCGTTCGCTGCTGCCTCGAGGATCTCGTGATGGGCAAGCTGCACGGCCTGTGCATCGGCCTCGACGTCTGTGGCACGCTCCACATGGACGTCTCGCTCGACGACCTCGACTGGTGTCTGGAACGCGTGCTACCCGCGCGGCCGGCGTACCTGATGGCCCTCCCCACCAAGGTCGATCCGATGCTCGGCTACCTGACGACGGGCTTTCAGGACCACGTGCGACTCCGCCGTCAGTTCGGCTGCCGCGGCGAAGAGCGGATGGAGCGATTCTTCCAGCGGCTCGGGGTGCTCGACGCCGAAGGGGCCCCCGGGCCACATTTCGGCGACCCCGGCTGGGTGCACCTGCAGTACCAGCGGGCCGTGGGCGACCGCCGAACCGATGACGTCATCCAGGCCGAGGGCCGCCGCGAGATGGAGGAGGTGCGGCAACGGGGCGTGTTCCTTGCCGAGGGACACGGTCATCGGCCGGAGGATCTGGAGCCGGCGCTCGACACCACGATCCGCCGCATCTACGCCGACGCGAAGCAGAGCATCTGGGCGGAGTTCGACGATGCTTTCCGGCGGTCGCGGGTGGGTTCGCTCGCGCTGTTCACTGAGTCGGCCGACCGCCGGGACTACATCCTCCATCCCACCACCGGCGAGCGACTCGCGGAGGCGTCGGTGGCCGCCGTCGATGCGGAGCGGGAGGCGGAGCGCGGGGGCTGCGACGTGCAGGTGGTGGTGTCAGACGGTCTCAATCCGCTGGCGATCATGGACCTCGCCCAACTCGACCCGTTCCTGGCGGCGGTGCACGACGGTCTCGCGGCGGCTGGCCGCCGCCTTGCTCCACGGGCGATGCTCGTGACCTCGGGTCGCGTTCGCGTCGGCTACCGGATCGGCGAGCGGCTGTTCGGCGGACTCTCCGGCCCGCGGGCGGTGCTGCACGTGGTGGGTGAGCGGCCTGGCACCGGCCACCGAACGTTCTCGGTCTACATCACCTGCCGCCGTGGCGACGAGTGGGCCGTCGCCGATGCCACCGACCACCAGCACACCCGCGTGGTTGCGGGGATCGCCACCACGGCCCTGGACCCGCGGCTCGGTGCCGCCGACGTTCTGCGGGTGCTCGAAGGCATGTGGCGAAAGGCCTGAGTTGTCGGGCGACTTCAGCAACTGCGGGTATCGAGTGGGCGAGGAGGCGGGGACATGGTCGATCGTGCGAGCGACCGCATCGGGGCCGCTGCCGGAACGGACGCGATCCCGCCGCCGGCGCGCCGCCGCACGTCCCTCCGCCGCTGGCTGATGGCCGGGCTCGTCGCCTGTCTTGCCACCGTCGTGCTTGCCGCGGGCCTCGTGGCGGCCGCCTGGGTCTACGCCCATCCACCGTGCGACTGGCAGCGGGGCATCGTCTACGGCGAGCGTCGTGGTGAGCCGCTCACCCTCGACGTCCTCACGCCGCCCGCGCCCAACGGCCTGGGCATCGTGTTCCTGGTGAGCGGCGGATGGAAGTCGAGCCCGAACTCGTTTCGCCCGTGGCTCCTGGCGCCCCTCCTGCGTCACGGCTACACGCTGTTCGCCATCGCCCATGTGCCACAACCCCGTGCCACCGTGGACGAGATCGTCGCCGACATTTCCCGCGGGGTGCGCTACGTCCGCGCGCATGCCGCCGAGTTTCACGTCGATCCCGACCGGATCGGCGTCACCGGTGGGAGTTCCGGCGGCCATCTCGCGCTCATGCTCGCCACCCGCGGCGGCCCGGCAGCGGCCGACTCCGCCGACCCCTTGGCGGGCGTTTCGAGCGCCGTGCAGGCGGCAGCCGTCTTCTGCCCCGTCACCGACCTCAGCAACCTGACCGGATCGACCGAAGACCCGGGAGACGGCGGCCCGCCTCCGTCCTTTCGCAAGGCGTTCGATCAGGAGCCGGTCGACATGGTCCGCTGGCGGGAAACGGCCCGCGAGCTCTCCCCCCTGTTTCACGTGACGTCCGAACTTCCGCCGATTCTCATCCACCACGGCGATCGCGACACGCTCGTTCCGCTCGATCAGTCCATCCGCTTTTGCGACCAAGCGAAGACCCTCGGCTGCGACGTGACGCTCACCGTGGTTGAGGGGGCCGGCCACGGCTGGCTCACGATGCCCTGGCACATCATGCGGTGCGCCACCTGGTTCGACTCGCGGCTGAGGAAGCCATGAGCCCCGTCGGCCGCGGCAGCCGCTATGGCCGCTCCCGTGCGCTCGCCGCGAAGCCGACGAACGCGTCGAGGTCGTCGCAGCCGATGAGGTCCACGCCCGCGGCGGAGAGTTCCTCCCAGAACGGCGCGGTGTCGGGCGTGGCCCAGAAGCGAACGGCCTGACCGCGGGCATGCGCCCGGTTCACGATCCGTCGGAGTTCCGCCCGCTCATCGTCCGGCATGGGGCCGTCGCCGTACCAGGTGAACCGCGTGCCCCAGCGGTCGCTGACGAGCGGCATCAGCGTTGCCGGGCGGTCGTCACGGTCGAGGTCTTCGAGCCGACCGTCGACGCCGGCCAGCCGCTCCGCATCGGCCGCCATGGCCTCGATGGGCCGGTCGCCACTCACCACGACATGGAGCGCCGCGGGTCGCGAGTCGTCGCCGACGAGAAACCGTCGCAAGGGCCTCAGTTGCTCGGCGAGAACCCTGTAGGCCCCTGCCCCATCGGCCTTGATGTCAACGAGCAGCGTGAAGGGCCTCCCATCATGCGCGACGCAGCCGGTCGCCTCGAGGCGTTCGCGGATCGGATCGAGATAGACCGCGGCCAGGGTGCGGCCCGGCCGGAGTTCCCCCACGGCGTGACCGACGAGCAGGTCGCCGTCGCGGAGGAACACGTCGGCCTCCACACTGCAGAACCCTCGCTCGAGGGCGTCGAGGAGCGGTCGGTCGTGCCAGTAGTCGTTGTGGGCGTGGCCGGCGTGAGGCGGCACCGGCCGGAGGGCTGCGGGCGGCCCCGCGTCGGAACGCGGGGCCGCCCCTGGCGCCGAGGGCCGCTCCAGTTCGGCGAAGTTCAGCCGATAGACCAGTTCATCGCGGCCCGGGTCGGCGGAGACGTCGTCGCCGCCGAGTGCGGTTGCCCCACCGGTGAATGCTGCAATGAGCACCAGCAGCCAGCGCACGACCATGAGCCTCTCTCCTGCAAGCGTTCGGACCGCACCCGCGGCATGCGACGTATGAGACCGCCAGGTCCGCAAGTCGCAAGCAGGCACACAGGATTCTCACACGCTCCCGAAACCGGATTCGACGAGGTGCCGTGACGCCGCGCCGCATCGCCACATGTCGCCGGCATGGCCCGTGTCCGGAATGGCACGTATCATGCGGCGGTTTTACCGAAACCGGAGTGCCGTCATGCTCGTGAAACATCTCCTATCGGTCACCCGGAAGCCCCATGCGCTGAGGCCCGAGCGATCGCTGGTCCGCCGGTTCGGTCCGTGCGCGGCGCTGGTGGCGCTGGTGGCCGGCGTCGCCATCGGGGCGGCCGTGGCCGCGGAGGAATCGGCCGCCCTGCCCCTCGATCGCCTCGTCGGTCGCCGCGCCGGCGATTTCCGACTCGTGGACGTCCAGAGCGGCCGTGAGGCCTGGCTCTACGGCCTGCGGACGAACGGCGGCGACAGCGGCGGCCCGCTCGGATCCCAGCCGGTGCGTGGAGCGGTGCTGGTGTTCGTCTCTCCCGGCTGCCCGCTGGGCGACAAGTATCTCCGCCGTCTCGACGAGCTGGCCGCCGAGTACGGCCCCCGAGGGATACGATTCTTCGGCATCGTCTCCGGTGCCGGCGAGTCGCGCGAGTCGCTCGCCGCGTGGGTCGCAACACAGACGCCCACGTTCCCGATCCTCTTCGATGGCGGCAGCGTGCAGGCCGACGCCCTGATGGTCGAGCGGTCGAATGAAGCGATCCTCCTCGATGCGGAGGCCACGATCCGCTACCGCGGAGCGATCGACGATCAGTACGGCTACGACTTCTCCCGCGAGGAGCCCCGGTCAACGCCGCTCCGCGACGCCATCGAGGCCGTTCTTCGCGGCGACACGGTGGCGGTGAAGGCCACGCCGGTGGCAGGTTGCCTGATCACGAAGGCCGAGCCCGCAACGTCGAAACTCGCCAGCCTCGATCGCGTGCGGCCGGCGCGGGCCGACATTGCCGGCTGGCTCGACGAGCATGAACCATCCCCTGAGGTAGGGGTTGTCACCTACCACCGTGACGTGGCCCCGATCGTCCAGGAGCGGTGCCAGGGCTGCCATCGCCCCGGGCAGGTGGGGGGTTTCGATCTCGTCACCTTCGACGATGCCTTTCGGCACTCGGCAATGCTGGCGGAGGTGGTCGAGCAGCGGCGCATGCCCCCCTGGCACGCGGATCCGCGGCACGGCACGTTTGCCAACGACCGTCACCTCTCCGCCCGCGAGCGTGCCACGCTGCTCGCCTGGGTCGAGCAGCGGTGCCCCGAGGGCGACCCTGCCGATGGACCGGCGGCCAAGGCCTGGCCGGAGGGGTGGACGATCGGCACTCCCGACCTCGTATTCGAACTTCCTGAAGCGACCCTGATCCCGGCGCAGGGCACCATGCCCTACGTCCACGTCACGGTGCCGACAAACCTCGCCGCTGACGTTTGGGTGCAGGCGGCCGAGGCGCGGCCCGGCGACGCGGGCGTGGTCCACCACATCATCGTGTACGTCGTGCCGCCCGGGGGTGACCGCAGGCGGACGATCGCGGCTGGGCGGGGCCACCTCTGCGGCTACGCGCCGGGTGACATGCCGAGCGTGTTTCCGCCGGGCACGGCCAAGAAGATCGAGGCGGGTAGTGAACTGGTCTTCCAAATCCACTACACGCCGAACGGAAAGCCCACCACCGACCGTTCGAAGGTGGGGCTCATCGTGGCCAAGCAGCCTCCCTCGCGGGAGGCCCTGACCATCGGGATCGCCAACCCCGAGTTCGTCATTCCGCCAGGGGCTTCCGCTCACCCGGTGCACTCCGAGCGCCGCTTTCGAGACGACGTGCGACTGCTCTCGTTCATGCCGCACATGCACCTCAGGGGCTCCTCGTTTCGCTACGTGCTCGCCTCACCCGATGGGCAGTTACCGGTCGAGGTGCTCCTCGACGTGCCCGCGTTCGACTTCGGCTGGCAGAGCTACTACGTCCTCGCGGCACCAAGGACTTTGCCGCGGGGATCCCTGCTCGCGTGCGATGCCACGTTCGACAACTCCGCGGAAAACCCCGCGAATCCTGATCCCACGGTCGCGGTGCAGTGGGGCGAGCAAACCTGGGAGGAAATGATGATCGGCTACGTCGATGTCGACGTGCCGATCGGTGCCGGGGCCTACGAAGAGCCAGGCGATGAGGCCGGCGGTGGCGCGGAGAGTCGCTGAACACATCCCGCGAAATAGCCTTGCAGTGGCCCGAACGGGCGATGTTCCTCATCAAACCCTCACGGGATTTTCATCGGAAACTCACGGATCTCTGGTGATGTCCTCATCGACGGCCGTCATAACGCTCGCACCAAAGGATCGCTGATCCAAACGCCCTCACTCAACGGGAGCCTCTCATGTCGTTCCGCCGCCGCTCGACCGCTGCCTCGTTCGCGACCGCCCTCAAGAGCCTGTTTCAGTCGCGCCAGGCCCGCCATCCGCGGCGGCTCGGCGGGCTTGCCAGCCTGGAGCGGTTTGAGAACCGCAACATGCTCGCTCTCTCGGTGACGGGCATTGCTCCGCTCGACGGCTCGACGAACGTTCCGCTCAACAGCGATCTGGTGTTCACGTTCAACGAGAACGTGGCCAAGGGCCAGGGCAGCATCTACGTCGTCCGGCAGGGCACGGGCACGACGGGCGTGGCGGTGGACGTGCGGTCGGCGAATGTGGCGATCAGCGGCAATCAGGTGACGGTCGACCTCCCGACCGACCTGGAACTCGACAACACCTACTCGGTGTACATCGACAAGGGCGCGTTCATCGACACCTCCTCGACCCCGACCACCGGTGCCACGCTCCTCCAGCAAAACTTCGACTTCACGCCCCTGCAGCCGTTCGTGACCGACGGCGGCGGCGACGGTACCGACTGGAGCCCGAACCCCGCGCTTGGCTTTACGGTTGACAACAGCCAGATGCCGACCGGCGGCAAGGAGGAGTGGAAGGGCTGGGTGGCCGCCGACAAGAACTCCTGGATCAAGGAGTCTGGCGGGACGACCGGCCAGGACCGCGATCAGTTTACGCTTGCCTCCGGGTCGATCATGGTGGCCGACACCGACGAGTTCGACGACGCCGCCAACGGCGGGGCGTTCAAGGGCTATGTCACCACCAAACCCGTTGACCTGACGGGCGTGGCGGCCGGTTCGGTGAAACTCGAGTTCGATTCGAGCTTCCGCCCTGAAGGCCCCGGTGAGGCCCAGACCGGCAAACTCGATGTGAGCTACGACGGCGGCACCACCTGGTCCACCCTCTTGACGCTCAACGAGAACAACACCACGAACACTGCCGGAAGCGCAAGTTTCGTGAACAAGAGCATCAACGAGCACCTCGTCTCCGGCACCCCCACCGGCGTGAGCGGCGATCTCAAGGGTGGCGCCACCTTCGGAGCCGTGGCCAACCCCAGCAGCGGCTCGCTCGTGTTCCGCTTCTACTGCGAAGGCACGAACGACTGGTGGTGGGGCGTCGACAACATGAAGATCACTGGCAACATCGTGGGTCGCGAATATGCAGGCCTCTCCGATGCCGCGTTCTGGAACTTCACCACGCCCGAGTCGCCCAAGCTGACCCTCGCAATCAATCCCAGTTCGATGAGCGAGAACGGCGGCACCGCCACGGCGACCGTGTCTCGCAACAACCTGCCGGTCGGCGACGTGCTCGTCACGCTCACGAGCAGCGACACGTCTGAGGCCACGGTTCCGGCCACGGTGCTGATTCCGAACGGCCAGTCGTCGGTTACCTTCCCGATCACGGCCGTCGACGACAGCCTCAGCGACCGGACGCAGAAGGTGACGATCACCGCCACGTCGGTGGTCTACTCCCAGAGCACGGCCTCGATCAACGTGCTCGACGATGAAGGCCCGAAGGTCCTCACGCTCACTCCGGCCGACAACGCCACCGGCGTTGGCTACAAGGCGAACTTCAGCCTCACCTTCGACACCGCGGTGAAGAAGGGCACTGGCAACATCCACATCGTCGAGACGGCCACCGGCTGGATCGGCGCCACGATCGATGTCAAGTCGTCGGCCGTCGTCGTTTCGGGTTCGACCGTCACGATCGACCCGCCGATCAACCTCAAGGGCCTCACCGGCTACTCCGTGCTGATCGACGACGGTGCCTTCCTCGACACGAGCAGCACGGTCACGACCAACGCGGTTCTGCTCACCGAGACGTTCGAGCAACTGCCGCTCGGCCCCTTCGTCACGGAGCCGAATGGCACTGGCACCGACTTCACCCACACGCTCCCGGCCGGGTTCACGGTCGACAACACGCAGATGCCCGCGAGCCAGTCCGACCTCCAGGGCTGGACGTTTGTCAACAAGAACTCGTGGGTTACGACCGCCGGCGATCAGGATCGCAGCCGGTTCACCCTCGGCACCGGCACTGTTGCGGTGGCCGACTCCGACGAGTGGGATGACGTCTCGCACGCCGCGGGTCGGTTCAACAGTCTCCTCATCACGAAGTCCATCGATCTCTCCGGCATCACGCCCGGCACTGTGACCCTCGAGTTTGACTCCAGCTACAACAAGGAACTCCCGCAGTACGGCACCGTCGAGGTCTCGTACGACGACGGGGCGACCTGGTCGCCACTGCTCTTCTTCGGCGACGCGAACAACACCAACAGCGCCCTCAACAACCACATCGTGGTGTCGGCGGCCAACACCGCGGGCCAGTACGTGCAGGGCGCTACGGTCGATGCCCCGCTCACCAGTCCGGCATCGGGCCAGATGAAGTTCAAGTTTGGCTATTTCGAAGGCGACAACAACTGGTGGTGGGCGATCGACAACATCGTCGTTCGCGGTGAGAAGGCGGGCGTGCCCTATGCGGGCATCGACGACAAGGCCTCGTGGAGCGTGACCACGGCCGAGGCTCCGACCCTCACGGTGACGTTGACTCCGCCGTCGATCAGCGAGAACGGCGGCGTCGCCACCGGCACCGTCACCCGCAATGCCGCCGCCGGCACCTCGGGCGCGCTCGTCGTGGCGCTCGCCAGCGGCACCACGTCGGCCGCCACGGTGCCCGCCACCGTGACGATTCCCGACGGCCAGTCGTCGGTGACGTTCTCGATCTCGGGCGTCGACGATCTTCTCTCCGACGGTTCCCAGACCTCGGTGATCACCGCGACCGCGACCGACTTCTTCTCGGTCTCGGCCACCGTGACGGTGCTCGACGACGACTTCCCGAAGCCGACGAATCTCTCGCCCGCCGACGGTGCGACCGCCGTGGCGGTCTCGGCCAACGGCGTGGTCACCTACGACCAGGCCATCAAGAAGGGCAACGGGTTCATCTACATCGTCCGGGGATCCGACAACAAGGCGGAGAAGATGATCGACATCAACTCCGCGGAGGTGTCGATCAGTGGCTCCACGCTGACGATCAACCCGGTCCGCGACCTCGTTAAGCTGACCGACTACTACATCCTGATCGACAACGGGGCCGTCCTCAGCGCCTCGTCGTTTGTCACCAGCGGCGTGCAACTCCTCAAGCAAGACTTCGAACTGCTCCCGCTGGGTCCGGCCGTCTACGAGACCGTGGGCCTGCAGGGTGGTAAGGAGTTCACCGCCACGCCGCCGGGCGGCTGGACCACCGACAACTCGGCCATGCCATTCGGCGGGGCGCCGGAGTGGCGGGGCTGGACGTTCGCCAACAAGAACTTCTGGAGCACCGAGGGCGGCCAGAGCCGGGCGAACTTCACTCTCGGTTCGGGCACGGTCGCCGTGGCCGACACCGACGAGTGGGATGACTACGGCTTCTATCCTAACAACAGCTTCAACGCGAAGTTGCTGTCGTCGCCGATCAACCTCGCCACCGTGGCCGCCAGTTCGGTGATTCTCGAGTTTGATTCGAGCTTCCGGCCGGAGAGCGGTGGTTCGTTCACGCCCTACACGCCCGACAACATGCAGGGCTTCCTCGATGTGAGCTACGACGGCGGCACGAGCTGGACCAACCTGCTCACGCTTGATTCGAGCAACACGCTCGGCAGCTCATCGGCTGCCAACGTCAACGAGCACCGCACGGTGTCGGTGCCGAACCCCGACGATGGCACGATGGTCTTCAAATGGACCAACACCGGGACGAACGACTGGTGGTGGGCGATCGACAACATCAGCGTGAAGGGCACCGTAGACGGTCTGCCGAGCCCCGGCATCAGCTCGCCGACGACGTGGAACTTCACCACGGCCGACGCCGCCACGCTGGTCGTGGCGGTTGCGGCGACGGCAACCGAGGGCGACGCCCCGCTGACGGGCACGGTCACGAGGACCCTCGGCACCGTCGGTGACCTGGTCGTGACGCTTGCGAGCAGCGACACGGGTGCCGCCACCGTGCCCGCCACGGTGACGATTCCGAACGGCCAGGCGTCGGTGACGTTCCCGATCACGATCGTGAACGACGTCATCTACCGGGGCACGCGGCCGGTGACGTTCACGGCTACGGCGGCAAGCTTCGTCGCCGGAAGCACGAGTGTGTCGATCGCCGACAACGACGTGGGCGACGTGGTGATCTCGGAGATCATGTACGACTCGACGCAGTCCGGCAGCCGCGACACGGCCACGGAATGGGTCGAACTCTACAACCGCGGGTCGAGAACGGCCGATGTCGGCAGCTGGACCTTCGACGACGAGGACACCATCAAGTGGGGCGCGATTCCTGCGGGAACCACGATCCCGGCCGGGGGTGTGCTCGTGGTCTACAACGGCTGGACGGGCACCGCCGCCGCCTTCCGCACGGCCTGGAACGTGCCCGTGACCGCCGGAGTGGTTGCGGTGACGTGGGGCGATCTCGACAACTCGCCCACCCGGGCCAACGAGATCTTCGTCCTGAAGGATGCTTCGGGCACGACCCGCAACACGGCGAACTTCGCCGAAGACGGCACGGTCTGGCCGGCGTACGTGGCCGGCTCGAGCCATTACCTCAAGAACCTGAGCGGCGACACCGACGTGGGCACGAACTGGCGTGCCTCGGTGGCGGGCACCGACGGGGCTCTCCACCCGACGTCCTCGGTCTACGGAGTCGGCGACACCGGCTCGCCGGGCCGCGTCGGAGCTGACGGGACGATCGTCGATGTCCCGTCTGGCCAGACCCAGACCGACTCGACGGTCCACTCGGGTGCCGAGCGGATCGTGAAGCAGGGTACGGGCACGCTCGTCCTCACGGCCGCCAACACCCACTCGGGTGGCACGGTGGTGACGGCGGGCACGCTGATCGTGCGGAACGTCGCCGCCCTCGGCAGCGGTCCGCTGGAAGTCCAGGCCGGGGCGAAGGTGGTGCTCGACGTCGGCACCGGCACGGTCGACATCACCTCGCTCGTTCTGGCGAGTGGCGGCCTCGTCGACTTCGGGGCGGGCAAGATGACGACCCACTCGGGTCTCAATCGGACCTCGATCCTTGCGGCGATCAACGCCGGCAAGGGCGATGGCTCGTGGAATGGCACCGCGGGCTTCACATCGTCGGTTGCGGCCTCGAACTCCGCCCGGACGCTCGGGTGGATGGATAACGGCGGGTCCTTCACCGTCGGCTTTGCGGCCCCGGGTGACTCGAACCTCGACGGTGTGGTTGACGTCCAGGACATCGCCGCCCTGTTTACGTCCAATAAGTACGACTCCGGTCTGCCTGCTGACTGGAGCGAGGGCGATAACAACCATGACGGAGTGGTTGACGTGACCGACATCACCGGCATTGGCGATGTCTACGACAAGGGCTCCTACCTCCCGGCGTCGCAGTCGGCTGCCGTTGAGGTCGGAACGACCACGGCGGTGTCGCCGGCCGATGCGGCCTTCGCCGCAATGGCGTCGACATCGCAGAGTTCCGTCAGTAGCGGTACCGGTCGTAAGAAGTCGGTCTTCTCGGTGATCTGACCCAAGATCTTGGGAACCGAATCTGGGACGACCACTTGACCGACAATCACCAGCACCGACGAACGTCTACCAACCAGGCCAACCCCGGCGACGCAGCCAAGCGTCGCCGGGCAGGCCCTTGGTTGGGGTGCGTGATCGGTGCTCTGGTGCTGGTCGGCTGCGGCAAGCCGCCCATGCATCAGGTGCAGGGAACGGTGCGGTTGAGTGGCAAGCCGCTCGGTGGCTGCAAGGTTGGGTTCTTTCCCGATGCGACGCAGTTCGACCCAAATCGCCACGGCTTCGGCTTTGGCATTTCTGGCACTGACGGCCACTACGTCATTCAGCATCCCCAGGGCGAGACTGGCATCTGGGCCGGTGACTACAAGGTGACGCTCGTGGCCTGGGTGAACAAGGCGGGAGAACCGCTCCCCCCCGACATCAAGCCGAGTGAAGTCGAGGGGGGCGTCAGGAACCTGTTTCCCAAAGCCTACGAAGCGCCGAGCACCACGCCGGAGCGTGCCGTGGTCCGCAAGGGTGAGCCGAACACCTTCGACTTCGATATCCCCTTGGAAGGAGCCAAGAAGTGATCGACGTGCTAAATCATCGAGGCGGAGTCCGGGTCATTCCCGGTCGGCTCAGCGGGCGACGAGCCCGGGGGTTTACGCTCGTGGAACTGCTCGTGGTGATCGCGATCATCGCCACGCTCATCGGCCTGCTCTTGCCGGCGGTGCAGTCGGCGCGGGAGTCGGCACGGCGGATGAACTGCTCGAACAACCTGAGGTCGGTCGCCCTGGCGACGCTCGGCTTCCACGACGCCCGCAAGGGATTTCCGATGGCGGCGGAGTTCGAGGTGGGAACCGCGTGGCCTTCGCTCATCCTTCCCTACATGGAGCAAAACAACATCTTCGAGGTGATGACCTTCCAGGAAGACGGTGAGGGCAACTACCAGTGGGCATTTGGTGTGCCCGGGATCACCGGCCAGGCGGCGCTGACGAACCGGGCCTACAACAAGTTCTATAAAAACATCTACGCCTGCGAGCAGTCGATCCCGACCTTCCGCTGTGCGTCATCCCAGTTTCCCGCAAATGCGGCCGACATCTCCGGCGACAACTGGATTGTCCAGCAGCGGGCCATGAGCAACTACCTGGGCTGCGTGTCGGGCACGCTCACCGTCGATCGTCGCCGGCAGACCGCGGCAACGCCATGGAACGGCGGGGAACACGCAACGGAGGTGATCTCCGACCTCGACGGCATCATGGTCAATCGCATCCCGCATCAGCGGATTCGCTACAACGGCCAGTCATTCGGGTCGACCGGCACCAAGATCCAGGGTGTGAAGGACGGGACGTCGAACACGATCCTGTTCGGCGAGGCCGAGCCCGATCTCGCCGTCATGCCGGAGATGGGAATCATCAACGAAAACAACGCTGCCAACTCCGGCCGCAAGGATCACTGGGCGTTTGGCGGCGACGACGTCGACACCAATAACCAAGGCGACATGTCCGAGTTTCTCGGCTCGACGGGGGTGCCCATGAACGCGCCGAGGGTGGCACAGGGATCGGCCGCCTTTGCCGCGTACGAACTCAGCTTTGGCAGCCGTCATCCCGGCGGTGCCACCTTCGCCTACGGCGACGGCTCGGTGCGGTTTTTGCAAGACTCGATCGATGCGGCGGCGTACAGCGCACTCGGCTCCCGCAATCTGGGTGACCAAAACCAGGCGCAGTGAGCCGTGCGGCCAGCGGCACACCACGGGGGCCAATACGCCAGGAGGCAGACGATGCTTGCAAGACTGTGGCTGGCAGCGGCCGTGGCGGTGGTCATGTCGGGCAGCCGCGCCCTGTCGCACGAGGGCCCGGACCCGCGGGCCCATTGGCTCTTCGAGCGGGCCTTTCTTCGCGACGGCCGGCTCGACGCCCAGATCGGCCCCGACCTGCGGCACGACGGCGACGCCTCGGCCGAATCGGCCGGCCGGCTGCGGTGCCTCCGCCTCGACGGCCGGCAGGACGTGTTCGTGGCCGACGGCGATTGGGCGGCTGTGCGGGACGTGCTGCCGACCGACGCGATCACGGTCTCGGCGCTCGTGAGCCTCGATGAGACGCTCCCCTTCGGTGGAATCGTGTCGGCCTTTCAGGACAACGGCGACGCGGAAACTGGATGGGTGCTCGGCTACAACGACCGCTGCTTCACCTTCGGGCTCGCGAGCGCCGGGGCCGACGATGGCAACGGTCGGATGACCTACCTTACCGGCACGACGCCGATCGAGCCGAGCCGCTGGTATCACGTCTGCGGCGTCTACGACGGCGAGTCGATGCAGCTGTGGGTCAACGGCAAACTCGATGCCGAGACCCGCGAGCAGCATGGTCCGGTTCTCTATCCCAAGGACGCCCGGCTCGTGCTCGGGGCCTATGCCGACTCCAACGAGTCGTTTCCGATGCATGGCCGGCTCGGCCAGGCCGTGATCTACGACGTGGCCGCCAAGCCTGCCTGGGTGGAGCATGAATACGGCCACCACGCCGCCTGGGTCGCCCTCCCGCCACAGGCCGACCCCGCCCGCGATTTCTCTTTTCTCGTAAAGCCGTATCTGCAGTACGCCACCGGCACCAGCATCCGCGTGATGTGCGAGGTGAGCCGACCAGCGAAGGTGCGGGTTCGGTTCGGCGAGACGTCCCGATTCGACCGCGACGTCGATGCCACGAGCGACGATCGTCTCCTGCATGCCGCCACGCTCGACGGGCTCGCCGCCGAGACTGGGCACTACTATCAGGTGCTCGTCCAGGAGGAAGGCGGCGAGACGTGGCTCAAGGGCGACGTCGGCTCGTTTCAGACCGCATCCCGGCCGGAGACCCCCTTCGCCTTCGCCGTGATGGGCGACACCCAGGGCAACCCCACGGTCAACGGCAGTCTTGCCGAGCAGATCTGGCGGCTGCGGCCCAACTTCCTGCTCATTCCCGGCGATCTCGTCGATCAGGGGCCGATCAAGCGGCAGTGGGTGGACGAGTTCTTCGCGAGCATGAGCCCGCTCTTCTCCCGCGTGTGCATGTATCCGGTGATCGGCAACCACGAGCAGAACGCCGACCACTACTATCGCTACATGAACGTGCCGGCTCCCGAATACTACTATTCGTTCCGGTACGGCAACGCCATCTTCTTCGCGATCGATTCCAACAAGAACGTCGGCCCGGACAGTGAGCAGTATCAGTGGCTCGAGCGGGAACTGGCGGCGCTCGAGAGCGCGGAGAAGAACGGCACGTCCGACGTGGTCTGGAAGTTCGTCTCCTACCACCACCCGTCGTACTCCTCCGACGAGGACGACTACGGGAACCTCTGGAAGGGCAAGAGCACCTGGGGCGACATGCGGATCCGCCCGCTGACGAAACTCTTCGACCGCTACGGCGTCGATGTGGTGTGGAACGGCCACATCCACTCCTACGAGCGGACCTGGCCGATCCGCGAGGGCCGCCCGGTGGAGCAGGACGGCACGATCTACATGATCGCCGGCGGCGGTGGCGGCGGGCTCGAGCAGGCGGGGCCGATCCGGCCCCCGTTCCAGAACAACGTCCGCCGCTCCCACCACTTCGTGTTCGCCGCCGTCAACGGCCGGACACTGGAGCTGAAGTCGTTCGACCTCGACGGCCGGCTGTTCGACACCGTCACGATCCGAAAGCGGCAGGCCAGTGCCGCCGCGCCGGCCGCAGTGCCTGAGGCGGTCGGAGTGGGTCAGTGACGGTTCACCGGAGCTGCGGCGAGAGTGGCCGGCGTGCCGGCGAGCAGGTTCTCCGCCCCGATCGACGCGAGCCAGTCGAGTCCGGCCTGAATCTCATCGCCCATCCGGCTGCGGGCGTCGGCCAGCAACTGCCCGCGAAAGGCTGCGTCGTAGGCGACGTCGGGCCGCTTCGCGTAGCGCCGCATGACGTCGCCGGCGAGGATCGGCTTCACGTCCGCTTCCATGCCGAAGGCCGCAAAGGCAGCGGCGAGATGGACGGCGGGCTCGCACAGAAACCGGTCGAAGTCGAGCCAGTGAACCCGGCTGGGAACGTTTCGTGCAACCTCGGCCAGGGCGAGGTTCTCACACAGCCAGCTCATCGCCGCCGCTTCGCCCGCGCCAAGACTCCCCAGTTCGATGCCCGTGGCCACACCCATCCGCTGCACCCGCAGCCACCGCTCGGCGGCGTGGGCTGCGATGTCGCCGGGCGACCCGTCGAGCACCGCGGCGAGGAAGGTCTCGGCCGGCACCGTCATGAGCAGGGCCCGGGCGTCTGTCACGTGGCTCATCAGCCGGCCGGCGATTTGGTTTACGACGCTCGTGGCCTTCACGACCGGCCTCTGCCCGGGCCGAAACGTCCGCGAGAGGAGCGCCAGCACGTCGTCGAGCAATCCGTCGGCCGTGGTGTCGGCGGCGCTGGCGAGCGACCGCAGCACCGCCGGCTCCCGGAGCGAGAACACACGCTCGTGGCAGCCGAGCAGCCGCGAGAGCAGCGTGGAGCCGGCATGCGACACGTGGAAGATGAAGTCGCAGCTCCGCGGCAGCGGCGCCAGCCACGGCCGCATCAGCTCGCGGGGCACCACGCCGGTGCGGCTCTCGGGCCGCAGGATGCGGCGATCCAGAAAGCTCGCCTCGCGGTAGTCGTCTTCCGTGAGAGAGACGAACAGCATGGCATCGCCAGCGGGACTCACGTCCAGCGGAAACAGGACGGGCGAGGAGACGAGGGTGGCGTGCAGGGCCTCGACGTCGCCGCCGCTCACGCCGGCCGCCACTGGGCGTTGAAGGCGATCGAGATTCGGGGCGTGTCGGCCGTGCTGGGGTGGACAAAGTGATAGAGCCAACTCGGAAACAACACGAGCAGCCCTGGCACCGGACGGATGACAACCCGCTGCCCGTACGGGGCGCCCGGGGTATCGACCATCTCGGTGAATGGCCGCGGATCGTAGAACTCGATCGCCCCCGCGAGCGACCCGGCCTCCGAGGCGGTCGCCGCGTAGTAGCAGCCCGACCAGGAACTGCTCGGATGGTTGTGCATGCGATGGTAGTTGCCGCGGCGGGCGATATTGGCCCAGGCCATCACCCGGAACCCGCCCCGCGGGGCGGCCGTGCCACGGGCCTGCACCTCGGGGAGTTGGCCGGTCGCCTGCACCATGCGGCCGAGCCCTTCCGAAATCCAGCCGCGAAGCGCCACGATCTCGTCGCCGGGCCAGTCGAGCAGATCGTTCTGGGAATGCCAGCCGCCCTGATTGGCGTAGTCGTGGCTTGGCTGGGTGGCCTCACGTTCGAGTACGACCTCCGTGAGCCGCGCGTTGATCGCCTCCGTGCCCGGAATCTGGAAGCGGCCGATGAGCGTGGGAAACGCAAGAGCGACGTGGCCGTCGGCCGGCAGGCTGGGAGTCGTCATGCAAACCACCGTGCGTTGAGGGGAGGGAACGATGCCCGACACCGAGCGTTTTGACCTGCAGGGCTTTCAGGCCTGGCCGACGATGCTCTTCACGCGCCGCTGGCGTGAGTTCGCCGGCGAAGGCCCCGACATCATAGCCTTTCTCCGCGAGCTTCAATCGCGTCAGGCCAGTGCCGTTGACAGCAACGTCGCGGTTGCCGCCAAGTCGGGCCGCGGGCTCTACGAGAGCGACTTCGACCTCTTCGCGCAGCCTCACGAAAACCTCACGAAACTCGTCCGCTTCATCGAGTCGTCGCTGGCGATGGCGGCGAGCGTGGCCAATGGGCAGGAGGTGCCGCCGCAGGACATCGTGGTGACGATCGTGGACAGCTGGTACCACATCACCAACGACGGTGGCTTTCACGACGCCCATCACCACCACGGCTGCAGCTGGTGCGGGATCGTCTATCTTCAGATCGGCGAGTCGGGGCGAGACGCTTCCGGTGGAGCCCCGAACGGCGGCAGCCGTTTCTATTCACCGCTGATCACCGGCGGCCTCTACCGGGACTATGGCAACAAGTATCTCAACGGAACGATGGACGTGCCGCTCGAAGATGGCCTGCTGGTGTTGTTTCCCTCGTATCTGCTTCACAGCGGACTCCCCTACCGCGGCGGCAAGGATCGCGTGCTGATCGCCTTCAACGCCCAGGTGCACATCCGGGAGGGAAGTCCCTCGGCCACCCGTTTCAGAGGGGCACACTGACATGCGGCTGATCGCCCCCCTGCACCTCGGCGCCGCGCTGCTGGCGCTAATCTCCGCCTCCGGCCGAGCGGTGGCCGACGAGGGGCTGGACATCACCGCCGCCGTGGGACGGTCCGACGGCGATACGACCGTGCTGCCGGTCAACCAGATCGTGACCCCCGTGGGCCTCCAGGTCGAACTGCCGGGTCTGCGGCCGCAGGTGCTCGCCCTGTCGCCCGACGGCCGGATGCTCGCGACCTCCGGAAAGACCAACGAGATCGTCCTGCTCGATCCTGCCAGCGGCGAAGTCCTCGGCCGCGTGCAGCCCCCCGCGGACGACGCCCGCAGGCCGGCCGGCGACGACGATTCCGACCGGAATCTCAAGCCCGACGGGCAGGCGATTCAGAGCTACACGGGGCTCGTCTTCGCCCCCGACGGTCGCCGGCTCTACATGAGCAACGTGCATGGCTCGGTGAAGGTGTTCGCCGTGCGCGACGCGACGGTCGTGCCCTCGTACTCGATCCAGCTTCCTCCGGCCAATGCCCCCGAGCGGGCTCGTGAGATACCCAGCGGCCTTGCGGTCTCGGCGGATGGCAGCCGGCTCTACGTCTGCGGCAACCTCTCGAACCGTCTGTTCGAAATCGACGCAGCGACTGGCGACGTGCTCCGCACCTTCGACGTGGGTGTCGCTCCCTACGACGTGATCCTCGTGGGCGACCGGGCGTTCGTGAGCAACTGGGGCGGCCGCCGCCCTGGGCCGAACGACCTGACGGGACCGGCGGGCAAAGGGACGCGCGTCCGCGTCGATCCGGTTCGGCACATCGCCAGCGAGGGCACGGTGAGCATCGTGGACCTGGGCACCGATGCCGTGCGCGAGGTGCTCGTCGGCCTGCATGCGTCGGCGCTTGCCGTTGCCCCGGATGGCCGCCACGTTGTCTGCGCCAACTCGGCTGGTGACACGCTCAGCATCCTCGACGTCGCGACCGGCGACGTGGTGGACACGGCCTGGACGAAACGCACCCCGGCGGACCTCTACGGTGCGATGCCCAACGCCCTGGCTTTCTCTCCTGACGGCGAACGGCTCTATGTCTGCAACGGCGCGCAGAACGCGGTGGCGGTGATGGCCTGGGAGCCGGAGGAGAAAGGGGGCACGAAGCTGCTCGGCCTGATCCCGGCCGGCTGGCATCCGGGAGCCGTCGTCGTCGATCCGGCGCGGCAGCGGCTGGCGGTCGCCAACATCAAGGGGCTGCCGGTGAAGCCGAAGCCCCGCGGTGCCTCCGCAGGGTTCAACTCCCACCACTACCACGGCTCGGTGTCGATCCTGCCGATCCCCGGCGACGACGACCTGCCGCCGCTCTCGGAACGCGTGGCCCGCAACATGCGGGCCGGAGCGATTCGCGACGCCCTCGCGCCGCCGCGGCCCGGCCAGCCACCGCGGGTGATCCCCGAGCGGATCGGTGAGCCAAGCCTGATCGAGCACGTGGTCTATGTGATCAAGGAAAACCGCACCTATGACCAGGTGCTCGGCGACATGCCCCAGGGCAACGGCCGGCCCGAACTCTGCATCTTCGGCGCCGAGATCACGCCCAACCAGCACGCGCTCGCCCGCGAGTTCGTCCTCCTCGACAACGCCTACTGCTGCGGCATCCTCTCGGCCGACGGTCACAACTGGAGCACCTCGGCCGTCGCCACCAACTACCTGGAGCGGAGCTTCGCGGGCTTTCCGCGGAGTTATCCGGACGGCATGGAGGACGCCGACACCGACGCCATCGCCTGGTCGCCGGCCGGCTTCCTCTGGGATAGTGCCGTCAAGCACGGCAAGACGATCCGCAACTACGGCGAGTTCATGATGCCGCGGGTCCGCTGGCGGGATGCCACGCGGCCGGGCCGCCCCGACTTCGCCGCCTGCTTCGCGGGCTGGCGGGCGGGGCCCGATGCGGGCGAGGTGACGTTTGCCAGCGAACCGGCGATCGAATCGATCCGCCCCTTCTCCCCGCCCGGTTGCGTGGGCTGGGACATGAGCGTGCCCGACCAGTTTCGGGCCGACTTCATTCTTCGCGAACTCGCCGACTATGAGCGGCAGGGAAGATACCCGAACCTCGTGATCATCTGCCTCCCGCAGGACCACACCAGCGGCACCGATCCCCGCTGCCCCACCCCCACCGCCTGCGTCGCCGACAACGACCTGGCCTTCGGCCGGATCGTCGAGGCGCTGTCGAAGAGCCGATTCTGGCCGAAGATGGCGATCTTCGCGATCGAAGACGATCCCCAGGACGGCTGGGATCACGTGAGCGGCTACCGCACGACGGTCTACGTCGCCGGCCCCCACGTGAAGCGCGGGGCCACGGTCAGCACCCGCTACAACACCACGAGCATCCTGCGGACGATCGCCCAGATTCTCGGCATGCCGCCGCTGAACCAGTTCGACGCCTCGGCCACCCCGATGACCGACTGCTTCACCGACGTCGCCGACCCGACGCCCTTCGTGGCCCGCCCGGCCACCGTGCCGCTCGACCAGATGAACGCCGATCCGAAGGCCATTCTCGATCCCGTGCTCAAGGCGGGCGCGCTGGCCAGCGCCGCGATGAACTTCCGCGAAGTCGACAAGGCGCCCGAAGACGCGCTCAACCGCGTGCTCTGGCATGCGATGAAGGGATCGGCGGCTCCCTATCCGGCATGGGCGACCAGCGGCGGAGACGACGAGGATGATGAGGTCGACGAGTGACGACCGGCCTGCCCTCTTACCACGAAGGAGTCTCTATGGCGACGATCGTCGAGCCCACCGCCGCGGAGGTGGCTGACCGAAGCTGGCGTGTGTTTCCCGCCGGATCCAACGGCGAGTACGGCCTGCCTCACGACCTCGCCGTCGTGATCGATGGCGGGCGGGGGTGTCGGATTCGCGACCTCGCGGGCCGCGAATACCTCGACTTCACGATGGGCTGGGGCTCGGTGCTGCTCGGCCACGCGCATGAGCGGGTGATGGAGGCGGTCGTCAGACAGATCGCCCACGGGTCGAACTTCGCCCACGTCACCACGCGATCGCTCGAACTCGCGGAGCGGCTTGTCGCTCTCAGCCCGGCCTGCGACCAGGTGCGGTTCTGCGCCTCGGGCACCGAGGCCACACTGCAGTGCGTGCGGCTGGCCCGCGGCGCCCGCCGCCGCGGTGGCATCCTCAAGTTCGAGGGGGCCTACCACGGGCAGCACGATCTCGGCACCACGAGCCTCTTCGGCAAGGAGATGAGGCC